>JBDSXW010000001.1:0-46943 GCA_039925965.1 Chitinophagaceae bacterium
GATGGTAATGATGGCCATGCATTTTATATTAAGTGAAAAAATGCTGTTTAAAGACAAGTTGCCATTACTAAGTGCGTATGACGTCAGGGAAATTATGCTAAATATTTATCCCAAAAAAGGGGCCACAAAACAGGAGCTAATGGAGCAAATCCAAAAGAGGCATGAGCAGAGAAAAATTAAAAAAGACTCATCATGACATGTCAAAGTAGAAATAAGCAACCCATTAAAAATCTACTGACGGCAGGTAGCAAAAATGAAACCCCGGTATTATTAGATATGCCAGCTATAAAACTGTCATTTGCCGCTGCCTTTGATATTGTTCTGGAAGGATTGGTGTACAATAAAAACCAAAACGACCTGGAAACTACTTTCAGAAATTACCTGGCTGGTGAGGAAGCGGATTTTAACGGGCTGAAAGGGGATGTGCCTACAAATAGCGAATAAGTTACCCGCAAAATCGCTATCTGGTTATAGCTTATTCAACAGCTTCAAATAAATGGTGGTAAGCTTTTCAATGATGGCTTCTTTTGAGTAGTGGGCTGCTATAAAGGCTTTGAACGATACTGCATATTGTGTGGCAGTCTGCCTGTCGTTTATCAAAGATTTAATTCCTTGTGCGAGCGCTTCCGCATCATGTCGCGGAACTAAAATCCCATTTTTCCCCTGAGCTAAAACCACAGCGCATTCACCCACATCGGTGCACACTACGGGAAGGGATGCCAATCCATATTCTATAAGACTCAAAGGCATGCCTTCCGATTCCGACGAAAGCACTCCAACACTGCACTGTGATAAGTAATCGAAAGGGTTAGCAACAGCGCCTGTTAAGAAAACATGGTTCTCTAGGGCATTCTCTTTTACATAGGTTCTAACGGATTGCTCGTATTCGTCCGCGGCACACACGCCCACGCAGTATAACGTCGCCTCCGGTATTTCCTCCAACACCATTTTAAATGCTGCCATCAGGTTGAGGTGATCCTTCTGAGGTCTTATATTAGCCAGGCAAACAACCCGTGAGTTCTTATCTCCAGCCAGTGGGGGCGGCGTTGTAGATTCGATCCTAACTGAATAGTTGGGGAGAAATATTTGGTTTTCGGGCTTTACATGGAGGTATTTGCGGTTACTCTTCAATAATTGTTCATTTACCGCAATCGCAAAATCAAAAAAGGGAGACACCGAAATATAGGGATAAAAGCGCTTGCCTGAAGGTGGTAATACCAGCCCAAAATGATCGTGCCACACCAGTTTATAATGGTGAAACAATTTTATCAGTACCGGAAAGTACATCGAAGTACTATGCGCATGCACAATCTCTATCCGATGTTTTTTTATAAATCTATGAAGGCGCCAGATGGCTTTTAAGTCCAATTGCCTTTTCTTCTGTAAATTAAAGTATACAACTCCGGGCTTAATACGGTCCAGCAGTTCTCCCTCAGCCCGGCTGCAAACTAAAAACACCTCAAACCGGGGATCTTCGCTTAAATCGTTCGCTATGTTTACAGCCACCGACTCAGTGCCACCAAGTTTCAGACTATCTGTTATAACTAATACAGGAATGGGCTTCATTAATATAGCCATTATATCAAAAAAAAGGAACGTACATTTAGAAGTACGCTCCTCCATTTATTTTTATCTTTTTGAAAGACCGAGTTACAATTGACTATTTTCCTTCTGACAGCACACTTTTTTCGTCCAGTTTTTGGCTTCCTCAACAACACATGATATCAAACAACCAGATGATTCACAAATCTGGAGGCTGCATCGTTCAGGCAGATCATTCTTTTTCCACGCTCACCGCGAATAATTAAGTTTTAAGACGAATGCCATTATGTCTATCGCGATTACCTTTTTATTCTCAATCAGCCATACTTCATCCATTTAATTTCCATCGACTGTCACGCGTCCCCCATAGTTTAGGTTAGCTTCGGTAATTACTGCCCCATAAATTTTTGATTTCATTACCAGAATCGTCGTAAGTTGTTAAATTACGTGCAAAAATATATAAATTAGCCTTCCAGGCGAATTTATTTTAGGTCTTGATTATCAATTGGATGGATGGGAAATACTGGTTTGACATCCAGTGGTCGCCAACAATTTTATATCATAAATTCTGATCCCGACGAAAACTTGTAAATCGTTAAACCCGCCCTTCCAACTTACCTATATACCATTAAGTTTAATGGTCCACCTATAACTGCCGGCATAATGACACTCCTTTAACGGAGCACCTTTTAGCCATTCTTTAACAGCAAGATTTGTGTAATAACTGTCATAATAAAACCTTTGCAGCCGGCAACCAATATTTAATGACTAACTTTATTTCATCAATTTTTCAAAAACCATTCTGCCATGTCACTACGAATACTCTTCTCCGGAACCCTCGCTGTTGCACTGCTGGCAAGCTGTTCATCAGTCTATAAAACTGGTCAGACGCCTGACGATGTTTATTACAGTCCTGCACGCCAGGTAAACACCGAGGTAAAAAAAGAAGAAAAAAGACAAGAAGACTATACCTATTCAAAAGCCGACGATAACTACTTGCGCATGAAGGTGCAAAACCGTCGTCAATGGAAGGCGATTGATGACAGGGATTACTGGTATAGTTACGACTGCAGCTGCAAATGCAATAATAACTGGAGCGCTTACAATACCTGGAATTACGGCGGCTGGGATAGCTGGAGCAGCTGGAACCGGAGCAATAATTATTACGGTTACAACAGCGGTTGGGGTTATGGTTACGGCTATCCCATTGCTTATGTAAAAACACCAAGAAGTAATACCGGTCCCAAACCTTACATGAGTGGTTATACCAACCATACCTACAGCAACGCCAATAACAGCTATAGCAATGGCAAGGGGACTAACAACCAGGGAAATAGTTTTGGGAACCTGCTAAAATCAGTCTTTGGTGGCAATAGCAATAGCAACACCACTAATTCCGATACCTACAGCAGGCCGGTGAGAACATTCGATAATAGTGGTAGCAGTAATTCCTCTTCCAACAGTTCCTCCAGCAGTAACAGTAGTAGTGGTCGCACCAGCACCGGTTCCAGTACCGGTACTGGAAGGGGCGGAGGTGGTAACCCATAGTATAAATAATAAGAACCTGTGTGGATGATCTATCATTCGGTATTTGTAGCAGCCCGCTTTGCATCACTCTTTTGCAGCTAATCGGTCAACTATAATTATCTCACAGGTTTTTTTATTGCCCAAACCATAACCAGATTCTTAATTATTTTCCAGAAAATACTTCCTTATGCGCCGTCATTTACTACCAATTTTACTTTTTTCATCATCAGCGGCTTTAGGACAGACACCGGTTGATGCGATCCGTCAATCCTATCAGATCCCGCAGGGAACAGCCCGAAATATGGCCATCGGCGGTGCTATGGGATCATTGGGCGGCGATATTACCGCAGCTCATGTAAACCCCGCCGGGCTTGGATTTTATAAAACCAATGAGTGGATAGTAAGCCCGGGCTTTAACTTCATCAATAATAAGTTCGATTTCAGGGGTACCAATCAGAATGATAAAAAGAACAATTTTACCTACGGCACCAGCGGTGTGGTAATTGGCTGGGGCGACCGCTGGAATAAAAAGAAAAGCAATGCGTTTTCATTGTCCATTAACCAAACTGCCAACTTTAATAATTACGTTCATTATAAGGGTGTAAATAACGTAAGTAGCTGGAGTGAGCAATACCTGGAAGAACTTGTAAAAAACAAAGTTGATACTTTCCGTGCCCTGACCGATTATATTTACGGAAGTACCCTCGCTTTCCGTACCTATTTAATAGACGCAGAATTTAAAAATGGGCAGCAGACAGGCTACCAAAGCTTTGTTCCCATCAGTAAGGGTATCACCCAGGAAAACACACTGGACACGAAGGGTGGTGTGCATGAAATCGCATTAGGCTTTGCAACGAATGCTGCCGATAAATTATACCTGGGTGGCAGCGTTGGTATTCCCATTTATAACTACATGCGTACCCAGGATTATTCAGAGACCTCTTTAAGTACCAGTACGACCGATTCCTTCGCGTCGTTTAAATACCACGAAACGTACGAAAGCCACGGTGTTGGTGTAAACCTAAAGATGGGTCTTATTTACAAGCCCATAGAGAAAATACGCCTTGGTATCGCTATTCACACGCCCACATTTGCAAACATGGAGGACAAGATCCGGAGCAGTTTGACCACAAATACTGAAGGGTATAAAGGCACGCTAACTGAAAGCAGCGACAACCTTAATAGTGGCAATCCCGGCGTATTTAAATACACCATGACCACTCCCTGGAAAGCGTTGATCAGTGGTTCTTATGTGTTTAATGAAGTGAGCGATGTAAAAAGACAAAAAGCTTTTATTACCGTCGATGCCGAATACCTGCCACACCGGGGCACTCAGTATGATATAACGCAAGGCGGATCTGATGCAGACCAGACTTATTACAAATCTGTCAATAATGCGATTGATGATCGCTATAAGGGTACTTTCAATTTCAGAATGGGAGGTGAAGTAAAGTTTACTACAGTTATGGCCCGCGCCGGGTTTGCTTACTATGGCAATCCTTACAAGGACAAAGAGTTGTTGAAAAACAACCGGATGCTGTTGAGTGGCGGCCTGGGGTATCGGAACAAGGGTATTTTTGTAGACCTTACGTATGTGCACTCCATCATGAGAGATACCCATATCCCATACTATCTTACCGACCGGCCAAATACTTTCGCTGAAGGCAAAAACACAAAAGGTAATGTGATGCTTACATTTGGGGCTAAATTTTAGCACCTGATGAATGTTGACCTATCGAATTATGAAATGTGGCTGAAATATGGGATTGCTGCTTTTTTGCTCATTGTTATTTTTCGGGCGTTTATTTTTCGCACCTCATTTTTCGGAAGGGCATTGATCTGTTTCTCGGCAGGTCTTGCCCTTTTTGCCGTTTTAATGTGGTATAACTTCGACGACCTCATTAGGGTGCTGGAATACGACGGTACCAATGAGCGGGATAAGCACCTGCTAAGCAATCACGAAACCACTATCAGGTATTATTATTGGTATTCGGCTGCAGCCGCGCTGGCCCTAGGAGCATTGATCAATTTTTTGTGGTTACTAAAAGAAAAACTGAAATTCAGGTATATTGCTCCATTACAACAGGCGAGAATTTTCAGTCTGTCGATTATGTTTGGCTGCGTAGTGGTGTTGCTGATCGCTAGTTTGGTGCTGACGTAACGAGATAGTGCTGCATCGGAAGTTTGCGGTCTTGAGCAATGGTAGACAGTACAGGTAAATGAAAAGAAGGTTTCGAATTGTGAAGATGGCTTAAATTGACCACGGAAAAGGTCCGCTCATTGCTGTAGGATGAATGATTGACATAGTGTTTCAAAGTCAAACTGCCGCCTGCACCATACTTTCATTCAACGCACTCACCATTAAAGTCATATATCTCAGGCCTTACGATTCGCCACGCCCACCCTTATTCGTAACTATATACAACTTTCCCCTCCGATTCTTTTGCTTTGTTATTAAAGACGACCTCTTTGGTTTTCAGACCGCGGCCGTCATAGGTATATCGCCAGATCCTGTATTGGTTCGTGCCGTTTACAAACGAATTCATGATGGTGATACGACCGGTGGCATCATATTCAAAAGTATAATCGGGGAGTAAACGGTTCGCTTTTTTATTAAACCTTGCTATGTCGGTTAAGTTGCCCTTTACATCGTAATAGTAAAAATACGTTTCGGTGGCTTTTCCCTTTTCCGTCCAGCGCTCCTCGCCTATCCAGCCATGCTCTTCGTTTACAAACTGCACCTGCAGGCTATCTTTTCCATTTTTGACACGCAGCATAGAACTGGGCTTCATGCCATTAAAAGTATATTGTCGCTGCTCCATGAATTTTATCGCACTTTGCTCCGGTTCATGTGTTTTCGATGTAATGGACAATAAGTTCCCTACACCATCATCACTATAGGTATAAATAGTAGCCGAAACAGCCGCCTCAGTGCTGTCGGTCGTGCTGGCTGGCAAGCCGTTTGTCAGGTATTGGGTTAACAGGATGGAAGTCGGGTTCAGCTCATTGTGGGTACTGGTGGTCATCTGGTTTTTGCGGGCGTTGATCTCCTGTAAAATGGCGAGCCCTTCAACGGGCATTCCGTCGGGGGCGGTGCTTGTAACAGTGACTTTTTTGATATTGTTTTTCTTTAACAGCAGGAAATTGTCCTTTGCCTCCTGGTTTCCTAAAATATCGTTGTAGTAATATTGCGCCCCAGCTTGGGTTACAACAAAAAAACACAACAGGCTACACAGTTTATACATACTTCTTTTGGGGTTCAAAATTAAATGGATATTCACAAGACGAAGCAAGATGGCTTTTTTGTATGTAGGGCACGCCATTTCTTTACTTTTTTAACAAAAAAAACAACCCTGTTGTGTCGCATTTTAGTGAAAGAAAAGAAAAAAACTGTCTCAACTGTAATGCCCGGGTGGCTGGCAGGTACTGCCAGGTATGCGGGCAGGAAAATATACCCGCAAAGGAAACTTTCTGGCACCTGGTAATGCACTTTTTTAACGATATTACCCATTTTGACGGCAAGTTCTTCACTACAACCAAACTGCTCCTCATAAAGCCAGGCTTCCTGCCGCGAGAATATTTAAGGGGCAAAAGGTCAAGCTACCTGCACCCCATCCGGATGTACGTATTTACATCTGCCGTTTTCTTCCTGATCTTCTTTATGATTACCAGCGGCGGCGAACTGGCCCCGGTTGGCGATGCTGCCAGAAGAATCGCCAACGAGAAAAAAATCGATGATATCGATTCATTGAAGATGGTTATAAAGGATTCTGCAGCCCTTGTTGCGTTAACCGGGCAACAAGAAAAATATAAGGCTGAAAATGAGTTCATTGACTCTACCAGTCAGGCATCAAAAGAAAAAAAAACTAGAGAAAAGAGTTCGGACCCCACCAATAAAAGCAATAAGGCCGACACAATGGTAGAGAAAAAGCCTACTCTTTACAACATAAAAGATTCCATAGAAGCCAATTCCTCCGGAGTTAATATTAGATACGGCTACCCGGATTCCGTAAGATCAACTGAGTCTTACGAGCACTACCAGGCTTCGCTGCCCGAAGCGCAAAGAGACGGATGGCTTACCAGGATTGTCGCTGAAAAACAAATAGGACTTAACAATAAATACCGCTATAACCGGGGCGAGGTAGTGGAAGTTTTTAAAGAAAAATTTTTACATAGTTTACCGCAAATGCTCTTCGTCTCTTTGCCGTTGTTTGCGTTGGTGCTTCATGCATTATATGCCCGCCGTAAGGAATTTTTCTACACGGATCATGGGGTATTTAGTATCTACCACTTTATTGCGGTATTTATTATTATGCTTGTTTTACTGCTGCTACAAAACTTGCAAAATGCTACCGGCTGGATTTTTTTTAAATACCTGAGCATCGGTTGTGTGATATATATATTATTTTATCTCTATAAAAGCATGCATAATTTTTACGGCCAGGGCCGGGCGAAAACGGTTCTGAAATTCATATTGCTCTGCCTTATCGCCGGCACTTTAACTAGTTTCATTACCTTGGGATTTTTATTGCTTACCTTTTTTAAAGTATAGTACTTCATGGAAAATATTCAGGCCCAGCAAGCATTTCAAAGACTACTTACCATTATGGACGAACTTCGGGAACAGTGCCCATGGGATAAAAAACAAACTATCGATACACTCCGGCCACTCACTATCGAGGAGCTATTCGAGCTCACCGATGCCATCATGAACAAAGACTGGAAAGGCATCAAAGAAGAACTCGGAGATCTGCTGCTACATATCGCGTTCTACGCAAGAATCGGAAAAGAAGAAAAGCAGTTTAGCATCGAAGAAGTACTCAATGGCATCTGCGATAAACTGGTATACCGGCATCCTCATATTTATGCAGACACGAAGGTGAACAATGAGGACGATGTTAAAAAAAATTGGGAACAGCTAAAAATGCGGGAAGGAAAGAAAAGTGTGCTTGAAGGCGTTCCTGTTTCGCTTTCGTCGCTTATTAAAGCTTCGCGAATCCAGGAGAAGGCTGCTAAAATTGGTTTCGACTGGCCAGCCATCGAACCTGTATGGGAAAAAGTGGAAGAAGAAATTCAAGAATTGAAAGAAGCGATACAGTCTGGTAGCCAGGCTGCCATGGAAGATGAAATGGGCGATGTACTATTCAGCCTTGTTAACTATGCCCGTTTCATCAATGTTGACCCTGATACCTCGTTGGAAAACACCAACCGAAAGTTTATCCGTCGTTTCCGGTTTATGGAAAAAATCGCATTGGAACGATCATTGCACCTGGCTTCTATAACCTTGGAACAAATGGATGCATTATGGAACGAAGCGAAGATAGTGCTTGGGTAACTGGGGATAGATGACTTGTCTATTAGTTGACTTGGTGACTAGCTGATTAGAATTAGAACAAAGCAGAACAGCTACTTACTCAGCAGTCAGAACTCAATATTCACAGCCCACTCGCCACTCACCAATATCCACTCACGATTGATTAACTATGAAGAAAATAATTTTTAAAAATAGGTGGTGGCTGATTGCGGCAGCATGGGTATACACACTCACTTTTGTTTTTAATAACTATTGGTCAAAGTTTTCAACGCTACCCTCAATAGCCGCCTCTTTTGAAAAAAAGATTCATAACCAGCTCGGAAAATTTGATGCGATTTGTAAGGATACAGCCCTGGTACGGCACCTTGCTACATTTAGTATTGAGCAACTGAGCTTTGATCCAGCCCTTGATAAAGAGTCTTTTTACTACTTGTATGAGGATGATCCTGAAGGGATACAGTTGTTATACTGGAGCAATTCAGAAGTGATACTTCCGGCAAGTGACGTGCCCTACACCGATACCACAAGGCTCATCACTTACGCTAACAGTCTATTCCTGCTTTCTGTTCATAAAATCGCTGCGTCCGATATCATAGCGGTTCAGGTTACTCCATTAAAGCGGCAGTATTTTATTGCCAACGAATATCTTGCACCCCGTTACCCTGGCTTTGCCGGCCTTGAAAAATATATCGATATTGTTCCTAAAGAGACAGATTATCCTGTAAAATCAGCCAATAACAAACCTATTTTTTACCTGCAGAAAATAGGCAACAAGCCGATAGAAGTATTCAACTGGCCTTCCCTTTTTGTTGAGATTATTGCTACCGTTTTCCTGATCGTTTTCTTTCAACGCACTGCTGCCGTCTATATTGAAAATAAACGGTTCAAGCAAGCCCTGGGCTGCATCGTGTTGGGTGCCGTATTAATCAGGGCAGGCATCCTTTTGTTCAATATCCCGGTTAATTTCAGCGACATCAGTTTATTTCAGGGAGTATCCGGCAGTCATTCATTGTTTTTCCCCTCACTGGGCGATCTGTTGTTAAATATGCTGACCATGCTATGGATCCTGTATTTCTTAAGAAAACATGAATCGTACTGGATACCAGGTCTCGAAAAATTTTCATTTCAATTGCGACGGGTCATAGCTGTGGCTGTTATTATCGGGCAACTTTTGTTTACCTTTTTCTTCGCGGAAGTGATCCGCCAGTTAATTCTTCACCCGGCCTTATCTTTTGACGTATCTAATTTTTTCAGTCTTGGATGGAACACACTCCTGGCCATGATCTGCCTATATTTCATGGCCGTTATTCACTATGTTTTCCTGCAGACAGCCAACAGCATATTTATCCGGCTATGGCCTTTTAAAAAACTTCATAAGTTTTTTATCATTGCCGTTGCGGGTTTAATCTTTCTGACTATTTCGGCAATTGCTCACTGGCTCAATACCAACCTAATGTTATTTGTGCTGGCGTGGATTCTTATTTGCTTTTTATGGGAAGATATTATCCCGCAAAAATTTGCACAAAAAATTGCGCCATCGGCTAACTTTTTATTCTGGATCATCTGGTATGCTCTGAGTGCCATGCTGCTTGTGATGAGTCAAAATAGCACCAAAGAGCTGGAGCAAAGAGAAAGGATGGCACGAAAGCTCGGCCTCCAGTCCGATCCCACAGCAGAACAATTACTAAACCTGGCCATTTCCAGCACCGTTGTAAAAAATATGGGGGCCGATTTTAACTTGTTATACGACTCGACATATAATCACTTTATTCTCTCAAAAATACAGCACGACTATTTTTCTGAGTACCTGACCCGATATGTGACGAATATGTACCTCTTTGATGCCAGCGGCAACCCCATTCTTAATAAAGACTCTACTTCTTTTGAGACCCTCAACACGATTACCGACCAAGAGGCAAAGAAAATCAGTAAATATGATTTTGTTTATTACTATGAAAAAACATTTGAGGAATTTACTTATTTCGTCCGCAAGCCGCTGGGTATACCTGGTGGCACCGCCCGGGGATGGCTTTTTATTACCAGTACACCCACACCCTTGAAACGGGATGCGCTGGTGCCTGAACTATTAAAACAATTGCAGGAAAACAACCGCGATTACACAGCCAATAACAGTTACGCGGTATATGACAGGGACATACTGGTGGCCACCAATGAAGACTACCCATTTACCACTAATATCGACAAGTCGCAACATCCTAAATCACAAACCGATCATAGAACAAACGGGGGTGCCGACGAACTATGGTTTAATGCCGGCAATGACAGAACGGTTGTGATAATTCGTTCTGGCAGTCTGCTTACAGATGGCATCACCCTGTTTGCTTACCTGTTCGGAACGTTTATCCTGCTTACTTTTTTTGAAAGACTATTGGTTAATTTCTTTACCCGGAAAGACCGGCTAAAGAATGGCGGGTTCAACATTGGCAAACTTTCCATTAACCGTAAGATACACGGAACCATCTTGCTGGTCTGTTTTATATCGTTTGTCGTAATTGGATTTGTAACGATTAAATTTTTTATCTATCGCTTCCATCAAAATAACACCAACCGCCTCACCAAGGCAATTACACTGGTCAATGAGGACCTTCAAAAGCATTCAAAGCTCGAGCAGATTTTGCCAGGTGGCAGCCTTATCAGTAGTGAAGCGGCCAGGGATTCCCTTGTTGCATCTATTAAGCGGGTGGCTGAGTTACAAAATGTGGATGTAAATCTTTTTAATATCACAGGAGATTTAGTAGCTGCATCACAGTCCATTATTTACGACCGGGCCATCATCTCCAGAAAGATGAATGAAAAGGCCTATTATAATCTTCGCATTAAAAAAAAGGCACAGTTCCTGCAGACAGAGTCTATTGGAACATTGCAATATTCCAGTATCTATCTGCCGGTGAGAAGTTCGGCCGGCAAAACGATTGGATTTCTCAATATTCCCTATTTCTCTTCCCAAAATGATCTTAACCAGGAGATCTCCAACTTCCTGGTGGTACTGATCAATTTCAATGCATTCATTTTTTTACTGGCAGGGATTATCGCATTTTTTATAGCCAACAATATTACTTCTTCATTTGCCATTATCGCCGAAAAAATGAAGGCTGTAGCCCTTGGTAAAAATAATGAACCCATTAGCTGGGACCGGGATGATGAGATAGGTTCACTTATCATGCAATACAATAAGATGATTGCCGCCCTGGACGAAAGTGCTAAAAAACTGGCCCGGAGCGAACGCGAAAGCGCGTGGCGTGAGATGGCGAAGCAAGTAGCTCACGAAATAAAGAATCCTTTAACGCCAATGAAGCTTAGCCTGCAATACCTGCAGCGGGCGATCGATAATAATATGCCCAACGTAAAAGAACTCGCTGGCCAGGTAGCTACCACACTCGTGGAACAAATTAACCACTTGTCACGCATTGCTTCCGATTTCTCCCAGTTTGCCCAGATAGATTTAGCAAAGAAAGAAATCTTCGATCTGCATGAAGTACTCCAACAGGTAGTATCGTTGTATGAGAAAAACCGGAATGCGTATATACATTGGAACCTGATTGGGAAACCCCTTTTTATTGAAGCGGATAAAACTCAGATAAACCGTCTCTTCACTAACCTGTTGCAAAATGCCTGCGAAGCATCAGCCGATAAACCCAGCATCGATATCACCATTGGCGAACGCTCTTCAAATGCCCAGGTTATTATCAGCATCGCGGATAAGGGCAGTGGTATTCCATATGAATTGCATGACCATATATTCACTCCGAATTTTACAACCAAGACTTCCGGAACTGGCCTGGGGCTTGCAATTTGTCGGGATATAGTAGAAAAATCTGATGGGGAAATATGGTTTGAAACGGAACTCGGCAACGGGACTATTTTCTTTATTAAACTGCCGTTGCGGAATAGGTAGCGATCGGGCATAAGATCGCCTCCGTTTTGGCGGCCGATATCAGCTGGTCTGTACTAAGGCATTTTTATTGTATTTATTACTATAACCTAGCTGCGACAAACCAGTGATCTTTTTGAACACGGGCCTAAACGCTTTCGTATCGGAATAGCATGCTTCATACATCACTTCAGTGATGTTTTTAGGGTGGTTTCGAAGCCCTTCTTTGTGAGCTTCAATCTTTACCGAAAGAAAATATATTGTGGAGAAAGCCGTTGTGATCAACTAACCCAAAAAAACCGTTATTGATTATATGAAAATCCTGAAAAACCAGGAACAATAAGGCGTTTGGGTGATGAGGGATTCCAATATAAAATTGGTGTATAAGCGTGTGGATAGCACTGTTGGCGCTAGTTCCACCCGGGAAGGCGGTGATAAAAATATGGGCTTGAGTACGCAGGAAATCATCAAGCTGAAAGATGTTGAAAGCATAGAAATGGAACTCCGATTTAAGAACCATTTTAAAGCCACCAATTACGCAAACAACACCGTAACTACGGTTGGCAATGGCCAGACAAAACTGAGCGATATTTTCATCGGCAAGTCAAAATTCCCAATGAACATTATGAACCTGTTCATAAATAAACTGATCGAAAGGGATGTAGAGAAAAATGTTGAAAATATGAAAGCCGGCACGGAAGCATAAAGTTACGCCCGTGTGTGACCCTCCGCATATATAAAAACTATATTGACATTGCAACCAAACTATCCCCCATTCTTGTCATTTTCGCTGAGCCGGCTGGTGGCTTTTTATAGTCATTGGTTTCCTGACACCCACCTGCGTCGTCCCCATCATCATAACAAAGGTTAAAGAATATTTTATGGCTCGGACAAATGACCCGTTCCTGATTAACGAACTGCCATTCCTATTCCTATTCCTGTTGCTGTCGGCATTCGCTTTTGAATGGGGAAGCGTCAGCATTTCGATTGACCATCCTCTTTAAAACAGGCCACTCTTCCTGCCACTGATCACTATTACAATTCTGTATGCAAGGTCTGCTGTGTCTTTGTAAAAAAGCATCTGAAGGCCTTCTTGCTTCCTGACTCTTGTGTGATGGGTTATTTTAGGCTGCGTAGTTCAAGCTGGTGCTTTCAAATTAAATGGGCCCCAAACTAAAACAAGCCCTAATTTCAGATCTCACAAAAGCGGTTATTTTGCAGACTACCAATCGTTTATTCAGAAGAAATTTTATGGTCAAAATCCTGCTTTTTTCGTTCAACATTTTGCTGGTTATTGGTATCAACGCACAGCCTTATCATAACGATAGTTTAGACCTGGCAATAAAAAATGCAGGCGACGAGGGCAATAAAGCACGGATGCTCTTGCAACGCAGCAGGCAGTTAATAGCGCTTGAACCTCAAAAAGCTTTTACAGATGCTCAGGAGGCCCTGGGTTTATACCTAAAAATGAAAGCGGAAGAAGGGCAGGTAGATGCGTACAATATGTTGTCGTCGATATTTAGCCGAGACACCAAAGTGGTCCAGGCGATGCAGATGGATAGCACGGCCATTACGCTCGCAGACAAAATAAATTACCAAAGGGGTAAAGCCATCGGCCTGGGACAGTTAGGCCGCAATAACGATATCCTGGGAAACCTGGCCGCCGCCAAAGAATATTTTACAGAAAGCCTGGAGATCATTCGAAAAAACAACCTCCACGCCGATCTCAGCGACGCGTTGAACCGGATGGCCATCATCCACCAGAAAACGGGTGAATACAGCCAGAGCCTGGTGTATAATGATGAAGGCATTTCAATAGCGGGTGCTTCAAAAAATCAACCGCAACTCTCGCTGCTATTGATGAACAGGGCCAATACACTGGTAAAACTGGGCCGCTACGATGAAGCCGTTGACAACCACCTGCAAAGCATCCGCATTAAAGAAAATGGGAAAGACTATCGGGGCCTTTTGCAAAGCTATACTAACCTGGCAACCCTATACAATCAAACAGGCGAATATAACCTGGCCATGGAATACTATCAAAAGGCAATGACCCTGTCGAAACAATATAAGTACGTGCAAAGCCAGGCACTCATATTAAACAATATTGGCAATCTTTATGCCCGCCAAAAAAAATTCGATAGCGCTGTAAGCCTTTACCGGCAGGCAATTCCGCTCTACGCACAGCTAAATGACCTACCGGGGCAGGGCATGGTGAGAAACAATATCGGTAATATGCTGAGCGATAAAGGCATATACGACAGCGCACTCACCGAGCTGAAGGCGGCGCTGGAAATACGCCAGAAATTAGGATCGCAAAATGATATAGCTGCTACACTTAATAACATGGGTCGTGCCGCGGGTAAAATAAAAAAGTATAAAGAAGCAGAACAATACCTGCTACAGTCGCTTAACCTTGCCTATAAAGGAGATGTGAAACTAAATCAATATATACGCCATAACCTGGGTGAGTACTACACTGCTACCGGCAATATGGACCAAGCCAATAAATACATGTCGCAATACATTAGCGTCCGCGACACAATGATGACTGAAGATGAGGCCTTAAGCATGCTAAAAAAACAAAGCAGTTACGAAATAGAAAGCCGTGATACGAAACTCGCATTAGCTTCGCAAGAAAAAGAAATACAGGATTTGACCATTAAAGAACAACGTTATAAGAGTTGGGCGTTAACTGCCGGCCTGCTTCTGGCGGTTGTTTTTTCTGGCTTACTGCTGGTAAGCTACCTACGCAAAAAAAAGATGGCTGAAGTGCTGATGCAGAAAAATAAAAAAATCGTGACATTGATTCGGGAATTGCACCACAGGGTGAAAAACAATATGCAACTGATGAGCAGCGTACTAGGTGTACAGGCATTTAAGCTAAGCGACGAAGAAGGCAAGCTTGCAGTACTGGAAAGCCAGCGGCGGGTGGAGGCCATGGGTCTGATACACCAGGACCTGTACCTGCACGACGAAATAAATTCGATCAATATAGAAACCTATATGCAACGACTTGCCCATGCCGTAGCCTCCAGTTTTGGGCATGGTCCGGATGCAGTTCGCACCAACATAAGAATGGACAACCCGATGCTGGATGTAGATAAAGCATTGCCCCTCGGACTGGCTGCGAACGAATTGCTGCTAAATGCGTTTAAACATGGAGCTGCCAATGCAGGCGACCCGGAAGTTCATGTAGCGATCCACCGGAAAGGGAAATTATTAACGGTGCAGGTAAAAGACAATGGAGAAGGGCTTTCACCTTCATTCGACATTACCAACGCGGGCCGCACCAGTTTTGGAATGAAGTTGGTCCAGTTGATGTGTCAGCAAATCAACGCCAGTCTTACCTGGAAAAATGATGGCGGCGCATGTTTTAATATTGAATTACAAGATACGGCATGACTATTTCGATCCGGCCAAAAAAACGAGATGACAGATGCCAGTGAAAAGCACTACCAGTAAAAGCGGTCCGGAGCATTACTTAGCAACAGGTACAACGCATGTGCTGGTGATCGAAGACGACCTAATGGTGGCTGAGCATATCATTACCTGCCTCGAAGTGATGCAGTTCGGTCCGATGCTGTATGCCGGGCGGCCGGAACAGGTTCAGCAACATATGGATCAAAATCCCTGGCTGGTGATCTGTGATGTCAATCTCGGGCAGCCGCTGGATGGCATTCAACTGATGCACATCCACCGTACCCATCACCCATATATGCTGATATACATTACCGCGATGGGCGATTACGCTACGGTACAAAGAGCGCTGGCTACTAATCCTGACTTTTATCTGCTAAAGCCCTTCAGCAATGCGCAATTGCAGATTACCATCAAACAGGCAGCAGATAAATGGCAACGAACCCAGCACCAGGATACCAATGCTTTGCCGTCTCAAACCGGGAATCCTTATACCAAAAGGGAGCTTGAAATCCTGGAACTGATCCACAAAGGATTATTGAGCAAGGAAATAGCCTACCTGCTGAATATCAGCGAAGGCACCATACAAACCCACCGGAAACATATTCTTGAAAAAGCCGCTTGTAACAACACCCATGAGGCTGTGTATATTGCTTTACAAAACGGATGGATATGATGCAAGGCAAACGCATTTGAACTACACTTGAGTTTCCTACTTTATTTTTCAAATCCCATCCTGAAAATAATCTTCTCTATTCATCCTGAATAAAGGGTGAGCCAAAACTGCAAGAGGGACAAATTCTTGCCCGATGTATATTGCATGCCTAGGAAGCCTATGGATGATATAGCCAGTTATTAGATATGCGGGAAAATGTGGGGATAGTTTTGTAGATTCAACCGGTAAAACCATTCAAAATACTCATGAAAAAGATATTCCTTATTCTCTTTTTTTCTTTAAGTGTGTGCGTTATAATTGGCCAGCCTGTGTTGGTTGAAAAAAGAGAATGCGGCATATCAATCAACTGGCCCCTGCTAAAAAATAACCCATCATTATACAGGGCTTTTCTGGATCGGGAAGCGAAAACAAAAAAAAACATAGATCTATTAAGACAGCAACTTTCCTCCGTTAATAATATAGAATATGAAATTCCAGTAGTCTTTCACATTGTCTTGTCAGATCCATCAGTCATTACCGATCAAATAATCAAGGCGACCATTGATACGCTAAATGTCAATTTCCAAGGAAGAAACAGCGATTCGACAAATGCGCCTTTATTTTATAGTAAAAGAGGAAGAACAAGTTTTAAGTTTGTTTTAGCCAAATATTCACCTGAAGGCTGCGATACCAATGGTATCACAAGAAAAATATCTCCCCTCACCTATTCTGACGACCAAATAAAGTCATCTGTAACTGGCGGCACCAACAAATGGGATGCTCCGGGTGCCAAATATCTTAATATATGGATTGGTAGCCTGATCGATGTATTTGGTTATGCATACTGGCCGGATTATCCGGGGATATCTGAGGATGTGCAGGGCGTGGTTGTAGACTATAGAACCCTGCCGTGGCCTGGCGGGCTCCCAGGGTTCAATCTTGGAAGGACCCTTATTCATGAAGTGGGTCACTATTTCAATTTACGGCATATTTGGGGAGATGAGGCCGGTTGCGCAACAGATGATGGAGTAATCGACACACCTGTACAAGATGATGCGTCATCGGGTGCTACCTGTCCCAATGGGCCCGTATTTGATGCTTGCCAGCCGATACCGACGCTGGGTATAATGTATCAAAACCACATGGATTATACCAGGCATAATTGCAGGACGATGTTTACGAATGACCAGTGTCTGAGGATGTTGGAAGCATTGCTAAATGCCCCAAACAGGAGTAAACTTATTGACCCAGAAAACAAAGCATTAAAAAAACCTAAGGAGAATACACTATTTAATACATGCAACACCCCCGCCTTTGAAACAAATTTATTCAACACTATTTGTGTTGGCAAACATGGAACCGTTTGGGCTGGCACTTCCAATCTTGGCCTGTACCGGCTAAAAGATACTGTCTGGGAAAAATTCGGGGCATACTCAAACAATTTCTACCAGGATATGAAAGCCGACAGGCAGGGCGGCATTTTGATTGCTCAGTCCGGATTTACGGGGGCACAGGCTAATACGGGCGGTGTGCTATATTTCCCTGATTCCTCATTTGCTGGCTATGCTTATTACGGAGCACTTGCCGGTTTACCATCCCGTAATGCAAGGAGTATTTATGTAGATACATCGCGTTATAACGGTCCCACCTTTTTGCCAGTGGTTTGGACTGCTAACTATGCCCAAATTACCGGTGGAGTTTCAGGGAGTGGGGGTATTGGTCGTGGTCTCAATCCCGCTTCACCAAACTTTTCCGCCATCCGAACAGGTGTAGATGTAGCGTTAAATGGGGGAGGTACCTTTTATATCGGCGGCGACGCCACCGAAATCTGGTCGTTTGCAAATGCCAACTTTGGAAAAAGCCAGATTCTCAGGCACAATGCTGTTACAAATGCCTTTATTGGAGCATACGACACCACGAATGTTTTCAATGGAAAGCTGTCGGGCCAGTTTGCTGTCAAATCGATTTATTTTGACGCAAAGGGCAAAAAGTGGATTACGGTAAACAATGAAGGCCTTATGGTCCTGGATGCAGGAATATGGACAAAGGTTAAGTCGACATCTCTGTTTGGGGCTGTCCCGTTTTTTAATAATAATGGCATCACAGGCGATACTGCCGGTAACGTTTACATTGGAACCAATAACGGATTGGTGATGTACAAGGCGGGTTTTGCGCTTGGAGATACTTTATCCTATAAAAAATATACCACCAGCGATGGGCTCCCATCCAACAATATACGCGGTATATGCACAGATACACTTCGTAAAAAAATACTACTTGCCACCGACAACGGCATTGTATTCTGGGAACCAGTTTGCACGCAAAATATCAATGCTTTGCAAAACACATTCAGTACGTCTGCAACAGGGACCTGGGGTGTTGCCGCGACCTGGTGCAACGGAAGCATCCCTGATGCCAATACAAACGTTATTGTAAAACATGCCGTAACAGTTACTGCCAACACGGAGGTGAAAAGCCTAAAAGTGATTCCACCCGGAACCGTAACGGTAAGCGCCGGCGTGTCATTGAAGATCCTCAATCAATAGTGGATTCTCCCCCTGTTACAATTCTCCTTTGATTTTGAAAGGGCTTTTTAGGTCCTGCATAATTCAGCAATCAGCCCGGCATGACTTGGGTACTTAGCTGTCAACTTGGTACCATCCGCCATTTCAAAATCTTCAAAATCAAAACCCGGCGCTACGGTACAGCCTACCAATGAATACGATGTGTCAGGTGCGGGTCGGCTGGCAAACCAGCAGCCTGCTGGCACTATTGCCTGAAACACTTCACCATCTGTTATATTGCCACCCAGCCTGATGATCTGCAGGCTCCCGCCGGGATCTATGACGTAAACGTGCAAGGGCCCGCCTTCATAAAAATGCCAGAGTTCATCCGCCCGTATCCGGGGGAAAGCCGAGAACTGGCCGGCAGGAATAAGAAAATAAATAGCGGTGCTATAATTCCTGCTCCCGGTAAAACGCGCCGGCAAAGCCGCCCGGGGAAGGGTTTCAGTGCTCCGGTAGGTTTCTGCATAATAGCCACCTTCAGGGTGCGGCTGCAGGTGCAGGTAGGCGATCAGGTGTTGTATTCTGTCCATGGTTGTAAAAATAACGGAGACCACTTACACTGCCGGGCACATTGAAAGATGTATCATCCTGTTGGACAAAAAAAACGGCATTCTCATTAAGAAAATGCCGGTCAATAATATTGTGTGTTATGAAAAGCTATAGTAAATCCATCGCCAGCACAAAAGTCGTGCACACGATCGGCAACACCAGCCAGAACCATTGTCCGTACGGGGATATACAAAGCAGCCAAAGCATCAATGCCAATGAAAGAAAAAACAGGATCCAGTATTTGCCAAGGCTTTTTTGTGTACGTTCCATATATTGTTTTTTTTAGGTGCGGCAAATATAAAGCGCCGACGCTAAATATGATGTCACCCAATAAAATAGTTGGTGCAATGGGCGAGTAGGGAGTAACGAGTGGCGAGTAGGAAAATAGGGAGAGCCAAGTTTGCGGGAAGTACTCCACCATTATCCATTATCCATAACCTCATTATCAATTATCCATTATTATCCCCGCCCTCCTTTGGAGGCTGCTGACGCGGTGGCCGCGGGCTCCGGGGTTGATTTTGTTGTGGCGGCCGCTGCTGGTTTTGCGGAGGACGTTGTCCCTGCTGTTGCGGTGGCTTTGGACCCTGGGGCGGACGCTGACCTTGCTGCGGAGGTCTTTGTCCCTGCTGCGGTGGACGTGGACCTTGCGGTGGACGCTGACCTTGTTGTGGTGGACGCTGACCTTGCGGTGGCTTTTGCTGTTGCTGCTGCTCTTTTGGCGGTCCCTGTCTTGGGCTACGGTTCTGGTTGCCGCCATCCCGATCTCTTGGATCGCGACGGTCGTTGAAACCTTGCGGCGGCCGGTTGTTATTGCCACGGCGGCTATTCTTATCCAGGCTCTTCAATGAGATCTGTCCTACGAGCTCTACAAATTCAGGCTCTTTTTCTACCTGCTTGCTGCTCACAATTTCCACCGGCTGCAATTCTTCTACCGCCACGCCTTTGGCATTTTGTTCCTTAATTTCTTTAACCCGGCTAATGGCCAGCGGGTATTGCTTGCTGCTGTCTGGCAGGGTGTACCACATCAGATTTTTGAAAATATCTTTTTTCACCAGGTAGGCCTTTCCGCGGGTAGTCATCAGGTCGTCGGCATTTTCCGGAAAGGCTTTCAGTGCATCGAGATAAGTATCCAGCTCATAGTTGAGACAGCATTTGAGCCTGCCGCATTGACCGCTTAATTTGGTTTGGTTAATGCTCAGGTTCTGGTAGCGGGCCGCCTGGGTGTTCACACTTTTAAAATCAGTAAGCCAGGTGCTGCAGCAAAGCTCGCGGCCGCAACTTCCGATCCCACCAACCTTACCGGCTTCCTGCCGGGCGCCGATCTGGCGCATTTCCACCTTCACCTTAAACTCGCCGGCAAATACGCGTATCAGTTCCCTGAAATCCACGCGGTCATCGGCTGTATAATAAAAAGTGGCTTTTTTGCCATCGGCCTGAAACTCTACCTCTGCCAACTTCATTTGGAGATTGAGCTGGCGGGCCATGGCACGGCTGCGCACCAGCGCCTCTTTTTCACGTGATTTACTTTCTTTGCATTTCTCAATATCCAACGGGCCGCTACGGCGCAGGATCCTTTTCATGTCCGCTGCATCTTCAGATACACCGCGTTTCTTCAGTTGCATTCGCACCAGTTCACCATTCAGACTTACCTCACCCACATCAAATCCGCTGGTGCCTTCCACGGTTACCAGCTCGCCTTTTTCATAATATTGAAAAGTTGGGTTGCGATAAAATTCCTTACGGCTCCCCTGGTTAAAACTCACTTCCACAATTTTGCAACTACTCTCCGGATCGCTGAAAGGCAGGTTGGCCAGCCAATCGTGCACATTCATCCGATTACAACCACCGGTACTGCATCCGCCATTGCTTTTGCAACCGCCTGGTTTACCGTCTTTGGCGGTACCACAACTTCCACATCCCATTCTATTAATTTTTGACCCCTATTCCGCCAACGGCGAAAACAAGGAATGGTGATTGAATAAATTAAACCGTGGGGAAGTTGATTTTGAGCCAGGGGCCAGTACTACTATGAAGCTGCATTGGCGTCGCACTCTTGTACAGCAGAACCTTTATTGAGCCCTTTGATTTTGGGCTGCATCCCTGCAAGTAATTTCTGAGGAATAACCCATTCCTTAGATTTACTGGTTACAGTTTGTGACCGGATATATTATGTTCAATAAAGCCTTACGATACTTTGGAGTTACCAACACCCTGCAGAAGCAGATTGGTGGTTACAAAAATTTACTTCCCTACATGGATTTCAGAAAATGGCCTGGCTGTCACCCGTTTCAATTTTCCGGATCCGGTATTTTGTAATGGTATATTGATTGCAGAAGTCAACATCGTCTAAAAAAAACGCAGCCTCTTTCTACGAATTCTGTAAAAGTATTGTTTTCTCCAACACAATGCTGCGCAGCTTTAAGGTAAGTGCCTGAAACAACATTTTTCCATTGGCGTTTCGTTCAATATAGTAACTGGCGAGTTCCAGTTCCTTTACCAGCGCCTCCTGCTGGTTGATGCCAGCGATCTTATTCAGGCGCTGGGCAAAGTCAATTTCAGTTGCTGGCAGCGACAACCTTTCAGGCCCCAGTATTCTCACCCGCAGGCTCTGCTCCAGTAGATTGACGAAATATTTCAGAAATTGCTTTTGCTTTTCCCGGCCCAGGTCGTTCATTTCCGCAATCCAGTCCTGCTGCATTTTAGGCGTGCCTTTTATCGCAGCATTCAACCATTGGCGCAAAAGGGCCTGCCAATCCGCATCCGTATGTTGCAACATTTGAAGTGCTTCGTGGTAATTGCCTTCAGCCACAAGCGAAATTTGCCTGGCTCTGTCGCGGTCCACCCCTGCCCTTTCTACCAGCGCGTTTTCAATATCAATATTTTCGGGCATGCCGACCCTGATCAGTTGGCAGCGGGAAATAATCGTTGGAAGAATCGCCTCCTCCTTTTCAGTAACCAGCAGGAACAAGGTATTGGGCGGCGGTTCTTCAATCAGTTTCAGGAGGCGGTTGCCCATATTGCCCAGGTATTCGGGCATCCACATGATCAGTATTTTCCAGGGGCTTTCAAAGCTCTTGAGGCTCAGCTTATGGATGATATTGTCGCATTCGTCTTTGGTGATATTGCCCTGTTTGTTTTCAGCGCCAATAAACTGCAACCAGTCAAAAGCATTGCCATAGGGCATCTGCTTCATAAATTCCCGCCATTCGCCCATATAATCATTGCTGATGCGTTTCTTCTTTTTCTCGTCAATGATCGTTGGAAAAGAAAAATGGATATCGGGGTGGATGAGTTGCGCCGCTTTTATGTACGCAGGCATTCCGGCGATATCGTCCGGCTGTGGTGCTTCCCGGTCGGGCGTTGTTGTGGCACCATTATCCGCGGTTGGCTCAGCGGCTACTGCCTCAAACAAATCAGGAGGTTCAAACAATGAAACCGGTTGAGGATTGACAGCAGCAAGCGGCCGACTGTCCGGATCAGGCATACATACAATATAGGATGCAAACGCCATAGCTAATGGTAAAGCGCCGCTTCCCTCCTTTCCCACCATCAATATTGCATGGCTCAGCCGGTTCTGCTGCACCATCTCCACCAGGTGGTCCCTTGTTTCATGTAAGCCGATGATATCTTTTAGTAGCATAAAAAAACCGGAGCATTTGCTCCGGCCAAATATAGTGATGCCTTTGATTTGTCGGTCAATAGATTAGAAATCTCAGTGTGCATTTAAATCGATTTCTTTTCAAGTATTTGCGCTAAGCGATCGTTTTGTAAAAGTAACTTTTCAATTTGTTGGTCTTTCGAAAAAAGTTGGTCTTTCAGGCTTTGCAATAGTTCCTTATTATCTGCATTTAAAGTTTGGATAAACGAAGCATACCCGTTTTCCACTTTATCGTAGAAATGCTGATGGGTTTCTTGAGTATTTATTAATTCCGAAGGTTGTACGCCTAATGTATGAGCAATTAGATTTATTCTGTCCGTGTCAATAAGCTTTGTTTTTCCTGTTTCAATTGAACTGTAAGTATTGGGCTCGATATTTAAGGCTTTCGCCATTTCATTTCTGGAAATCCCCTTCTCCAGTCGTAAGCGCTTGATGGTGTGGTATATCATAGTCAAAGAATTTGCTCTAAAAGTAGAAATATTTGATGAAAGGTAGATTATTTGGTTTTTCAGTTCTTAAAAGTAGTTTAACTTTTATCCCGCAAAAATCAGCTATTGCAAAGGGAACGACACTGTATGCCCTCACACACTGATCATGAGTGGAAAGACGAGTATTATATCACACAAAAAAAATCCAATGAAAAAAAAATCATGGTTGATTTACGGTCCCTTACTTTTACTGATACTATTTGTAGTTGTTTCATGTAAGAAACAGTCACGTTCTGATTTGCAACCCAAGAATTCGGATATTGAGGACGCAAAACTTTGGTTTGAAGCGAATATTATAAAAACAGAAAAAGAGATGCTGGCAACACCTTTTTCTGTTTTGCCAGAAACGTCCGAAAAACGGATATTTGCACGGATGCAAAAAGTAGGTAAAAACTTACAGTGGAATGAAGCTCAGGTACACAGCTTTAATGAAATTAATTATGTTACAGTTCCAGTTGACGAACCAATAAAACCATTTAGTAAGAAATCCTTTCAAGCTCAGAGGTCATTTGTTTTCTACAAAAATAAATTGGGCATCTTTCAAATGAATGTTGTCGAAATTATAGGAGATAGAGAGAAGTCTTTGAATTGCGACGCTGAAGAAGTTACAAATCTTGCTTTTAGAAATATGTATTGGGATAAAGCCGAACCATTAAAAAACTTCAATGGTAGCATAATATTTTACGACGCAGAATACAAACCTGTTAGCAGTTATAGGGTGTCGAATGGTTTGTGGAATACTGCTAAAATTGACGTAAAAAATATAAAATCGCCAAGTAATCCTTCTCAAAATTTGGCAAATCCAGATGATGAACCAGGTTGTGTCACATGGTATACCGTTGGATTTTGGTATGATTTGAATACTGGACAAATAGTTGATTGGGAAATATTGGATGTGGTAACGATATGCCCTACTAGTGGTGGTGGTGGCTATGGTGAAGGCGGCAGCTCCACAGATCCCGAATGTGTATCAACCACCGTGAGTAACGCAGAAAACCTTTCCAACACAACTGAATCAAGTGAAACAATAGGCTTTAATATTTACGACATACCCGATAATGGATTTTATACTCCAAAAGCAAAAAAAGCAAAAAATCCAATTTGGAAATGTATAACCAGTTATGGTGGCTGGTCACTTCTTTCGCATGAAGATGGGATAATTGAGTTACAGCAAAAAGGTGCAACCGCGGCAGAAGATGTCTGGTATTGGGCCTCATTATCTCACAATAGTATTGAAATGCTGGGGATAACTATTGGTGGATCAGTAGAGCCCAGCAACGGAGTAGGCACACCTCACGTTTACACATTATATGCCGCAATGGAGTTGGATTTTTCTGTTAAGTATATAGTCAATCCTTTAAGTTGTCCTTACATACCAGTTTTACCGCCGTACACCAGAAGTTACCATAGCACCAGCACATTTTGGGATTCAAAACCGTACTAAATGATCTACTCTAAATCAACATACATCAAAGGGGCTATTTACGCCCCTTTGATGTTGCTTTTAACAATTTTAACCGGCTGTAGTTTTACTAACAGTCAACCCGCGATCGTAAAGAAGATGATTCTGGTGGTGAATTATCCGAATAATGTTCTAATTAAAAAAAAACTCACTAACGATAATATACTGGATACGATTTTTATCTATAATTCTAATGGCTTTACCATATATAAGTTACCTCCTCATCAAGTGTTGGAAACTTATCAACGACTATACGGCACAGAACCTATTTTCATTTTCAAAAAAGGGTCCAAAAATGGGTGTCTTTTAGGTTCAATTTTAGATGCTTCTGCGGGGAGGCAACTACCTGTCGATTCAATCCTTGCCGCAAATGCTTTTGCAGATGTAAAATTTGTTGTTAACCCTACGGACAGCCTGGTGGAAACTATTGACAACGGCCATTCCGGCCAGTTTATCGAAAAATTTGTGCCAAGAGCCGACGCGCCAAAAGATTACTTCGACTCCGTTTTTCATTATTATTCCAAAAGTTATACGAGCCTTGATTATACCTTCTCACCGATACTTGACAGTATTAAGGGAATGAAACTTTATAGAATTCGATTGATGTACAATGAAAAATATTCGGAAAAATACAAGATTACGCTACCAAAAAGAGAATACCTGTTTAATATTGAGCCATTGGATATAACGCAATCGGACGATAAAATTAAAAGGCTCTTTGAGCAAGTTAAAGCAAATGCCTCATTCTACCACCTCCAATAACCAAATGAGGAATCTATATTGCAGTCTTCATTCCACCAGGTGGTCCCTTGTTTCATGTAAGCCGATGATATCTTTTAGTAGCATAAAAAAACCGGAGCATTTGCTCCGGCCAAATATAATTGGAAATGGGTTGCGTATTATTTATAAATCAGGCAACGGTCCAATATTCTAAACTGATTCCGTCTATCCTTCTACTTTTTCAAACAGATTCTATTCTCCTATTGAACACACGGCTATTGCGAATTTCTTCTATTATTTCATCTGCAGACTTTTCGGATTCAAAAGCTCCAAATGATTTTTTGAAGACGTTTTTTTTATTCGCCAAATCTGCCTTTACCGAACCTGTCAGCCTGGACATCAGGTCTAATTTATTAGCCGTACTAAGGTTATCAAGCATTTTCAAATATCGGTAGCATCTCAGTTTGAATTTTGCCATTTTTTGCGGGCTATTTGAGTTCAGGTTCAACTTTGAAGCGATGTGATAAAGCTAGCGCCTAAATTATTAAGGACAGGCGTTCTCTGAATTGTACACCAATAAGTCCTCTTCTGAACTCTGACAATGAATCTCCTCATTAGAATTGTAAACCGTTACACGCCATAACAAAGACATCTCCTGCTTAGTCAATAGCTTAAACAACTCTGTAACTATATAATATATTTCCTCATTGCATGACTCTATCTGATGCTCCGCCTTAACATTTACATCGTATTTATCTATTTGATAGATGCCGTTATAATCTACTTCTGAAAGCCAAACCTCAGAATATTTCTTTTCTCTCTTGTTTTCTTCACAAAAAATTGAATTCAATTTCTCAACAAGAGCCTTTAAGGCAATAATTTCAGCCATGTTGTAATACTTTTAATTGATCGTATAAATGCCTTCACATCTGCCTCGTTAGCGCCTGAGGTATATCTTAATCCTTCATCCCACTTACTAACAATAGACCAATCAGCACTAAATGCCAAATCTCCAATTTGCTTATTAGTAAATTGCTCAAACACACCAGACAAGATAAACAATTGCTCATAATCATGCACCTTAAATGGCTTATAAAGGCCAGAGGTATCTCTACCACTTTTCTTTGCGCCACCCGACAATTTCCTTTTGCTAGAACTTTCGAAATCGAAAAAATCTTCGATACACAATGTTTTGCAAATCTTAGCCTTCAAAATTAACTCAAGAGCGTACCCCGCTAAATAATACGCATCGTCATAAAAACCGGCAGTCATTAGATGCTCTGCTGCCTGAATTTTAATTTCAGCTAATGCTTGTATCTCTGCCTGCGATTTCAATTTAAGGGCAAGATACACCTAATATATACACTCACAATTCCGGCACTGCCTTGGTTTGTTTCGTCATGCTATTTCAACTTATAGAATTAACACAAATCGCTTAAAAGCTGCGCATGTAAATAAATACTTTTCAAATAAGTTCTAAATAATAAAAGAAAGGCTCGCAAAAAAAACATCAAACCAAACCCAAAATAAACTCCAGATCTATTGGCCTTTCTTTCGTCTTGGCTCTTTTCTCAACGCTGGTGGTTTTATTTTTAATCTGTATAAAATCCCAGCCACTAGCTTAGTAGCTCCAGCGCCCTGTCACCCGCAAATTCACAGCAATCAATTTTCCATTGCCAGTACCGCTGTAGCGAAGGACCGTTCACGGCAGCCTTTTTCATCGCTAGCCGTTGCTGCAATTTAATCCATAGCTCATCAAATCCTACTTCAGCTTCTGGCACCAGTTGCTGAAGAAGGTGATCCATCAGCGCCATGCAGTTGATGGCTTGTTCGTAATTTTTTACAATCACTGCCAATTTTCTTTTCGCCTTTAACGCCTTAAAGGATTGATCTTCCGCAATATTCTTAAACTGCTTACCGGTAATTTCCGGATTGGCCATCGCATCATTGTTTCCAGCCGATGGCGGTTCAAACACCTGTAGTTTGAGAAACTTTATCGAAGCAGGAAACGGTAAGTTCCGATGGCCCTTGTTGGACATTTTTACTAAGCTGGGACTTATTTCCAGGTAGTCTGCTAATTGCGGTGCAGATATACCATACTTCTCGCTAAAAATTATTACGTCCCTCATTTGTGTCTATTTGTCTCAAAAATAAAAAACAGACACGAAATTGTGTCTGTTTTTTTGTGTCCGTTTAAATAGACACAACTTTAATGGTCACAAATTTGTGTCTGAAGATTTACAAAAAATAAAACAGACACAATTTTAATTCAACTTAATTCAAATAGTGCGTGATCGCTTCACTCATTGGCTCCACTTTGCTTTGAAAATGTTGCAGTAGCACGCCATTTTCATCAAGCAAAAACTTATTGAAGTTCCAGTTGATGTTCGCATCCAGTACGCCGTTCTTATCTTTTTGGGTCAGCCATTGAAAAACAGGCGCTACATCGGCATCTTTTACACTCACTTTAGCCGCCATCGGAAAGCTTACATTGTATTTTCCCCCGTGGCAAAATGCCTGGATTTGCTCGCTGCTACCCGGCTCTTGTCCACCAAAATTGTTGGCAGGGAAAGCTACGACCACCAACTTATCCTTGTACTTTTCATACAATGCTTCCAGGCCTTCGTACTGGTAGGTATAACCACATTCGGAGGCTGTATTTACCACAAGGATCTTTTTGCCCTTGTATTTGCTAAAATCAATTTTGCCACCTTCGAGGCTTTCTACCTGGAACTGGTAAATGCTGTTGGTTTTTTTAGCGGGCTTAAAAGACATCAAGCCGACAAGAAGAATAAGTGCTACGTATTTCATGATTGGTAATTTTTATAAAGGAAGTACAAGTTTGGGTAAGAATGGTTCAAAATGGGGTAAACTACAAGCAATCGCTGATAACTGGTGCGGCGGTGGACTATTAAGTTTTAATTAAGCAATAAGTTGGCGGAAATGCCGGGGTCGTGGTACAAATATTTCAGAAATTTCACGCTCATTTGCTTTTTACCATTTAAGATTTCGGATATACTGCTCTTACTATACCTAATCTTTTGGCCAGTCCACTTTGTGTGAGCCCTTGCTCTTCCATTTCGTATTTAAGCGCATCAATTGGAGATAGCGCCTCTATCTTATGCTTTTTTTGCTCATAGTCGTGCACAAGTAGTGATAATACTTCCAGGAGATCTCCCTCGTTTGTGTCAGGCCTGGCGCCTAATACAGTCTCCATTTTTTTAGAGCAAGATGGTATTCATTTTCTGTTTTGATCGGTTTTATAGTTTCCATCTTTGTCTGTTATACTTCAAATGCTCATTCAAAAGCCCGAGCACCTATAAACAATTTTAACCCTTACTGCTTCTCATAACACCCCATATCTGTCGCAGCCCCTTTCTTTCTTAGCGTACCATCCAGATCGAAAGGGTAGGTTGCATTGGTAGCCCCCTTATTGATGGCCGGAGAAATATCGGCCCTTAAATGAAAATCATAGGTGCGCCGGGATGTATTAATAGAATCGAAAATTGGGTTGATATTTTTAAGACTACCAGGAAAAGTAACATTGGCAGGATCTGTCTTCACTTTGTAAATAGAATTCGTTAGGGTAACTGTATAAGCAAAACTGGTCACCTGCTTGTCAGTTACGATTTCGTTATCTGCCAGGCCGCCTTCACCATAAATAATACAGTTATTAAAATTAGCCGTGAGTGGCGCTGTGCTGGTGCCGCCACCGGAATTACTTAGGTATACCACCGGCTGTTTATGCAGCTGGAATACATTGCTGAAAGTGGCGATGGTGGCATAGTCAAAATTGTAGATACCGCCCCCCCGCACCAATATATTGCTACCCCCTTCACCCAGGTTGGCCTCATTTCCACAATTACTGAAGAGACAATTGCGGGTATTGATAAAGCTGTTGAAGCCATACATGCCGATGTCATAGGCATTGTCGATAATGCATTCGTTAAGGGTGAGTTTAGCAAGCGGGTTGGCGATGCCACCGCTCACTACCAGGGCCTGGTAGGCATTTTTTATCACGGCATAATTGAGCACATTTGCAGTACTAGGGTTCGTAAAAATAATCCCCGGCCACCCACCCGGCAGGTCTTTATACTCCGGATCCAGCCGGTCGCCGCGGAAGTAGACCCGGTCGGCGGTATCTTTAGCACCATTTACTTTTAAAGTGCCGTGTACAATAATGGGCGAGTTGGCATTGCAGTAAATTCTCGTTCCTTTATCGATGGTGAGGGTGGCAAAAGTATCCACGGTTATCCCTCCCAGGATTACGTAAGGCAGTTGGTTATTCCAGCTGGTATTACCAGTAATTTTTTGGTTCCTGAGAAACCGGGCATTTTGTCCGTAGGCCTGTAGTTGCACCCATTTGGTGTTGCCATTAAAATCCACCTTAATGCTGTCCCTTACTATGAAAGGAAGGTTCGTAGTATTTTGATTGATGGTGATTTTTACGAAAACATAGAGACTGTCGTTGGCAGCCAGTTCGAGGTCAGTGGCTGCTGAAACTGCCTGCCCGTCGATATTCAACTGGTACGAAGAAGCAGCGCCGCCCGTGAGGCGAATACCAGAGATTCTTAGCTTTTGGTTGTTATCATTCCTGATCTTAAATTTCTGGGTAACGGACCCTACGGTGGTAAATACGGTGTCAAATTTCAGTGTGTCGGCACTAATAGTAAGCCGTGCATCGGCCGTGGTGATAAATGTTTCTTTTTTGCAGGAAACAAAAACAATGGTAAAAAACAGGAGGGATAACAGCCACTTCATATTTCCAAATGTAAGCGATTGGTGTTTGCAATGGAGGAGCAAAGTTGAGAAGGTTTAGAGGGTTAGGGGTTATTGCAAAAGCTGCGGAGAGAAAGTAGGGCATACTAAACGATCTTAGAGTAGTTACTTGCGTATACCTTTATCATACGGGTTTGTTTCGGAACGGGCAGGACTCTTGGTAGGCTGAGGATTAGCATGCCGTTCACTGATAACCCTTTCTGGTTGAAAATATACTATTGGGGTAAGGTAAAAAACTAGGGCTGTTTGTTTGATGGAACTAAGTGTGAATTTGCAGATATCTGACATTACAATGTCTATCCCTGTTTGCATAAACCCATTATTATACTGTTAATATGGGGGGGCTGAATTTCATAACTTTACTGTCCTAAAATAAAAAAATTGGAAAGTATTACGAAAGAAGTCGTTATTGAATTAATTTACAGAACGGAAATTGAACTAGCCTCAACGCACACGAGATTGTCGCTTCCCATCATTAACAGGATCTATAAAAAGATGATTGCGGGAATAAAAATTCTTCCCATAAAAGTCGAAGGTAATTTTATATGCGATGGTCACCACAGGTATGTTGCATCACTTTTAGCAAAATATTCCCTCGAAAGAGTTTCGTGGGTCACAACATCTGCAACAACTGTCATCGATTGGAAGACAATGAGCTTTGATGAAAGCGACTGGGATACTGAAGATGAAATTAACCTACGAAATAGGCAAGATGCTGAGTATAATAGTGTCTCAATAGAGGAAATCGTTGAAATGCTGAAATAAAAGCTTAAGTTTGCCTGTTATGCTATTCCTTTTAGACATAGATGGTGTCATGGTTCCTGCCAAAGGCTGGAAAATTCCTGAATTGTTGAATGATGGATTTCCTGCGTTTAGTAGTAATGCAACTAGTACACTTCGGAGTTTAATTTCGGATGATGTTACTGTTGTGCTTACAACGTCTCACAAGTCAAAGTTTAGCATACAAGAATGGAAAAGTATTTTCAGCAATCGTGGCATCAACATTCAAAAAATACAATCACTTCCTGAGAACTTTAATAATCTTACAAGGAAAGAGGAAATCGTCAATTGGTTTAATGTCAATAACGTCAATGAAAATTTTATAATTATTGATGATGATAAGTCTTTAAACGGGCTACCAAAATTTTTAAAAGAGCATTTGGTACAAACAAGTCCTTATATAGGCCTTATTGAAGCACATTTAGAAATTATAAAATCAATCTTAAATGAAGGTATGCAACCTGCTTAGAAGATTCAAAAATGTCAAATTTATATAGCACCTCACTCTTTAAACAGTGGGGTGTTTCGTTTTAATAGCATACAAGGATTATATTTTCGAAGCAAATGCCAATGTGGCAATGCTAAGTGTAAGTCCCGGAATTTTAAGCAGCACCTGCGCACAGGCTTCCAGCGTGGCACCGGTGGTTACTACATCATCCACCAACAGCACCCGTTTATTGTCCAGGGCATGATTGTTTACCAGGTCAAAAACGTCTGCCACGTTCTGCCATCGCTCGCCGCGGCTCTTGCGGGTTTGGGTATCTGTAAATTTTGACCTGACAACGGCCACCGTCTCTACGGGTTTATTCATTGCGCTGCCAATGCCGTCGGCCAGGATCTCCGCCTGGTTAAAGCCACGCTTTTCCTGCTTCCTTTTATTCAAAGGCAACGGCACGATGGTATCAATACTATCCCACCAGCCAGCTTCCACAATGGCGTTCCCCATCATGGTACCCAAGGCAAAACCCAGTTGGATATTGCCTTTGTATTTTACACGATATATAAGGTGCTGTACCAGGGAATCTTTGCCAAAAAACAAAAAACCGGTGGACCGGGCTACCGGAATTCTCCCGGTGAACAAATCGGCAACCAGGTTGTCGGCGTATTTTTCAAAACCGGTGAGTGGCAGGCGAGTAATACAACTCCAGCAGATCAGCTGATCTTTGTCCAGCCGGTCACTACCGCAGCCGGCACAGGTTTGCGGATAAATAAGGGATACAAAATCGTTCCAGTATTGATGGACGGAATTTTTCACCATGGCGTAAAATTGTTCGTTTGACATTTCCTTACCGGGCCCGGCACCGTCTTCTCAAAACAAAACCCCAGGTGCTCCGGGCATCTGGGGTTTAAAGTATTAATTATTTGTCGAACGATTATTTCTGATCCACCGTTTTCTCTTTTAAGAATTTTTCAATCGCTGCCACCATACTTGGGGTTGCCGGCTGCGGGGCTTTTATTTGTAATTGTAAGCCCGCATCTTCAATTGCCTTGGAAGTATTGCTACCGAAAGCACCCAGCACAGTACCGTTTTGTTTGAATTTAGGCATATTTTCAAAAAGGCTTCGTACACCGCTGGGAGTAAAAAAGCAAATCACATCATAATTATTTTCAGCCAGTATCCCTTTAACATCGGCACTAATGGTGCGGTACATAAATGGTGTCGTGAACTCGCAGTTGTGGCTTTTCAGCCAGTTTACGATTTCGTTGTCTTGTTGGTTTTCGCTGCAGACGTAGAGGAAACGTTCGTTCTCACGGTGTTTATTGATCACATCAAACATGCTTTTATTAGTACCATCGGCGCCATAAAAAACCTTGCGTTTACGATAGAGAATAAACTTTTGCAGGTAAAGGGCCACGGACTCGTTGATGCAGAAGTATTTTTCATCCTGCGAAATGGTGATGCGCATCTCATCACACATTCTAAAAAAGTGGTCGATAGCATTACGGCTTGTAAAAATGACGCCAGTGTAGGACGGCACGTCTATTTTTTGCTTGCGAAACTCCTTCGCAGGAATTCCCTCCAGTCTGATGAAAGGGTGAAAGTCGAGCTCAATTCGGTACCTCGCAGCCAGGTCGAAATAGGGCGATTTCTCAGATTCGGGCCGGGGTTGTGTGATAAGAATCTTCATTAAATCTCCTGAATCTGATGGTATTTTCTTAACGCCGTTTTTGATCATGGATGTATAGTAAACTTATAAATCAGGTTACATTGATAATCGCATCGCTAATCCCTTGTAAATTATAAGGAGCGGAACAATCTCGAAAGCGCAAAGGTAGAGGAAAAAGTGAAACTGGCTTACTCTTACATTACTCCTGATAGTAGGATAGGAGATAACATAGCGGTAAATGAACAGCGCAGCCAGTAAAAATATCACTATTGTAACCAGGGCCGGGAGCAGTGAAGCAGGGCCAAGGGCCATCAAAATAATAACTGGTAACAGCATAACACCCAGTACTTTATTTACTAAAAATACGATAAAGGAATACGTGTTGCTCGACTCCCGCATCTGAAAAAGCCAACCCATGGTTTTTAAGAGCAGCCACTTGACCCCATAAACACCCACCAATAAGGCCACCCAGCAGCCGAGACTATACCAAAAGTTGCCCCGGATGCTCCAATGATAATAACCAGAAAGGAAATAGAGGAAAAATCCGCCTGAAATAAAAAACAACCCGTTCAGCACCATCGAGGGCAGGGTATTTTCGAGTAATCGTTCCCGCATGGCCTTTTGTTTAAAAGTGACCCTGAAAAACAGGCCGAACAAGTCGCTGAAGTACTTGGGAAACACAACCCTCACGATGCCCGCAATAAGTGTGAGCCCTGCCAGCAAGTAAAATACATAATCAGCAGAACTTCGCTTAAGGGGTTTATCGAGTACCCACTGATCCCCCGCAGCTGACCCAGCCTGGTTGGTAAATACCGCCCATTCCCCGGCTTCCTGTGGCGGCATTGCTGAATCTTTTTTTGGAAGGATCATTTCATTTCCGTTCCTCGGCCGCACATTTTCAGCAGCTAATTTTACAACAGCGGGTTTGGGTTTTGACGGTCGGCGGGCAGTGGTCCGGGGTGGTTGTCCAATTGCCGTGTCCTGACATGACAGGCCACCCATTAAACTGATGCATAAAATAAACTTGCCAAACCAATTCATGCCGCGAAAATAGAGAAGGGGAAGTTCATGATAAAAAATAGGTGGGCCTTTGGTAGCCGGTTTCCAAAATAAGTACCCTCCCTCTGTAATTGTGTATTGCAAAAGGCAAACTATACCGGTTTGGCAGACAAAACTTGTTTTAAAAATAATTTACAAAGCCAATATGAATCTTCGATTGCCGCAGGTTAAAAGGCAGGTCATTTCTTGTACCGGCGGCCAGGCTGATATTCAGCAGGCTGTTGCCAGTTTCGAAGGCGAGCCCAAAGCCCGCACCAATATAGGTGTGCGAAAATTGGGTGGCCTGTTGTTTATAGTTTGCATAGCCGCCGTCTGTAAAACCAAAAAAATAGGAATTGGTGGCCAGCAGGTAGCGGAACTCGGCTGTAAATACGCTGTACAGATTAGCATAAATGCTTTCTTCGTCAAACCCCCTGAGCAGGCGAAAGCCGCCGATCTGGAACAATTCGTTCCTGAAAATATCTGGGCTTTGGTACCAACCTGTTTGCAGCGCCGTTTTCAAAACCGTTTGTTTACCTAGCGGCAGGTAATAGCTGACGCTACTTTTGAGCCGGAACTGGTAGGCATTGGTTTTAATGGAATCATACAAGCTGGCATACTTAAACGAGGGGTTCGCCGCATCTTTCAGCCGGATGATATCGTTGTTGGGTTTTACTTTCTTGGTGCCGGTGTATACCTGTAGCAGCAGGTCCCAGCCCCGGCGTGGATTATACCGGTAGTTGGTACTATTGTATGCATAATCTACCCCAATATTCACACTGCTCACATCGAGGATAGATGGAAGCAGCCTGGAACTCTTCACCGCATTGGTATCAATAAAAGTGACATTGGTTTGCAAAGATTGCATTACCACTTTACCAGATTGACGTGCACTCAATTCGTATAACAACCCAATCCTGGCGTTGATATTTACCCATTGTGTATCCTTTTTAAACAGTTCAAAACCGGCATCCAACCCAAAAGCAGATTTTAGAATATACGGATGCTGGTACTGCAGGTTAATCCTGGGCGATTTATACTGAATCTGCTGCCAGTTGATTCCGATGCTTTCGCCTGCACCAAGCGCATTCTTCAGGTTGATATTGGCCTCGCCTGTTACCGTAAATTTTGTGCTGCCGCTTTGCTCGCTCGCTGGCAGAAGCCCCAGTAGTACATATATCTGGCTGCTCCGTTTTGGCTCGAGAAAAAGATTTACGATGCTGCCGCCGGTAAGCATGCTCAGCTGCCAGGGCTGCGACTCCTGCACATAGGGCAGTTCACTGAGCCGCTTACTAATTCCATCCAGGCTCAGCCGGTTGTACAGAGAACCGTTGGGTATGCGCAAATATTTCTGTAGAAAAACAGGGCTCAGTTTGGCCTTGCCCGAAACCCGGATGCTATCTATTTTATAGGAACCACCTGGCTCAATTCTTAGTACGGCATGAAGGTCGTTATCTACCCATTGCATGCTATCCAGCAAAATTGCGGCAAAGGGATGCCCAGTATTTTCGTAATGGTCCAGCAACTGGTTATTGATCTTCTCCAGGTCTGCCGGAACTGGCTTTTTCTTCCAGGGGATACCGGTCGCGGTCATTATTTTCAGGGCCTCAATTGCGGGTCGGATAGAATAGAATGAATAGGTATTACCCAGGAACAATCTTACAAACGCGGCGTCCTTTCCAAAACCCACCGAGTCTGCCGACGCCGAAAAATACCCCAGGGCAGCCATCTGAGCAGGCAGCGTAGCGATATATTCGATGGCAAACCGCTGTGAAGGAAAAACGGTTTTGAACCGGTCGATATTTTTTAAAGCACTGCTATCTGCCGCCTCGTACTGAACATGGTACTGGCCGGTGGCCGCACCACCGTAACAAAGGCAAAAAGCCAGCAGCCATTTTATTTTAAACTGATACATGTGTATGTAACGATAGCTTTGCAATGTATTTATCTGTGCCGGGATTTGAACTGATTATTTATTTGATCCCGGATTAAAGGTATTTTGAAACAGAGAGGTGGAAAATTACAGGAATCGCCAGATCGAACCTGTGAACCCTGGAACATGTGAACCTGTGAACTTGCAACCTCCGTGAACTCCCCAACAACTATGGCCGGCATCTATATTCATATTCCTTTTTGCCGCAAGGCCTGTAATTACTGCAATTTCCATTTTAGTACCGGTTTAAAAAACAAGGGCAACATGGTCAACGCCATTGCAAAGGAGATAACGACGTTAAGTGCTAACCGCAACACACTTTCAACCCTAAACCCTACACCTTCCGCCTTAATTGAAACCATTTATTTTGGTGGCGGCACCCCCAGCTTACTAAGCGGGGATGAGTTAAAACAGATCCTCGGAGCTGTGCACCAAAGCTTTAACGTAAGCCCGGCCGCAGAAATTACTTTAGAAACTAATCCCGACGACCATAGCGCAGAGATGCTGGATGCCTGGAAGTCTTCGGGTATTAACCGGCTGAGCATCGGGGTACAATCTTTTCATGAAGCAGACCTGGTCTGGATGAACCGGGCGCACAATGCCAGCCAATCTATCGGCTGTATAAAAGCTGCGCAGGACAAGGGTTTCCAAAATCTCACCATCGATCTGATATACGGTACCCCCGGCCTTACCGATGACCGCTGGCGGCAAAACTTTGACTCCGCGATAGAATTGCGCATTCCACATCTCAGCTGTTACGCCCTGACAGTAGAACCAAAGACAGCGTTGGACAGCTTGATCGCCAAGGGAAAAATGCAACCGGTAGATGCCGGCCAGCAGGCCAACCAGTTTTTGTTACTAATGGATTGGGCCATCGAAGCTGGATTCGAACATTACGAAATATCTAATTTTGCCAAACCTGGCCATCGCAGTAGGCACAACAGTAACTACTGGAGTGGTGTCCCTTATTATGGTTTCGGCCCATCTGCCCATAGTTTCGATGGCGGCAAAAGCCGGTGGTGGAATGTGGCGAACAATGGCCTGTACGTTCAGGCTGTAGAGAACCACCTTCCTCATACAGAAACAGAATTGCTGACTCCGGCGCAACAATTGAATGAATATATTATGACGAGCCTTAGAACCCTTGAGGGTATTGGCGCCGCCGGCAACGGACACGCATTCATAACACCGAAAGATTTTGAGTTGCTAGTGGCGAAGGCTACTAAATGGCAACTGCAAGGGAAGGTGCTGATTACCGCCGACGCCATCCGGCTAACAAATGAGGGAAAGCTGTTCGCCGATGGCATTGCAGGTGATTTGTTTCTGCCATAGATTTATTAGAATGGAAGTTCACTTCCTTTAAAGTCCTCCAAAAAATCAGCTATCCCTTCCATATTAAATTCATTGGTTGCCCTCCATACCTTAATCATTCTTTTTACCTGCTTCATTGAATTTTCTGAACGGAGAACAAGCAGGTCGTTTTTAAACGCCTGAAGATATAATTGCAAATGCTGAAGCTCATTTTTTACGAAAGGCAAAGGCTGCGAACCTATGGCCTGCCCGTAGGCTGCAAACAGCACCGAATATTGTGGTTTGTACGGCAACGTATATTTTTCTTTTTCTAATTGTTGTGCCTGTTCTCTTAGTATTTGGAGGTAAATGAGTAATTTCTCTTCGGTGAGTTGCGCCAGGTGGTCGTTCTCCTTGTGTATCCATTTTAATTCGAGCGTTAATAGTTCATGCAAGTTTTTGGCTTCATAAGCCGCGGTTAGTTGCTTCATCAATACTTCCTTTTCTACCCTTCGTTCTTCATCCTGCTCCAAATCGGGGTGAAAAAGCTTTGCCAGTTGCCGGTAAATCGTGCTGATATTCTTCTGCTTCATTTCGTCCACCAGCTGTTGTTGTTGCTCCCGGTCTAGCTGTTTTAAAGTTTTCTTGGATCGGCGGCGTTTGTTTTGATATTCCTGTTGCTCGCGTTCGAACTTTTCATTTATTTTCTGCTGGGCTTCAGCCATCTTTTCGGCAAAAGCCTTATCATCCAGATCGAAATCTTCTCTATCGATATTGATATTCATCGATTCAAACATTTCCTGCATCTCATCCCTGATCGTCTCCTTTTCCCTCCTGATCACTGATTCATAAGTTTCGCCTTCCAGCTCCCTGAAAATTTCTTTCAGCTCATCATCAGGTTTAGCTACCTCCTGAATTACTTCATGCAGCATACCAGATAACATTTTTTTCAGGTTACGCTGGTCTGCTTTACCCAGTTTCTTGCTTTGATATACCTCCCACACCAACCCCAACTCTTCCCTTTTACATGTTGCTATTTGCGTTTGCAATGGATGAATGGCCGTAGTATACACCCTGATGGCCTCGTCAAACTGGGCGTTTTTCCGCTCCAGTTCCCTATGCAATTTTGCGATCCGGGTTGTAAGTTTATTGAACGCCTCCTGATTTTTACTCAATGCCGCCTTTCCGGCTGTCTTGATAACAAGGCTGGTAGATTTTTTGATGGGCTTTTCTACATCTGAAAACAGTTTTTTTTGCATCCTTTAGTATTTAAGATTTCGAATCAGCGGCAATATTACCACCGCCTCTGGTAGCGGCTACAACAGGTTATCAAAGGTTATAAACACTTACCCGCCTGCCGAATTTTATTAGGCTCGGTACCGGTAATATTGCAATTATAAAACAGTTTTCCTATGCAGCCGATGTCGCCTAAAAAATACATTGAAACAAAGGCCAGGAGTTTGCCTATGCATAAGTGCTATGTCAATGAAAATTGGCAGGAAGCGGCGATAGTCAACCTGCTTGTTTGCCGCAGGCATGTAAATAACAATATCACCGGGGCCTTTTACCTGGTGGATTTAAAATGCCTGGGCGTAAAAGACACTTTCTGGTTTTTCAACGAAAGCGAAGCGTACATACAAAATAAAATTTTCAAAAATGCGCCCGGGAAATTTGAAACCATTGATTACCATCTGGCCCACAATATTGTATTTGCCGGGCACGATTTTGCCATGGATTATGACATCCATCCCCATAAAGAATTCGCTACCACTCGGTTTATACTGGAAGCCGACGACGACAATATTCCTCTGATTGATGTCGCGGTTGGCGAGGGGCCGGAAGCAAAGCCACATTTGATGACTTATGGCATGAATGAACACCTTGATGCGCTTGCCAAACTCAGAAAAAATGCCGGTGAAGGAAATTATCACTATACGGTAATGAACATGGATAGGTTCATGGATAAAGATGACTTTTTAGACAATGACGGTGATGAGGGGGAGGAAGAAGAGACAAGACTTGCTGACCTGCCACCCAACGGCCTTAATTTTAGTGTATTGCCAGATCTTTCAATGGAAGATCTAATGGATGCAGCGCTGCTGAAGACCCGCAATCAGTTTGAAATAATAATTGCAAGGGTGGAAGTATTATTACGGCTAAATGTTGAAGCAGGGCCTGGCACTGTCGATTATACGGAGCCACACGCCATTACAGAAGCAGGGTATATTTTACTCGATAATCCCAGTGAATATCCCCACGGTATGACCAACAATGATTATATAGCGGGCCAGCCTTTAGTTGAGGCGTATACAAATGAATTGGAACAGGAAGGATTATCAGATGAGGTTAAGCTAGCAATACTAGCCAACCATCTTACGATGGCTAAAAGCAATCCTTATTTTCTTCAATTGGGTTTTGAAAGCTGCATGAAGGAGCCAAACGCGGTGAACTTAATTCTACCCTACGTTGAACCGAATAAACAGCTCCCAATTTTTAGACTGCTGCTGGCATTTTATAGACTCTTAAACGATTTACGCCTTGATGATTCGGAAGCAATTGTAAACAGCGTTTCGCTTGCTGATACTTTTAGTGCCAAAGATGGCTTTGATTCCAATGAACTCACTATTTTCCATACCATACAAACGCTGCGACACACCCGGAATGGCAATATGGCATCTGCTACCGCTCATTACGATTTACTCACATCTACAGAATATCCCGAGATGCATATATTTCTATTAATGAATTTATTTGCTGAATTTTTACCGGCTCTGGAAAAGTATGTTTTAGAAAGGATTGGGAAAGTATAAGCCATTGATGATGGGACATACCGGTTTCAAATAATAGTCGCAGTAAAATGGGATTCACGGTTAAGAAATAACAGTTATGCTGTTTCCACGGCCAAATAAAAAGATGATTCTCACTAAAAAATCCGCCCTTAAACATTCAAGTTAGATCTATGAAAAAGACATTTCTCGATTTTTTGCTCGAACTACCAACGGGAACAATTTTTCCTGGCCCAGCCAGGATAAATGGGGAGCACCTCTACCAGCAAGGCGCTTGTCAGATGCTAACTTCATCAAAGGCGGCTATAGAGATACTGGTAGATGACCCACAGGAAGAACTGCAATTTGAAATATTAATTAAACAATCAGAGGATGGTGTAAAATTTACCCGGAATGGCAAAACCACAAAAATGGATGCCATAGATTTTGCCGCCCTGCTGCAAGCCATCGAAGTGCTAAAAGGACCTCAGGCACCACACAGCATAGAAGGCAAAGCATACACCCGTGAAGGCATGATAAAACGGGTATTGGCCGAGAGAAGAGATAAAGCACTAAAGGCCAATTACAGAATTAAGTACGCCAATAATATTTATGGCGAACATGAGCTGACGAACGAAAAAGGCGTGGTGTACAAAATTCTGCTACGCGATTTTGAAACCGAAACTGGCTACATCAATAACCCCGACTGGCAAACCAACAAACTGGGCACCACCAAGCATATTATGTATGCTTTTGCGCAGCTAAAAGAAGACAAAAAACGATTTAAAAAGCTATCAAAAGTATTTCCCTATATAGAAATATACACCGACCCCTTAAACGATTATTTAATTACCTGGCACTACCCCGAACCCTTGCCAGCAGCGGCTGCACAACTCATTAAAAAATACTTTGGCAAGCAGCGGCATATAGCTAAGAGCAAAGAAAAAGGGTTTTTCCAGTTTATCAATGAGGCTTCTTTTATACCACAAATTGTGATAAGGCCAGAGGTAGAAAGCAGGGTAAAACTTGCCTGGGACAAAGAAGTATTACACCAACAGGAACAAAAGCACACACTCGATTACAGTGTGATGAAAGCAACGCTATTCCCTTACCAGCAACAAGGGGTGCAGTTTGCTACATTTAAGGACGCGGTAATAATAGCCGACGAGATGGGGCTTGGTAAAACCATACAGGCCATCACCATCGCGGTGATGAAGAAAAAGATCTTTGGCTTTAAAAGGACGCTGGTAGTATGCCCGGCATCACTTAAAGAACAGTGGAAAAAAGAGATCGAGAAATTCAGCAATGAAAAGGCGGTAGTTGCAGACGGCTTCCCTGCGGAGCGGAACAAGATTTACAAAACCACGGACGCCTATTTTGTGATTCTCAATTACGAAACGGTGATGCGGGATTTTACCATGCTTAACAAAACAGGCAATGATTTTATCATCCTGGATGAAGCGCAAAAAATAAAGAATTTCAATACTATTACCGCCCAAAGCATTAAGCTGCTGCAAAAGAAGCATGCCCTTGTAATTACCGGCACTCCCATTGAAAACCGCATTACGGATTTGTATTCAATAGTACAGTTTATTGATCCCAATTTTCTTTCGCCACTTTGGGAGTTTAGCTATCAGCATTGCTATTTTGATGAAAAAAGCGGCCAGAAAATTACCGGCTACTACAATTTGCAAGGGTTGCACGAAAAACTAAAACCGATACTGCTGCGTCGTGAAAAAAAGCATGTGCTGAAGGACCTGCCCACAGTTACCGAAATGACCATCCCGGTATCCCTGCACCTGGAACAGGAAGCATTGCACAGCAATTATGCAAAAGGCATCGCAGCCATTTTGCGTAAAAAATTCATTACGCCTTACGATCAGCAACGGCTGATGCTGCTCCTGCTCAACATGCGGATGGTCTGTGACAGTACATTTTTGATAGATAAGGAGACGCATATCAGCCCGAAGCTGGCCGAACTGGAAAATATACTGCTGGAGAAAATGGATGCGGTAAACAAACCGGTAAAAATTATCATATTTAGCGAATGGGTGGTGATGCTTCAACTGATAGGCCAGATGTTGCATAAAAATGGCATTGGCTATGCCATGCTCAATGGCAAAGTAGCTGTAAAAAATCGGGGGGCGCTGGTAAAGAAATTTGAAACCGATCCCGACTGCAAAGTTTTTCTAAGCAGCGAAGCCGGTGGCAGCGGCCTCAACCTCCAAATAGCCGACACGGTTATTAACTTTGAACTACCCTGGAACCCCGCTAAAAAGAATCAGCGCATTGGCCGTATAGACAGGCTTGGGCAGCGCAGTAAAAAATTAACGGTGATCAACTTTGTCTGCAAAAATTCTATTGAGCAAAATATTGAACTGGGCCTTGGTCTCAAGCAGAACCTCTTTGATGGCATCCTCAGCGAAAGTAACCGGATAGATGAAGTAGACTTTTCAGCATCTGGCAGGGCTCAGTTTTTAGCCGAACTGCAAGCCGCTATGAATGCACTACTGGAGCCACAACCCGAACAAGCCACTGATGCTGAAGCACCACAGGACCCAAGCTTACAACCATCCACCGAAGAAACCATTGCAACCATTGTAGAAGAAGAAACTGCCCCACACGAAACGATACCAGCTGCCACCGAAACAGGAAGCACATCCGGCGCTAATGAAAAAATAGTGCAGATGGAAAAGGTAATGCAAAACGGAATGGATTTTTTAGCCGGCATCTACCAAATGGCCACCGGCAACACTCTTGGTACCGAAGACAAAAACATCAGCATCGACAAAGAAACCGGCGAAGTAGTAATGCGGTTTAAGATGAGATTTTAGGGAGCCGCAACCTATAAGGTCTTTTCGGGACTTCGAAAAAGATAACTGTTGCCCCAGACCTTATAGGTTTTAGGCAGCTCGCGAACTTATAAGGTCCTTTCGCGACTTCGAAAAGGATGACTGTTGCACCAGACCTTATAGGTTTTGAGCAGCGACTCGCGAACCTATAAGGTCTTTTCGGGACGTCGAAAAGGATGACTATTGCCACAGACCTTATAGATTTTAGTTAGGGCGGTTAAAAATCTGAGCTCCCCCATTTGAAACCTATAAGGTCTGCCAAATCATTCATCATAACAAAATCACCAAAAAAGACCTTATAGGTTTTGGAGCCCCCCAAATCGCCCACAATATTTCGCTACCCATTTTTCTTTTACTTTTAACCCCATGCCGTCACCAGCCATACCCAATGCCGATACGCTCAATAAAGAGCAACAAAAAGCCATACAAAGTGCCAATAGCAGGCTGCTAGTGCTGGCGGGCGCAGGAGCAGGAAAAACCAGAATACTAATCGAAAAAATCAAATACCTGGTCTTTCAAAAAGGCGTGCCTCCCTCGCGTATTCTGGCCATTACATTTACCCGAAATGCCGCCGACGAAATGCTGGATCGGCTAATAGCCCATACCGATACCACCGACACTTATAAGGAAAAACTGGAGCAGGCCAGCTACCCACAAAAACTGGAACTCCGTCGGCAGTGGAAACAAAAATTTAACTGGATACAGCAATTGCATGTGAGCACCTTTCATGGCTTTTGTTTTGGCTTGCTTCGCAAAGAAGGGGTAAAGGAGTTCGACAGTCGCTTCAGGTTATTGACCGATGAAAGCGCTTACAATGGGCGGGAAGATTTTACGGTTCAGCTAAAACCTGAAGATGTCATACGCCAGCAACTGCTGCAGCATGCCGCTTCTGATATAGATTACCTGTTACAATTAAAATGGTACCTGGTAGATTACTATGGGCAACAAATACTCAACAAAGCAAAAAAACAATTCCCAAAAACACCACCCGACCAATTGCTGCCGTATACCAGTATCAATGGCACGGCGGTACGTTCCAAATCGGAAATGTATGTGGCCGATTGGCTATACAGGCACGGCATTATTTTCATATACGAAAGCAGGGTGAACATGCCGCCGCATGGCTTTAAACCCGATTTCTACATACCTGCTGCCGATATGTATATAGAGCATATAAGCAGTTACAGCAGCGGCACCCAGGTAAAGAAAGAAAGCCTTCGCTACGCTAAAAGAAGTGTGGGCTATGTATATGAAGAAGATTTTATAGACAGCCGCCGGTATTCTGTTTCGCTGGATGCACTCCTTCGCAACCGGCTAAGCCACTGCATTTCGCAAGACCAGGCGGTAAGAATGGAAGAAGTGCTACAGGCATACACTCCGTATATTGACGACCTTACCAAATTAATGAAACGGGTGATAGATCTTATAAAAGTAGAAGCTACTGATTTTGAAAACCTGTACCTTAAAACGCAGCAGGATCCCCATGAACGGGTCTCTGTTTTCTATGCCCTGCTGAAACCCGTGTGGCATGGCTTTGCTGATTACTGCTCCAAAAAATCGCTGCTCGACTTTAACGACCTTATACAAAAAGCAGTAGCGACCCTGCAAAACCACAAAGACGTACGATACCGTTATAGTAATCAGTTCGACTATATATTGGTAGATGAATTTCAGGATGTAAATAACTTGCAGGTATTATTGCTTCGGCAGCTTTTAAAAACTAAAACCCAGCTTTTTTGTGTGGGTGATGATTGGCAAAGTGTCTACAGTTTTAGAGGTGCCGTAGTAGATTATATTATCCGTTTCGAAAACTATTTTAAAGGCAGCAAGACCATTACCTTATCGTATAATTACCGTAGCACCCACACCATAGTAGAAGCAGGAAATAATGTAATCGCCCACAATAAATTCAAGATTGAGAAAAATATCAAAGCCTTTAACAAAACGGCCAGCCGCATCACGGTATTTGTAGCACAAAAAGAACAGGAAGACGGCGTAGAATATGTAGTCAGCAAAATTGTAGAACTACAAAAAAATGGTTTTGCCACCGAGGACATTTTAATACTGAGCCGCCGCCATGCGCAGGCCCTGCCCTACAATACTGAACTTAGAAAACGGGGTATCGACCTCTACTCCAAAACCATCCATGCCAGTAAAGGCTTAGAGGCAAGGGCCGTATTCATAGTTGGCCTTCGGGAAGGTAGCGGCGGCTTCCCCGATTTATGGATGAACGACCGAATTTTTCAACTCATCCGGCCGCAGGATGTCCAACTGATGATGGAAGAGGAACGCCGCCTGTTTTACGTAGCCATTACCCGTGCCCGAGAAATGCTGTTCCTGATTACCGAAGCGGGCTGCGAATCATCGTTCATCAAAGAAATACCCGAAAGTTTTCTTAGCCGGGAGCAGGTAAATATTGTAACCAAACCTTCATTTTACACCTGCGCTGCATGTGGGCATTTAAGTTATCAAAAAGTAAATTTTTGTGCCGGTTGTGGGGCGGCTATGTAGCAGCTTGCAATTTGTCTTGCAACTTAATTATTGAAATACTTGTATTATCAGCAGAAATAGAACCATCGCCATAAACCCCATAACCTGCAATTAAAGTAAAAATACTTTTAGAGCTTGTTATCTCTATACCTTGCATGATACTACCACTTGGCCCCTTTGCAAAATGAAATCTCTGAACTTTTGCAGAAGCATTTTGAGCTTGTGTTTCGGGATTTTGTGCTAGGAAATAACACGGGCCCATTATTACCGATTGGATACTTACTTCTATATTCCCATATTCTATCCCACACACGGAAGCAAAGTACCCCTGGTGCCCCAACAAATTATTTGCATATTACAATCTGTTTTTAACCCAAGAAACAAAACGGTTTACACCGTTGCTTATCCAAAAGGCATGGAGCTATCACTTACCTGGAAAGAGGCCACTACGATACTCGCCGACCATAACGTAGACTATTTTTTTACCAATAAACGATTTTCACTGGTGACGAAACCATTTATCGAAAGCTACGCTCCGCCCATGATCTATCTCAAAATTGTTGCTTTCAAAGTGGAAATCGTAGGCGTTTACTTGAAGCTTTTTGAGGATTGGCTGACAATCTAAATGTCGTAACTTGCTATAAAATTATTTTCAAAATGGCTAAAGAAACAATACCGGCCCCACCACGTACTATGATGGAGGTTTTTGAGAGCCTGCCAGAGGGCACGGGGGTTCAATTAATAGCAAATCAAATTGTTATGAGTCCGGCACCATTACCCAGGCACCAAATCGTTTCAGGAGAGATCTATAGCGAGCTGCAGCAAATTATTAAAAAAAGAAAGTTGGGCATCCTTCTGTTTTCTCCAGTAGATGTGTTTCTGGATAGAAAAAATGCTTATCAACCAGACCTTGTGTTTATTTCGAACGATAAAATGAGCATTATTAAAAAAAAAGCCATTTTTGGCACTCCGGATCTTATTATTGAAATCACTAGCGTTGCGTTTAGAAATTATTTAGTTCTTTGAAAGTATTGTCAATATTGAGTTTGCGAGAAATTTACCTTGGAAACGATTTGAATTTTCGAAAAAACGGAGATTTGTAACTAATTGACAG
>JBDSXW010000002.1:0-90124 GCA_039925965.1 Chitinophagaceae bacterium
CAAAATTATTACGGAAAATGCAACGTTTGATTTGCACAGGTGTGGCCGCAGGAATGCCATACGACAGCAGCGCCGCGCCCACGCTATGATCGCCATCGCCAGGCGCATCGGCATTACCTTTTTCAAATATGAAACCGTCGATAACCAGCGCACTGGAACTTACCGGGCTGCCACCGATATTGAACAGGCGGTAGCTATTATCGCTCATATCACCAGGAACGCCTATATCTCCGCTAATGATGGTTGGGTTCAGAACCGGGTTGGCATCGGTCGCATTTGCTTCGCCACCGGCAAAACCACCCAGTATTTGCAGGTCGGCACGGGTAGTAGCCATTACAGCAGTACGGTCGTTGCCAGCTGTTGGTTTGTAGATGCCGTCTGCCACCCAGATTTCTTTAATCGAGCTATTGCCATTGGCAATGTTGATAGCATCGCGTAGTTGATTTAATGCACAGGTCCAGGAAGAACCATTGCCCGCCGTACAATTGTTGGCATCCACATAAAGCCGGTTAGTAACGGATTCACAGGTTGGAGGTGGGAAGCCATGCACAATTACCATTGCCTCTACTGGCGCACCGCAATCTCCGGTAACTCTGGCATAGTAAGTTCCAACAGGAACTTCAATGGTGGTACCAGTACCTAAATTAGTGCCTGTACCGCCCGGCCCGGTCCACCAGGTAACAACTGCATTAGTACCATTAACGCCATTTGCCGTTAGCGTGGTAGTAACATTTGTGCATATTGGGTCCATCGCAGCAGTGGCAGAGGTTATAGCGTTGTTAGGCGTAACTGATATAGAACCATTGGCTGTTATATTTCCGCAACCGCCCGTTAATGTAACCATATAGTTGTAGGTACCTATTGCTGTTGGCGTACCACTGATCGTAACCACATTGGCGGCCCAGTTACCCGCTACTCCCGCCGGTAAGCCTGCAAAACTTGCACCAGTGGCTCCTGTCGTTGAATAGGTGATATTCGTAATCGCCGTATTAATACATTTTGATTGAGCATTACTGCCGGCAGCAGAGGTTAGTGTAATGGTGTTATTTGCCGTGACTGTTATAGTCCCTGTTGCAGCAATTCCACCGCAACCACCAGCTAATGGAATGGTATAATTAAATACCCCGGAAACCGTCGGTGTACCGCTTATTGTAATAGTATTAGATGACCAGGATGCAGTAACGCCGGCTGGCAATCCTAATGCTGTACCAATGCCAGTAGCACCAGTTGTGGTATGTGTAATACTGCCTAAAGGCGTATTGATACATAAGGTTGGTGTGGATGAGGCCGCTGTAACTGTATTTGAAGGATTAACAGTGACAGCTGAAGTGGTTGCCGAACAGTTTGTAGTTGAATTTGTGAAAGTAAAAGTGGCGGACCCTGAAGAAACACCATTAACCACGCCTGCATTTGTCACTGTAGCAATCCCGGGATTATTACTTATCCAGGTTCCGCCTGATGTTGGCGATAAGGTGGTTGAAGCATTTGCACTACTACAGAACGTACTTAAGAAACCACGTATTTCACCGCCACCAAATGTTGTTGTGTGGATATTATAGTAAGCCTTATTAGCAGCTAAGCCGGCCTGAAGTGCGGCAAATGCACTGGCAGGTGTACCTCCGTTGGCAGTAACATACGAAGGATTATAGCTGGTTGCTAATGTCATATCAAAAGTTACATCATAAGTACCTGATGTAACCCCCAATGGAAATCCGGTAAATGTGGGTGTGGTAGTAGCCACGCCGGCTGTACCAATATTAGCTACTGCCGTAGCAGAATGAACGTGCGAAGCAGTAGTTGTTCCGGTTAACCCACTAAAACTGCACTGCACACGCATGGTATTGGTCACAGTATTTATTGTTATCGTTGCAGTACCAGTACCTGGAGATGCATTTGAAGGGCTTTCGGCCGGACCATTAAGTGTTGCCTTATAAATGGTGGTTCCAGGGCCTGGAGAACAGGCGGCACAAATAGAATTAGAACCAGTTATGCTCACTACAGGCAAGGCATTTACGGTAATCGTTCCTGCTACGGTTTGCCCGTTGCATGCACCACCCGTTAAGGTAACAGTGTAGTTAAATGTACCTGATGCCGTTGGTGTTCCGCTGATCGTTATCACATTAGACGCCCAGATGCCTGTTACACCCGCAGGCAAGCCTGCAAAATTAGCGCCGGTGGCATTGAAAGTTGAGTAAGTGATATCACTAATTGCAGAATTGACACATACGACTTGGGCATTGGTACCTGGTGCTGATGTTAGCGTGGCTCCGCAGTTTAATACAGTTATTGTTCCCATGGCTGTTATCGATCCGCAACCGCCCGTAAGTGTAACCGTATAATTAAAGTTTCCCGATACCGTAGGCGTTCCGCTGATCGTTACCACATTGGAAGCCCAGTTGCCCGTTACCCCGGCTGGCAAGCCAGAAATATTGGCCCCGGTAGCTCCTGTGGTGGAATAAGTAATAGTGGTAATGGGCGTATTGACGCCAACATTCTGATTATCGGTGCCGGCTGCTGAGGTTAAGTTGATCGTATTGTTTGATATTACCGTAATGGTTCCGATGGCACTGGTGGCACCGCAACCACCTGTAAGTGTAACCATGTAATTGAATATACCTGCTGCTGTTGGTGTACCGCTAATCGTTACCACATTGGCAGCCCAGTTACCCGTTACACCAGCTGGTAAACCTGAGAAACTTGCGCCGGTGGCACCGGTTGTGCCGTAGGTGATGTTTGTGATCGCGGTATTGATACATACCGTTTGGGCATTGGTGCCGCCAGCCGACGTTAATGTAATAGTACTATTTGCGGTAACTGTTATCGTGCCGGTTGCAGCAATTCCACCACAACCACCAGTTAAAGGAATAGTATAATTAAATACCCCTGAAACGGTGGGTGTTCCACTTATGGTAATGGTATTAGATGCCCAGGCAGCGGTAACGCCGGCAGGTAATCCTACTGGTGTACCAATACCTGTAGCCCCGGTTGTGGTATGTGTAATAGTGGTAAGCGGAGTATTGATACATAAGGTTGGTGCAGATGACGCCGCTGTAACTGTATTTGAAGGATTCACAGTAACAGCTGAAGTGGTTGCAGTGCAGTTTGTGGTTGAATTGGTGAAGGTAAAAGTCGCTGACCCTGCAGAAACGCCGTTTACCACGCCTGCATTTGTCACCGTAGCAATCCCGGGATTATTACTTATCCAGGTGCCACCTGATGTTGGAGACAGAGTGGTGGAAGAATTGGCACTGCTGCAGAACGTACTTAAGAAACCGCGTATTTCACCGCCCCCAAACGTTGATGTGTGAATATTGTAATAAGCCTTGTTAGCAGCCAAACCTGCCTGTAGAGCGGCAAATGCGCTGGCTGTTGTGCCACCATTAGCAGTAACGTAAGCCGGATTGTAACTGCCGGGCAAAGTCATATCAAACGTATTATCATAAGTACCTGATGTAACCCCTAATGGAAATCCGGTAAATGTGGGTGTAGTAGTAGCAACGCCAGCTGTACCTGTATTAGCTACTGCCGTAGCAGAATGGACGTGCGAAGCAGTTGTTGTACCGGTCAAACCACTGAAACTGCACTGTACGCGCATGGTATTGGTTACCGTATTTATTGTTATGGTGGCAGTACCAGTACCCGGAGAGGCGTTAGACGGGCTTTCTGCTGGCCCATTTAATACAGCCGTATAAATGGTGGTGCCCGGGCCAGGTGAGCAAGCGGCACAAATAGAACTTGAGCCAGTTATGCTTACTACAGGCAAGGCATTTACAGTGATGGTTCCTGTTACGGTTTGCCCACTACATGCACCACCCGTTAAGGTAACAGTGTAGTTAAAGATACCTGATGCCGTTGGTGTTCCGCTGATTGTAATCACATTGGAGGCCCAGTTTCCTGTTACTCCCGCTGGCAATCCGTTGAAATTTGCACCGGTGGCGCTGATAGTTGAATAGGTGATATTAACAATTGCGGAATTGATGCATACGTTTTGTGCATTGGTACCCGCTGCGGATGTTAATGTGGCTCCGCAGTTTGTTACATTAATGCTTCCGTTGGCTGTTATCGATCCGCAACCGCCGGTAAGTGTAACCGTGTAGTTAAAGTTGCCGGATGCAGTTGGCGTTCCGCTGATCATTACCACATTGGAAGCCCAGTTGCCCGTTACCCCGGCTGGCAAGCCAGCAATATTAGCACCGGTAGCTCCCGTGGTGGAATAAGTAATTGTGGTTATGGCTGTATTGACTGCAACAGTCTGATTATTGGTGCCAGCGGCTGAGGTTAACGTGATCGTATTGTTTGGTGTTACTGTTATTGTTCCGTTGGCGGTAATGTTTCCGCAACCGCCTGTAAGTGTAACCGTATAATTAAATGTACCTGATGCAGATGGTGTTCCGCTAATCGTTACCACGTTAGAGGCCCAGACACCCGTTACTCCGGCTGGTAATCCTCCGAAACTTGCACCGGTGGCCCCTGTGGTGCTGTAGGTTATATTCACAATCGGAGTATTAATACAAACGGTTTGTGCATTGCTGCCGGCAGCTGAGGTAAGGCTAATGGTGTTATTAGCGTTTACCGTTATACGACGTCCTACCGATGCAGGCGTTGGTGCTGATACATTTCCGCATCCACCAGTTAGGGTAACCGTGTAAGTAAACACGCCTGAAACGTTTGGTGTTCCGCTGATCGTTACCACGTTAGCGGCCCAAACACCCGTTACCCCGGTTGGTAAACCTGTAAAATTTGCGCCGGTTGCACCCGTGGTGGAGTAGGTAATATTGTTGATTGGGGTATTAATGCAAACTGTTTGAACATCGCTACCCGGGCCGGAGGTTAAGGTGATGGTATTATCTGGTGTAATGGATACAGTAATACAATTACTGATGGCTGCACATGGTACACCACCCAATGTACTCCTGGTTATTCTGTGGTAATAGGTAGCAACCAGCAATCCTGCCGGAGGATCATAGGTTATTCCTGTTGCTCCGCCTATATCGCTGAATCCGGCGGCACAACTTGTAGTACTGCTCTGCCACTGGTAAGATAATGCTCCGGTACCTGTAGATGCCTGTGTCTGGGTAAATGCTACTGGGTCCCCACCTGAACAAACAGCCTGGTCTGTTCCCACGGTTCCACCGGTAACATTATTTACCGTTACAGATATACAATTACTATTAACTGAACAAGGAATCCCTGTGAGTGTACTCGTGGTTACGCGGTGGTAAAAAGTAGTTACTAAAAGACCAGCCGGAACGTCATAGGTCAATCCGGTTGCTCCCCCAATATCGCTGAAGCCAGCAACGCAACTTGTTGTACTACTCTGCCATTGATAACTGAGTGAACCGCTACCCGTTGACGCCACGGTTTGTGTAAATGGCGCAGGGTCGGCTCCGGAACAGATTATCTGATCTGCTCCAACTATTCCACCTGTCACATTATTTACAGTAACTGTAATACAATTGCTGTTTGCAACACATAATACAGCATTAAGAGTGCTGGTTGTTACCCTGCGGTAATAGGTAGTAACTGATAAGCCTGATGGTGGATCGTAAGTTGACGATGTTGCGCCCCCGATGTTGCTAAAGCTTGCGCCACAACCAGTGGTATTGCTTTGCCATTGATACGATAGAGTACCGCTGCCTGTTGAGGCCGAAGTCTCTGTAAATGTTACCGGGTCGCCAGCGGAACATACCGTTTGGTCTGACCCTACGGATCCTCCAGTTACATCATTAACAAATACATTTATTGTGGCACAGGTTGTGGTATTGCAGGTTCCACTGTAACGCACAAAATAAGTTGCGTTATTTGCAAGCGCAGGGGTAGGATAAGCATCCCCGGTAAAAACAAGGGTTCCTCCGCATGATCCCGTGTACCATTGCGTTACTGCCGCTGTTCCTTTGCTGCCACCAGCTACGGTAAGTGTTGTGGACAGTCCGCTGCAAATGGTTGTTGCACCGGTAACCCCGGTTGGAGCGACTGAAGCAGTGTTCACGGTAATGCTTGCCCTGGATGGCGTAGTTTCACTAGTTGGTACATTATCTACCTGGGTATTTATAGTGGCAGTACCTCCGGTTCCATTCGATGTAAATAAAGCTGTTGCTGTTCCTGATGCTTGTATGGTTAATTGCTGACCGGAAAGACTTCCCAAGGTTGTTGGTCCCCAATTGACAGTTCTACCAATTAATGTTGAAAGATTAGCTACGGTTATTGCTTCATTAGCCGAATTGGTAAGAAAGCTTGTTGTAATGGTTGAAGTATTAGTTGGAGAACTTGCCGCTGTATTACAAATAGTACCAGGAGAAGCAGTTGTTTTAAGCTGTAGCCATTTAGATATGTCCTGAGTTCCTACGCCACCTGGACCTTTGACAGCCCTGTCGCATGTACCTGCAACTCCCGGGCCGGTATTACAGCCCCACCAGTTATTGGTTGCATCTACATTTCCCTGACTGCCGCCACTTTGGCCTAAACCAGAACTACCGTCTGCAGCAGTTGTTGAATTACCTGTAATACGATTATAGTGTACCTGCCAGGTATTACCTACATCAAATGAATTCGTAAGATAAATAGCGCCACCACCATTAGTTATGCCAGTAGAAGAATTACCCGTAAACGTGTTGTTATTTACTGTTACAGCAAGTGTAACACCCCCTACAAGCCTTCCTTGCGCCGATATAGCCAATGCACCACCATCGCCTACGCCTGTACCTGTAGTAGAGTTACCCGTAAAGGTTGAATTGGTAATGGTACAAACTCCGTTGCCTGCACTAACCAGATTTTCAAGAAAATACCTTACTGCACCACCTTCACCTTTTGGAACGGTATTATTTATAAACTGGCAATTGTTAATTATTAATGAACCTCCACCGTTAAATTCCACTGCCCCGCCAGAATTGGTACCTCCTGTATTAACTGCCGTTGGGCTAATTGCATTGTTTTTAAATATACAATTTGTAAGGTTTAAACTACAATTGGGCCCCCCACCTGCAAGGATCGCACCACCGCCATAAATATCTGAAGTTTCTAACCCACCCTGAAAAGTAAGGCCGCTGATTGACGTGACCATACCGTCAAATGCGCCACTGGTACCTACAAGCAAGATACGGTCCTGTGCTGCATTGGCAACCATATTAATGATGGTTGTGGCAGCTCCGGCTCCGGTTATAGTAATATTCTGTACTATATCATTTTGGGTAATCATCCCCAGGGTAAGATTGTAGGTACCCACAGGAACATTGATTGTATGTGCACCACCAACTGCATTGGCAGCTTCTAACGCCGAACGGAATGACACTTTACCAGCAGCATCGAGTCCGGTTCCGGCACCAGGTGATGCAGCATGCGAATCGGTTAAAATGTTAACTGAAAAAACAGTTGCCGAAGCTGAAAACGCTATCAATATTCCCAAAACGGAAGAAAGAAATATTTTGAGTTTGCTGGGAGAAAAAGGCTTACCCATTAAGGTGGCATTAAAGTTTGTCATACAGGTAGGGTTAGTTTTGGAATTGATATTATAAAACCAGAAATTCTGGTGGCCGTCATCCATGATGTCCGAACCAACAGAATAGTGGAAATAGTTATTTTCTTAGCAATCTACAAATCTTGCCAGTCGTCATTACTTTAGCTTCTTGGTGGATAGACACCCTGTAATGCGATACAAAAATTCAAAGTGACGTAAGGCATTAAATTGTTATGTGGCAGGCTACCCCCGGCCAAAGATAAAGCCTGCGGGCTCATATTTTGCGGACTACCTATTGCATTCGCAAAAAAATTCGGAGCAGGTCTACCGCCTGGGTTTCCCCAATTTAAACCTGTAGGAGATGCGGTATTGCCTCCAGTTTTTGCGTTGGCAACATGTGTATGAGACGGTAGTTCTGACGCAATTAAAGTGACTGTTTGCGAACCACCAGTCTCTCCTACAAACCGCTGGGTAAGGCCCGAACCACTGCTCTCGCCCGCATGCAAAGCGGCCGAACCTTGTAAATTAGGCAGTCCAAAGTTGGTTCTCCCATCACCTCCATAATAAGTACCCAATAAGGAAAAAAGTGCGGTGTTTTGCGAGATGGGCAGTAATTGACCATCGCAGGTTGCCCAACCCTTCGGGGGAAAGTTAAACCCAAATATTCTTACTTCTGCTACAAAAGGATCCATTATAAATAGTTTAAAAATTAATAAAAATATTTATTTTAATTACGGGAAGGAAATATGCCGGTTAACGCAATACACATGTTCAGCGCAAGGCATGGAGACATATTGTCATGTGGTTGACTACCCCCTACAAGCGAAATGGAACCAGGATCCATCGCTGTATCAGGGCTTGCAGCATACGGTTTAAAACCGGTATTACTAGCCCAGAAATTATTACCGGGAGTTGCGGCATTCGCAGTTAATGAACTTCCAACCGCCTGATGGCTATGGCTTGGCATTTCTGCAATGCCAAGCGTATGGGCAACTTGGCCCCCCGACTGCCCCTGAACTAGCCCGTTACCAATATGCATTGGAACCCGGCCTTGTAAATTTGGAAGTGCAAAATTTGTCCTTCCGTCTCCACCGTACATAGTCCCCAACAATGAAAAAAGTGCCTGGTTCTGATTTATCGGAAGCAATTGACCATTACATAAAGCCCAGCCTTTTGGCGCAAAATTGAAAGAAAATATTTGCAATTGACCTAAAAATGGCAGCGACATAGATTATTATTTTAAAAAATTGAAAAATTAGTTTTGGGATGGGAATATTCCAAACAATGAAATAATATAATTTAAGGCCTGGAAGGGAATCATGTTTTCATGCGGTTGGCTACCTGGCGAAGCCTGCACAGAAGCCGGGTTCATGGTTGCATTTGTTGGGGGAGCACCATAAGGAGTAGCACCCGTGGCACTGCCCCAAACTGAATTTGCAGGCGAATCTATACCCCCTGCAGCATTAACCTGGGGTACATGTGTATGGGCAGGAATCTGCAGGGTTGTTAACGTGACATTCTCCGAGCCTGCGGATTGGCCTATTACAAAGCTGGCACCCATGTGAACCGGCACACGGCTCCTGAGATCTGGCAATGCAAATGTATTTTGCCCGTCGCCGCCGTAAGTAGTGCCAATAAGATTAAACAGCGTGTCATTTTCTGAGATCGGCATGATGGAGCCATCGCAAAAAGCCCATCCGTTAGGGGGAAAATTACCGGCGAAAATTCGAATTTCGCCAACATAAGGTTGTGCCATAGTCTGATTGGTTTTAAATGGTTTAGATAGTTAGGATTCTATTTTTCGAACAAAATAATGTTCATAGTTCAGTAGTTGAAAAACTGAGACGAAACCGGCTTAAGTTCATAGGCAAGGTTGAGTTTACATCATAATTTACGAGTAGTAAACTTAATTTATAGATTCCGTAAATGCAAACTTTTAGAGAATAAAGTATTGAAATTTTAAAAACAAGCAAAAATGTTCCGGGTTAAATTGTGATAAAACTTGCAGATGCGGTGACACCAAATTCGGCAATTTTTGAAGCATGCAAAAACCCTTCGTCAACATAAACATATGTGATCCGTAGCCTTCCTTTGTTTTTCAACGCTACATCAATACCTTTCGCATCAATAGTAAGAATCGAGCCTGGTTTACTTTCACTATCAATCGGGTCCGGGCTGTCAACTTTTTCTGCCAAAAGAATCCTTATTATCTTTTCATTAAGTTTGGTAACAGCGCCTTTATTCCAGGGGTTACAGGCATTTATAAGTGCTATAATAGTTTCGGCATCCATCGTATTCCAGTTTATACTGATGTCTCCGGTTCCCTGCCTCCGATAATATACTGCTTTATCATTATCCTGGAGCCTGGAAGGGATAGCAATGCCGAAACCTGCCATTTTTATTAAAATTCCCGAAAGCATAGTGGCCAACTCACCCAGTTTTGTAGTTAAGGTGCCATGGGTATACGTGGCAGATAGTCTGATCTTATCAGACAGCACCAGGCTACCTGTATCGAAATTGTCATCTACTTTATGGATAGCAATACCAGCATAGGGCTCCCGATTCTTAATTTGCCAGAACACGGGATCAGGGCCGCGGTAACCCGGCAATGGGCCAGGGTGAATATTAAAAAAGCCACCTGGTGGCAGCCCATATACCGCAGCCGGTAGTTTAAAAGAAAATGTTAGCATTATGCCTATGGTAACCTGGTATTTTTTAATGGCATGTTGAAGCGTAGACTCAAAATTTTTTCTGGTGACAATTAATACCGGGATCCCACTTTCTTTCAAAAGCAATTGTACTTGTTGTACAAACGCTGAACAATGCTCAGGAATAACAACAGCAGCTAGCTGCCGGTGAAATACAAGGTCGCGCATAACGGGTAAGGCCATACGACTGCCGCAAAGCAGTATCAGTTTCGTTTCATTCATGTATCAGTAACATAAATAGGTATTCGTCCACCCGGTTACAGCACCTTCGGTATCTAATGACGAAAAGGTTTTCCAATCTTCTTCAAAATCTGTGATCCGTTCAACGGCTCCATATAAAGTTCCGGCTTCCATGTTAAACCTGCCAAAACCTGTGGTGTAATATAGTGTTTCAGCATCCAGTTTCATTTGGCCCCGGGGACCTGCCATCGGTGATTTTTTAAGGTGCTCAACAATTGCTTCACCCTCCTGAACATCCCCGCTATAATTGGTTATGATTTCATCAATGATCAGGGCAGATTCCCAACCCAACAATGAAAAAATACTTGCGGGTCGCGAGCATGTATTTACAAAATTTTTATTTTCGGTGGTATCCAAAGCAGGCTGCCAGGGCAGGTGCCCCTCTATCGAAAAATGGTAGCCCGCTCCCATTAACTCAAATGCTTTTTCAGTCATCATCATAGGCGACACATATAACCGCGAAGAAAAACTGGATTTATAATTATTCAACCTGTCATAAAAGAGGGAGGCTGGTTTTTCATCATATACTGCAAGAATATTTTTACAATCAGGAGTAGCAGTCAGAAAATCATTAAGTTGACTGATCTCGAAATTTTCATTATACGCCTGGTTATTTACATAATTATATAGAACATTTCCGCCCGAAACCGTAAAGTTCTTCACCATATCGGCAGAATGCAGGTAGCCGCAATCATAAAAGGATGAAGCATATGCCGCTTCCTTATTATCCGCAGAATTGGTACCCGCAAGCCTTCCAGTGAGCCAACATAAAAAAGCATGTTGAAGGGTCAGGTGAATTACCGAGGGCTGAGCTATCCAGTTATATGGATGGTTGGCTCCCGGATTTACCACAATTAATAGCTTACCGGAAGCCTGCACCAATGTATAGATCATAGCGGTAACTTTTTCATCAATATAGGCAATCAAAATATCCACGTCATCACTTACCAGCAGTTTTTCCGCCTTGTCATATACCTCTTTTTCAATGCCGCCCAGGCCAACACTTTCTTTTTTTATAATGATGGTAGTAGTATGTTCTTTGAGTTTAAGTAAGGAATTAAATCCATCCACAAAATCCCTGCTCATGCCCAGGTGTGTATTTGAAAGGGGCAACAATAATCCGATGGTCATAAAAAACTAGATTTTTATCATTTTAAAACAACCGTCAAAAGAAATCGGAACGCCATAAAACCAATATCTTAACTATGTTGTGAGATAGAAATATTTATCTGCATTGGGTACTGGTTCGCTCTTTCTTTCAGCCGGCTGACGCTATCTGCTGCAACATAAGCAAAGCAATTTTTATTTGCAAATGTGCCTGCAATATAACTTCGGCTTCTTTATAACCATCATGTGAAATAAAATATCCGGATCAATATCAATGGGCACACACGCTAGCTAACACCAGGCATTAAACCCTGCTTTGATTAACTCCTCCAGTTGCTCCTTCCTGGATGGCTACAGCAAAAAGCGCTGTATTCCGGCTGCAGATCCTACCGACATTTGCCCAGGCCTGACCAATTTACTGCTGGCAATTAAAATGCTCCGCTACCTATAATATTGACCATACTGCTAAAATAAATTGCTGACTCCTAAACAGCCTACCGTAGAGAGCAAGTTTGCTACAAAAAATGCTCCTCACCTGACGGATAGTTTGACACTTGCTACTCAAAAATAAAATTTTTTTGAACCTGAGCCTTTTTACTTGCATGAAACATTGTTTAATGTTATTTTGTGGTCATTAGTAACCAGAACTAACCTCTAATCACATGAACACAAGAAGAAAGTTTCTACTAAATGGCAGTATAGCTGCTACCGCATTGCTCGTCGCCAAACCTTTTTCGTCCATGGCAGACAGTTTTGACTCTCTTACTTGCTCCGGCTTCAACCAGCAAAGCATTGTTTTGGCGCATACCGGAAATAATAGTAGCAACTCTCAGCCTTTAAGTCAGATTAAAAATCTGAAAAGCAACTATTCAAACCTTCTGATGCTTCATGCGGCTACAACGGCTGGTGTGCCCGATATTGCTTACGATGCCACCATGCAGACAAGTGCAGCTAATGCAATAAGAGTAAGTGATTACCGTGTCATATACAAAGGCAAAATTAAAACCGGCATCATCCTGGCAGATAATGCATCAGCATCTTTTTCAGGCCTGAACGACCTCGCTGTTTATCTAAAGGAAGAGAGAGCCTGTGACCTTGTGGTATGCCTTTCCCAGCTTGGATTTAAAGCAGGCAACAATTCGGATGATCTTTCACTGGCGGCGACATCTACTCATATTGATATCATCATTGGTGGCCATGCCGATAATTTTTGCAAACTCCCGGTTATCGCCCTTAACAGCAAAAAAGAAGAAGTTATTATCAACCATTCGGCTGGTGCAGATTTAGCACTCCATAAAATTGAAATTGGTTACGACAATCGTGGCCGTAAAAATTCGGTTGCAATTACTAAAACGTCCTGAATGGCTCAGGGATAGTAAAATACTGACTTCAAAAGAATCAGGCAATCACCAAACAAAATTCCCGGCTACCTGAGGCAGCCGGGAATTTTGTTTAAAAATATCAATTTCACAACAACTACAATTGCTACTTAATACAGTCAATCGACAGCCTAACCTCTTTGTATCACCCCACCTCCAATCACATCATCGCCTTCATAAAAAACGGCACTTTGTCCCGGGGCAATACCTTTTACATTTTCGTAAAACTTTACATCGATGCGGTTCCCATCTGCATTATATAAGTTGGCAAGGGCGCCCTGGTCCTTATACCGGATCTTGGTAATTGCCTCCATGCCATCACTGATACCATCATACTTCAGCCAGTTGATACCAGCTACTGTCATTTCGCTCCGGTCCAGGTCGTCTTCCTCGCCAAGGGTAACAGTATTGGTTTCCGGGTCGATATATGTTACATATGCAGGTTTGCCCAGAGCGATATCAAGACCCTTTCGCTGGCCAATGGTGTAGAATGGATAGCCTTTATGCTGGCCTAGCCTTTTACCTGTTTTATCAATAAACCAGCCACCTGCCACCCTTTCTTCCAGCCCGTCTACACGACGTTTTAAAAAACCGCGGTAGTCATTATCTGGTACAAAACAAATTTCATAACTCTCTGCTTTTTTGGCCAGTTCAGGGTAACCGTAGTCTTCTGCCAGCTTACGAATGGCTGATTTCCTATAATTGCCCAGCGGCAACAAAGTTCGGGCAAGCAGGTCCTGCTGAAGCCCCCATAGCACGTAACTCTGGTCCTTGGTTTCATCCACGCCTTTGCTGATATAATGGCGGCCATTGGTATGCTGATGGATATTACCATAATGCCCGGTAGCGATAAACTCGCAGCCCATAGCATCAGCCCGCTTCAAAAGGGCCCTCCATTTTATGTGTGTGTTACAAAGCACGCAGGGATTCGGCGTGCGGCCTGCAATATATTCTTCCACAAAATTGTTGATCACGAAATCGCCAAACTCCTCCCGGATATCCAGAATAAAATGGGGGAAGCCATGCTGTACCGCAGCCATCCGGGCATCGTTAAAACTATCGAGGTTGCAGCAGCCGGTTTCCTTTTTTCCTTTGGCGCCACCGCCGCTACTGGCATAATCCCAGGTTTTCATCGTAATGCCCACTACTTCGTATCCCTCGTGATGGAGCATTAAAGCCACCACCGTACTGTCGATACCGCCACTCATTGCCACCAGTACTTTTCCTTTCTTACTCATAATATTTAATCATTGGGTCAAAAGGTCAATGGTCATAATTGAACTTTGTTGACACGTCTATAAAAGGCAAAGGTAACTGAATGCGCCGTTTAATTGCTTTCACGGCTGCTTTGGGTGCATTTAAGGGGTGCCTCCCGCTAGTCTTTCAATTATTTTGAGAATCTTGCTAAACGACAATTTTAAATGCATCGTGCTTTAGCCCTTCACAAAAATTGTCCAATGATTTTTCCCACTTTTTAGTGATACCAACTGCAGACCCCTGTAGCATCATCGTTGCGTCGCAATCCTTTCATCTCCAGTACTGCTATTGGGCTTCTATCGATACGGGTATTTTATATGAATTCACTGATTTGCTTCGGAAAGAATCCGTTATCAGAAAAATAGCCCTATTTATATCCTCTGTCGTCACTAATGGGTGATTACCATTTCGCTCAGATACTAAATTATCCAGGTGCATCATTGACCTGTTGACAAATGACCAGTTAACAAGGTTTTCCTTTTGCAGGCTCCATCCGGTATGAATGGCCGGCGAAAATTATCACTACTTTAGCCGCTTAAAACAAACCAGAATATGCTTACACGAATTAGTTTGTTGCTGTTGGTATTTATCACAGCAACCGTAAATGCCCAGAACCTGTTGACACCAGAACAACTCTGGAAATTTGGCCGGGTAAGTGGCAAAGGAATTTCAAAAGACGGAAAATTTGTGGTGTATACGGTTAGCACACCCAGCGTGGACGACAATAAAAGCAGCAGCAAAACCTATGTGGTGCCAGTTGGTGGCGGTTATGCGGTGAATGTACCCAATGCGGATAGCCTGCTTTCAAATCCCAAAGTTTCTCCTGATGGAAAATATAAGATCGGCAGTGAGGATGTAAAAGTCAAAAAAGTTACCGGTGCCGATTTCTACCCCACCCTTTCCAAAAGCAATGTGCTGATTTACGACCAGCTTAATTACCGTCATTGGGACGAATGGGAAGATGGCCAATATGGGCATATCATCCTGCGTACCCTGGGTACAGGCATGGATGGCAACCCGGTAGATATTATGACCAATGAGCCTTACGATTGTCCGCTGAAACCAGACGGCGGCGACGAAGACTTTGTGTGGAGTAATGACGGTAAAAAAGTAGTGTATGCTACCAAGAAAAAATTTGGAACAGCCTATGCGGTCAGCACCAATACCGACCTGTATGCGTACGATATTGCAAGCGGCACCACCACCAATCTCACAGCCGACAATAAAGGCTACGATCTGCAACCGTCATTTAACCAAAATGGAGCTATGGCCTGGATGCAAATGAAACGTGATGGCTATGAAGCCGACAAACAGGATATCATCGTATCCGGCAGCAATGGCAAAATAAATTTAACGAAGGGTCGTGACGATATTCATGTAGAAGGGTACAAATGGAGTGACGATGGTGGCTCCATTTTCTTCTATGCCCCCATCAACGGCACTCTTCAATTATTTAGTGTAAACTACCCTGGCATGTTGATGGTGATGCCGCAAATAAAACAACTTACAAAAGGCGATTTTGATATCAATGGCATCGTAGGCCAGAGCGGCAATACCCTTGTAGTCAGCCGCACTGATTTCAATCATGCCGCAGAATTGTATACCGTGGATATAAGCACCGGTGAGATAACTCAGTTAACACATGTAAATGATGCTGCATACGCACAAATAGGCGTGTGTAAAACAGAACGTCGTTTTGTAAAAACGGTGGATAATAAAAGCATGCTGGTTTGGGTAGTGTACCCACCGAATTTCGACAAAACAAAAAAGTACCCTACCCTGCTCTATTGCCAAGGCGGTCCGCAGAGTGCATTGACACAGTTCTATTCTTTCCGCTGGAACCTTTCGCTGATGGCGAGTAATGGCTATATCGTAGTAGCACCAAACCGACGCGGCATGCCTGGGTATGGCACCAAATGGAACGAAGCAATCAGTAAGGATCATGGTGGCCTTGCCATGCAGGATTACCTGAGTGCCATTGACGCGCTGGCTAAAGAGCCTTTTATTGACAAAAACCGGCTGGGTTGCGTGGGCGCCAGCTATGGTGGCTATAGTGCGTTTATGCTGGCGGGTATGCATAACAAGCGTTTCAAAACATTTATCGCACACGATGGCATCTTTGATTTCCGCAGCATGTATGGCACTACCGAAGAGCTATGGTTCCCAGATTGGGATTATGGTGGCCCGTACTGGGATACAAAAAATGCTGCTGCACAAAAATCGTATGCTAAATTTTCTCCAAGTAATTTCGTAAGTAAATGGAATACACCGATGCTGGTGTTTCATGGGGCGAAAGATTACAGGGTTCCACTGGAACAGGGTATGCAAGCTTTCCAGGCATTACAGCTTCGCGGCATCAAAAGTAAGCTTGTGGTGATGATGGAAGAAAACCATTGGGTGTTGCATGCGCAGAACGCACAAGTATGGCAGAAGGAATTTTATAACTGGTTGAAGGAAACGCTGTAGGTTGCTGGTCATCAGTCAATAGTCAACAGTACATTTCAGTATGATACATTCCATAAAATGAATACTCCTGATGACAATTACGATTCAATAAAACAGCTCATTTTTAAAATATACTTAGAATTGCCAGCATAGATTTTCACCCCGGCCCAAAGATGATGTTGATGATATTAAGTTCAGGAAAAGTGTTGCAGAAGTGGATTTAAAAATATCCCCTAATCAAAAATAGCTACAGGGCAGCAGTTGAAAAATTTTGACTTGCAGGCGCTGGCAGAGGAATTAACTGGCCGGGACTTGATGAATATTTCAGTCTTAAAACCTTTTTGATTGATAAATTTAAAAAGGACTGGTGGGAAATAGCTCTACTACGGCATTCGATTCAGGAGCTTGGTCGCCCAACTAAGAAAGTCCTGAAATGTATCACCCAAATTTTACAAAAAAGGCGGCGTAACCTTTAAAAGAATATCTTGTAAGGCGACCTCCGGTTTTTTTATTAAGCAAGCAATAACCTCCTAACAATGACCAAATCCCATTCAAAAACATTCTTTGTATTTATTGTACTGGTAACCGCTTTAAATTCCACGGACGCCCAGTACGTCTCACCTTACAATAACTCTTTTACCGGCCCCAATCTTAACCGGGCAAAGGAAGAAGCCTACAACCGGCAAATGCGTGATGACCAGGAAAAATGGCGGCAAAAAAGATATGCCGAAGAAGCGAAGGCCAAAAGGTATCCGTCTTATGTTCCCGCCAATACAGATACCAAAACCAAAACACCCGTTTCCGTAAAACCCGTCACCAAAACTCCTGAACCTAAAAAAAGCAAGTGGGATTATGTTTCAACTTATATTGACGGACTGGCAGCAGCTACACTTAATGGAAAATCTGGATATGTGGATATGAACGAGCAGGAAATAGTACCTGTTATTTATGATGTAGTCTATTTATTTTGGGAAGGCCTCTCTGCAGTAAAACTAAATGGCAAGTATGGTTATGTGGATAAGAAAGGCAAACTGGTCATCCCCTTAAAATATGACAGGGGCTGGGCCTTCGAAGGGGGTAAGGCCAGCGTGGTGCTCAATAATAAGCAAACCTTTATCAACAAAAATGGGGTAGAGCTGCTCCCTTTTAAATACGAAAGTCTGTATGCTTATACCGACGGATTAATAATGGCCTGGTTAAACCAGAAAATGGGTTTTATAGATATTACAGGTAAAGAAATTATCCCTGTAAAATATGATTCAGTCACCTTTTTGGTAGAAGGTGGTAAAAAAATGTTCCTCGACGGTTTGCACTATTTCTTTGATAAAGGTGGGAGGCCAATGAAAAATGTGTACGATGAAGTAGATGATTATTATGATGATGGGACTGCCTTTGTCTCACTCAATAATAAGTGGGGCAAAACTGACGCTAAAGGCCGGTTGATTACCCCTTTAAAATATGATGCCAGGCCGTTTACCCGGTATGATATGACAGAAGTGCGTCTGAATAGCAAATTTGGTTTTATCAATAAAGCAGGAAAAGAGGTAATAAGACCTCAGTTTGACACCATATACAGGGGATATGACCTGTCGGGCAGGGCGATTGTGGGTAGTGGCAATCAAATGTTCAGTATAGATAAAACAGGCAAAAAGATAAAAAGACTTACATCAATACCAGAAGAGAAGGTAGAATAGAAAAGAGCCTTCCCTTTTCTAAAGCAATATGGCAAGATATAGGAATTTGAAAAATGGCCGCGGCTGACAACGCCACTGTAATTGTAAACGAATCATTCTATTGGGCAGGGGAAGATATTGGAGAACCACTAATTTGCACATCTAGCCTTTATCGCAAAAACAAATGAAAACTGTAACTTTTCTATCTGTTCTTCTCTCAGGTTTCTGGTCCACTGCTCAAATTACCACGCTGGAGAAGAAAACGGATACAGTAGCGCAGCTTGTAAAAAAACTGTACGACGAACAGAAGACAGACAGCATATACCTGCTTACAGATACCAGCTTCCGCAAAAAAGTAAAACTTAGTGTGCTGCAAAATGTGCTATCCCAGCAATTGTATCCGTTGGGCATAATCAGCAAGATGGAATTTGAGCGGAGCAAAGCCGATGTAAATATTTACAAAGCATATATGGCGCCGTCTGCAGTAATGAACTTGCTGGTGGGGCTGAACACCTACGGAAAGATCACCACACTCAGCTTTCAGCCCTATAAGCCCGAAGTGAAAGACAGTGATAAACGCAAAAACTACTACCACGACAACGCGCTGCTTTCACGCACCGACAGCCTTGTTCACAGGTACGCGTCGGAGTTTATGGAGACGGGTAAAAACCCCGGTCTTAGTATTGGAATTTTAATTGGTACCAAATCTTATTTCTATAACTACGGAGACGCCAAGAAAGGCGAAGACGTTCATCCCACAAGAACCACCGTTTTCGAAATCGGCTCCATCACCAAAACATTTACTGCTTATCTTCTAGCCGATGCTGTGGTAAAAAACAAGATTGCATTAAATGATCCGATTTCGAAATATTTACCTGATAGTGTAGCGAGTAATAAAGATTTGCAAGGCATTACCATTAATCAATTGAGTAACCACACGAGCGGAATGCCCAGGTTACCATTAAACTTTTCCTACGGAAACAAAAACCTGGATGACCCATATGCCAATTATGACGATGCTGCCATGTTTTCCTTTCTTAAATACTACCATGCCACAAGTAAACCGGGTGCGAAATATGAATACAGCAACTTCGCTGTTGGCCTGTTGGGCGTGATTCTGGAAAGATTGAATGGCTTGCCCTTGAATGAGCAATACCAACAAACCATTTTTGGTCCTTTAAAAATGAAGAATAGCTATGCAGCAGCTATTAAAGACAGTTCGGTTACCGCAGTTGGTTACGATGCCGCTGGTAAGCCCACCAACTACTGGAATTTTAAAAGTCTCGCAGGTGCAGGCGCTATCAAAAGCACCACCGAAGACTTGATAAAGTATGCAGTGCCATTTGCGCTAATGCCCCTGTCAAAAGGAAAATATGACGCAAGAACTTTGCTGCTGCAAAATATCACTTATAACCAGACTGGTCCGAAAGTAAGCCTGGCCTGGCATTTCGATTCTGATGATAAGACATTATTTACCATGTGGCATAACGGAGGCACCGGCGGATTTCGCAGCTATATCGGCATCCGGCCTTCTAAACGCCTTGCGGTAGTGGCCCTAACTAATAGTGTGGGTGAGCCAGGTACGGATGCAATTGCGAACCAGATTATGCAGGAGCTCACAAAGGGAATAGAATAAGCATTTGAAAATCAATGTCATTTAGAAAACATGATTATTTCTGTTGGCTACCGGGTTCAATCGCATGTTGCCACTGAATTCAGGATTTGGACTACACAGCGGAAAAACGTTTCATGAAGCCGTGGCAACTTCTGCTTTGGAGAATATGAAAAATTTAAGGAGCCCGAAAGAAAAAGAATAAACCTGGCGGAAGAAGACCTGGATAAAGCAATGAAGCAATTAGAATTAAAAAAGAAGAATAAAAATGTTGACTGAACCGAAATCCGGCAAGGCGGCAAGAATTCAATACTGCTCCGATTTGCACCTGGAGTTTCCGGAAAACAAAAAATTTCTGAAACAATTTCCTATTGAACCAATCGGAGAAATATTGTTGCTGGCCGGTGATATTGTGCCTTTTGCAATAATGGATAAGCACAAAGACTTTTTCGACTATATATCCGACCATTTTGAAACGACCTATTGGATTCCTGGCAACCACGAGTATTATTATTTTGATGCAGCCAAAAAATGCGGAACATTCAATGAGAAAATCAGGAGCAATATTTTCCTGGTAAACAATACAGCCGTACAGTGCGGAAATACTAACCTGATTTTTTCGACCCTTTGGTCAAAAATTAATCCCGCACACGGATGGCTGATTGAAAAAAGCATGAGCGATTTTCAGGTAATCAAATACAATGGCTACCGTTTTTTTTCCGACCAGTTTAATAAGCTGCATGATGACAGTATGTTGTTTTTACAACAGCAACTGCAACGTGTTACTGCAGGTAACACAATTGTTGTAACCCATCATGTGCCCACTTTCCTCCATTACCCTCCACAGTACAAAGGGGATCTTTTAAATGAAGCCTTTGCCGTTGAATTGTTTGATACCATAGAAACTTCGGTAATTGACTATTGGATTTACGGGCACCATCACTGCAACACACCAGGGTTTAAAATTGGCAACACCACCTTGCTCACCAACCAATTGGGTTATGTGCAAAAGAACGAACACCAATTATTTAAGCCGAACGCAATTATTGAAATATAAAAATGATGGCAAAAGAGAAAAGTAAATTGTATTGAATATGTCGTCATTCAAGAACGCTGCCATTTAGTTCATTATGACCACCCAAAATTTTCATACTTGCAATGGAAAGAAATAAAGATTGGGAGAAGTGGAAAATGAAATTGGAGAAAATGCTTGTATAGACCTGCGCACGAAATCAGCAGCCTGGCATTTGTGGGACCAGAAATACAACCCAGCATTTTCTTTTAGCTCATCCTGTAAACTCATTGCAGGATTTTTTTCAAAAACAATCAACTTTTTCCACGACGAGTCAACGAATTAAAGCTGTGATAGAAATTGTTGTGACAAAAATTTATCACACTAAAACCAATCACAACTTTGTGATTAAAATAGTTGTGATTAAAAAATTTATCAGAACTATTTTAATCACAGGTTGACATACTGCGCCGGCAATGAAAATGTCAGGCACAGAATGCTTGTTTTAGACGAGAGAGCCAAGTGAAAACCCTATTGTAATATTCTTGACTGAAGTATAAGTTGCGATTTTATATCCCGGGCATAAAAAAGGAACCAGTTATTAGCTGATTCCTCTCCAAATATTTCGACCTGCCGGCCTCAATTGTAAATGCCTTTCTGTCTACTATCTATTGTCTTTCGTCTATTATCTCTTCCTTAGTTCTGCTACGGCCTTCTGCCCTATTAAGGCTTTGGCATTAATTCTCTGCGGCTTAACTTGAACTTACCCGTTTTAGGATCGGTTCCGGTTAATTTTACTTTTACGATATCACCTTCGTTCAATACACCTTCCAGTGTATCGAGGCGTTTCCAGCTTACTTCACTAATGTGTAGTAAACCTTGTTTGCCAGGCATGAATTCTACGAATGCGCCATACGGCATGATTGACTTAACGGTAGCATCATACACATCACCCACTTCAGGAACCATCACGATGCCTTTGATCCAGCTCAACGCCTTATCAACGCCTTCTTTGTTGGCACCAAAAATAGATACTTCACCACGCTCGTTCTTCTCTTCGATATTGATGGTAGTGCCGGTAACTTTCTGCATTTCCTGTATCACTTTACCACCTGGCCCGATTACCGCGCCAATGAATTCTTTATCAATAAAGATCTTCACCATACGTGGTGCATGTGGTTTGTAATCTTCACGGTGTTGCGGTATACACTCGTACATGGCGTCGAGGATGTGCAGGCGGCCACGTTTGGCCTGGCTTAATGCAGAGCGCATAATGTCCATGCTCAATCCGTCTACCTTAATGTCCATCTGTACACCACAAATACCATCACGGGTGCCAGTTACTTTAAAGTCCATATCGCCCAAATGATCTTCATCACCGAGGATATCGGTCAATACAGCAAACTTGTCGCCATCAGTAATCAAACCCATGGCAACACCACTTACGTGCTTAGGAATCGGAACACCCGTATCCATCAATGCCAGTGAACCCGCACAAACAGTAGCCATAGAAGACGAACCATTCGACTCCAGGATATCGCTCACCACGCGAACGGTGTAAGCAAAATCTTCGCCGGGCATCATCTTCTTCAGGCTGCGCTGGGCAAGGTTACCATGACCTACCTCGCGGCGGCTCTGGCCACGCATCATCTTCACCTCACCAGTGCTGAATGGCGGGAAATTATAGTGCAGGAAAAATTTAGAATACACAGATTTGGCAGCGCTTTCTACCAATATTTCATCCAATGGTGTACCTAAAGTAACGGTCGTTAACGATTGGGTTTCTCCGCGGGTAAATAATGCCGAACCGTGCGGGGTTGGGAGTGCGTCCACTTCCATATCCAGTTGGCGCACATCCTCGAGGCCACGGCCATCTAAACGTACCCGGTCGTTCAACACCATACCGCGTACCACATTGTATTGCAGTTCGCCGGTATAATGACCGATCAGTTTGGCATCCGCTGGTTCCAGTTCGCCCAGGGCTTCTTTCACTTCCAGGTGCAGGGCTGCAAAAGCATCGCTGCGGTCGTGTTTGGCAGAAGCGCCTTTTGCAATGGCATACATTTTATCTTTTGCCAGGGCAATGATCTTTTGGTTCAGTTCTTCGTTGCGGTACGGTTTGGTATAATCCCTTTTCGCTGTAACGCCTACAGCATCACGGAGTTCTTCCTGCGCTTTCACCTGTACGCGAATAGCTTCATGCCCGGTTTCGATGGCGATAATCAGGTCTTCTTCGCTGCACTCTTTGGCCTCACCTTCTACCATCATAATATTTTTATCAGTAGCAGCAATGATGAACTCGTAATCAGCATTTTCGAGCTGGCTACGGGTAGGGTTTACTACCACAACTCCATTTACTTTTGCAACTCTTACTTCGCTGATAACGGCACCAATGGGAATATCAGATACTGCTAATGCTGCAGAAGCCGCCAGGCAAGCTAATGCATCAGGCATCACTTCGGGATCGCTGGAAACCAAAGAAATCAATACCTGGACATCGCATAAATAATCTTCGGGAAACAACGGACGCAGCGCCCGGTCGATCAAACGGCTGGTCAGGATCTCGTAGTCATTCAATCTTGCTTCTCTTTTGAAAAAGCTGCCGGGGATACGGCCTGCAGCGCCAAATTTCTCCTGGTAGTCTACACTCAGGGGGAAAAATGACTGGCCTTCTCTTGGCTCTTTGGTGGCACATACTGTTGCCAGTATGATACAGTTACCGCATTTCACGGTAACAGCGCCGTCTGCCTGACGGGCCAGTTTCCCTGTTTCAACGGTCACAGTTTGACCATTTACTACAAAGGATTTACTAATCGGTTGTGATAGCATAATATTTGCGTCTTGTTTTGCGGTTGCGGTATTGCAACACGCGGTTATGATTGATTCTTGTTGCTTTTGTTATTGCTGCTTTCTTTTCTTAAGGAGATAGTGAGATGTATATTTTGAATCCAGCGGGACCGTGTAGGCAAACACAAACTCATACCCGCTTTTACTCATAAAATTCAATGCATCAATCATTGAATTGAGGACCAACAATTTGCCTGTGGAGTCTTTCAGCTGTGTATCATTTTGACTCCAAAACTTGTTTTCCTGACCAAAGTCGATTTCGATGGTTACCTTTTTGTTGAACAGCTTTGGCGTACCTACAATTTCTACGTACTCTACGTCAATATCTTTCAGAGGAACATCATTTACAGTTTGTGCTGATGCCGATGACAAAATCACGGCTCCAATAAGCAGTAAATTAAATAGCCCAATTTTCATTTTAAAAGTTTTTTGAGACAAAAAGCAGGTAGGAAAATCGATCTGATAGAAAAGCAAGCGACAATTTTAAAAAGCAAATCCCAATCGATACAAATTCGATTGGGAAAAACTTAATGATATATCATAACTGAGAAAATTATTTTCTTAATCCCAGTTTCTCGATCAGTGCGCGGTATCCGGTCAGATCGTGTTTGCTGAGGTAAGTCAGTAAACGCTTGCGTTGTCCAACCATCTTCATCAGTCCACGCTGGGTGCTGAAATCTTTTTTGTTGGATTGCAGGTGCTTGGAGATCGACAAAATACGCTCCGTTAATAAAGCGATCTGTCCTTCGATAGAACCTGTATTTTTGGCTTCACCGCCGTAAGTTTGAAAAATTCCAGCTCTTTTTTCTGTAGTTAAGTAAGGCATCCGATAATTTGTTTTTAATAGAAATCCTATTTCTTGTCAATAATTTGTGGCGGCGAAAGTAGGGGAAATAGTTTAAAACCAGGCGGCAGAACAAGATTTTTTATCCATTTAAGAGCAATTTTGTCCTTTTGGAGCTTCCACCCTGCAAACAAATTTGGCAAATAAATCCTGTTAATGACATTTACATTACGCGTGACCAATAAAATACCAATTTACGGTTCTAATCTGACTCCCAACTTCTTCTGAAAAATCGTATGTATTCACAGAAACAATTTTTTACGGCAATGCATTTTAGTTGAGAAGCTTTTGTAAGACCAGCTACCAACTATTGCCGAAAATTCAAATGCCTGATATTAACCAAAAATTCCAGTAGGTTTTTGCACGGGTACTTCATCCAACCGTAACCGGGATATGATACACCTAAATGAATACAATATGAACCTTCAAATAATTCCAGGCCGGACAAAAGCAAAAACCGCTGCTTTCGATGTTGCAGTAAAGCTTTTATTAAATGGTAATACCCCGGTTATAAATGTAAGTGAGGCTTTAACTGCATTTAATCAGGCCATTTTTCTGGATGCGCGGGAATTCCCGGAATACCAGGTGAGTCACCTATACAATGCCCGGCATGTAGGTGCGAAAAAATTCAAGCCAGGGACGATTGCCGATCTTTCATTAACCCAACCACTGATCGTATATTGCTCCATCGGGAAACGTAGCGATACCGTAACCCAGCAGCTAATATCCGCTGGCTACCAGGATGTGCGGAACCTTTACGGTGGCATTTTCGAATGGGTAAACTACGGCCACCCTGTGTACGATCACCACGACCAGTTAACGGAAGCGGTGCATGCCTATAATTCAATTTGGGGCAAATGGCTTGAAAAAGGAATAAAAATTTACGATTAAGCATGCTACAGCAGTTTGTACACATCACCCGGGTTATCACTCCTTATATGTTAGGTGCTGTGTTGCTACTTATCTACCTTGCTGAGCATATATTTCCGCAGCGGAAAGAACTAATCGACCGGCGTCACGACATGGAAAATATGGCTCTTGGTCTCCTCAACCTAGCACTTGCTTTTGGAGCAGGATTCTATTTTCAACAGTTGCTCGGATTTACTACTGCAAATGGTTTTGGCTTATTGCAATGGGCTGGCTGGCCTTTCCTGGCGGAATTAATTGTTGGCTTTGTTGTGATTGATCTGTTTATGTATTGGTGGCATCGTATCAACCATGTGTTGCCTTTTTTCTGGCGTTTCCATAAATACCATCACCAGGATAAAAAAATGAACAGCACCACTGCCGTGAGGTTTCATACCGGCGAATTAATACTTTCCTATATGGTTAGGATCATCGTCTTTCCATTGCTGGGAATCAGCCTGGCTCCGGTGCTGCTACATGCGTTCATCCTTTTTCCGGTGATTGTATTCCATCATTCTAATATTAAGATATCATTGAAAAAAGACCTGATCATCCGGAATTTTATCGTAACCCCGCAAATGCACCGGGTACACCACAGCATCATTAAATACGACACTGATTCAAATTTCAGCTCTATCCTGCCCATCTGGGATAAGTTGTTTAAAACCTATCACAAAAAGGCAGACGGGCCAATTGAATTTGGAGTATAATGTGCGCTAAATACCGAATGGTGGCCACTCGCATTTAGCCCAGGATTCCATGCTACCGGGAAACAGAACAAATCAGTTGCGGGGATCTAACAATACATGGCCTATCTTTTTAAGGGGATCCAATCGAGTTTTTTAATAGTAGTATTGTCTGCGGACTTGATTTGAACCCGGTCGTACGGCTTGTTGGGGAAAAAGATTGATGTCATAAGTGTAAGCCCATCATCTGCAAACAATTCTATGGAGGTGACGTCGATGACCAGGTCTACACTCATATGGGAATCAGTGTTAAGCCGTGGCGCAGTAAATTTCCCTGCGAAATCTTTTTGAAACTCAGTCTTTCCGGATTTTGTCCGGTCGATAAAATATTGGTTTTGTAAGGCATCGTAGCCTAGCACCAGTTCCTCGCCAAGGGACTTGGAAAACACGACTGAGAAATCCTTTGCAGCATCCATCGTCAGCTTCAGGCGGGCAGGGAAGGTTGTTTTTCCTGCCAGTTTACGCAGGTCGAACGTTTTATTAAGCTTAAGGTTCTGCGCTGTAAATGTTTTTCCGCTGATGGAAGTCAATTCCTGAACAGGACGCGAGGCGACGAATACATCACCACCACTATGTTGCAACCGTAGATCCCGGGGTATCGTCATGGCATTCCTCCATTTTTCAGTGGGCACTTTGTTTGCATACAGCCAGTTACTCATCCACCCGATCAGTATGGTTCTGTTGCCGGTATTCGACCAGGTAACGCCTGCATAATTATCTGGCCCGTAGTCCATCCATTTCGTGGTGGTTTGATCCGTAGTAAAATTTTTCCCATCAAAATCGCCGATAAAATATTGCGTACCGGAGCCTCCGTTTGGTCCGCCGGGGTTGAGATTCACGAGTAACACCCAGCGCCGTTTTCCGTTGTCGTTCATTTCGAGTAGATCCGGGCATTCCCACACACCGCCGTGTGCTCCCAGAGATGCACCAAATTCACTTTCCTTTTTCCAGGTTTTTAAATCCGTAGCAGAATAAAAGCTGATACGATCTTTGGTGGCAAGCGTCATAATCCACTTCTTGCCGGCTGCATACCACATCAGTTTGGGATCCCGAAAATCGGTGATACCTGGATTTTTCAAAACAGGGTTTCCCGAATATTTTGTCCAAGTTTTTCCTGCATCATTACTGTAGGCAAGGCTCTGTGTTTGAAAATTATTACTGCCAGCTTTTTCGCCCGCTGTGTTGTGTTGGGTGAAAATGGCAACTAATGGCGGTCGGCCATTTTTTCCAAAACCGGATGTATTGTTTTTATCCACCACCGCGCTGCCCGAGAAAATGGTGCCGATACTGTCCGGGTAAATAGCGATCGGCTCCTGTTTCCAGGTCACCAGGTTCTGGCTGGTGGCATGGCCCCAGTGCATGGGTCCCCAGACAGAACTATAAGGGTGGTATTGAAAAAATAAATGATAGATGCCTTTATAATAAACCATTCCATTGGGGTCATTCATCCAATGTTTACCTGGCGTAAAATGAACCTTTGGCCGGTACACTTCCCCCCCATCATCAAATAGTTTCTGCGCCTTTATCGTTGATGTGGTAAACAGCATTACGATAGTGCAATAAATAAACGGTAAGAATAACTTGCTTTTCATATGGTAATATTAGTGATCATTTTATAGTTAGCGTGGTCAAAAAAGCAACCTCTCAGATTGGTCAATAGTCATTGGTTATTAGTCATTGGTCAATAATTCAATAGGTCATTGGAAAATTGGTTATTGGCCAACTGACTTATTGACCAATGATAATTCCTGTTCATTGATAGGCTGGGTTTTGTTTGTATAAACCATTTGTAAAATTAATTTCATATTTCGGAATAGGCAGGTATTCATCCCGGGCTGCGGTATAAACTGCGGTTGCTAAAAACGACCTTCTGGTCTTTTCCACGCCAATATAAGCATTCAAACCTGGGCAGCAATTCCCATCTTACAAAATCAAAATAGCGGGGCCCTTCGGTGGCAAATTCCGGGCGGCGTTTTCCTGGCAGGGCCCTGCGAGCATAAGATTGGATCTAACCGGTGCAGGTACAGGGTTTGCAATCCAGTCCCGCATTTACTTCATTAGTGGTTTCCCATTTAAAGACTGAGTTAGCCGCCTTTGTCTGCACAAAACCCGGAGGCAGCATACCGGTATGGAGCCGTTTAATGGATAGGCTGTCCCCAGGTTCCCATACTACTCACAGCAGCCCGGAGTCAGCTGGTTTTGTGTAGTGCCATAACGCGTATGTAAAAGGCCAAACCTTGCCAGGTCATCAATTTGCTGTTTCAGAACCCTGCCGATCCCGGCACGTAATTTTACTAAAGGCTGAGGGTCTTTAAAAAGCTGCTTACCGGCTATTTCAATATTGTTACCACAGCGGTAAACGGTTTTATAAAATCTGTTTTGGTATCAACAGGGGCCCGGTTGAATTAAGGTACAGTACCTATGCGAAAAAGGGGTGGAGAGCCTCCTGCGATTGGCTATACCATTAACAGGATGATCGTTAGAACAACACCCGCTAAGGTAAAATAAAGTCCCTTTTTGAAAATGGCTGTTTTGGGCATAAACATCCAGAAAGAGGAAATGACAAAGAAAAATAATGACATGCCAAAGAAAACATTCAGAAGAAAAAGTGGCTGACTGGTACTGGCTTTATGGAGTTGTGTGAGTTTCTGGATGATTCTGGGTAACTCTTTTACCGTGTATTTCACCTGTCCCGTTGCATTATTATAAGTGCCCTGTTTAAATGATTGAACATCGCCATTTACGGCGTCGATTTTCAAATTGTTCATTCGGATGGCTTTACCCAGGTCTTGAACATTGAGCCCCGGCGTAAGCGCTTTTTCTACAACGCTTTCCTTTTTTAAAAAATCGGTGTCCCGAAAAATCAGTACAATACCACTAAGGGCGTAGATAGCCATAATGCCTGCCAGAAAAAAACCCAGGTAACGGTGGTATACCCGCATGGTGTTGTTGATTGTTGCTTTTGTTGCCATATTTTTTTGGGTTGAATGAAGGCTTGCAAAATAAGGTAAGTATCAACCCAAAAAAAAGCAGCCTGCTTTCCATTTGAGTAATATGTCGCGGGATGCTAAAAACGAGCACCTACGCTAGCGGGAGTAAAGGATGGCTCTCAAAAGGTCTAACGTAAGCCTTGTGGTGGAACAACTACAGAAGATCATGCCACTGACTGAGCCTTTCTCATGGGACCAGTAGGAGTTCATCCAGATTGCGGGCGGCAGTTATCTCAATATCGTGATCGCACCAGTAAATGGTTTTACAAAATCTGTTTTGGTGTCGATGATATAGTAGTAAGTGCCTACCGGTAGCGCATTGCCATTCAGCTTGCCGTCCCATGGTTTGGGGTAGCCGGTACTGGTGTATACGATACGACCATAGCGATCAAATATCTGCACAGTAGCCTGCAGGTAATCTTCCAGGCCGGGCAAAATCCATACATCGTTGATACCGTCGCCATTGGGTGAAAAAGCATTTATGATTTTCAACGCAGTTAACACCCGCACCTGCACGGTATCCGAAGCAACGCAGTTGCCAGCACCTATAGCTGTAAGTGTATATGTTTGGTTTTGATCTACGATCAATGAAGGCCGCAAACTATCCGGATTGATCAAACCGGTAAACGAAGGCGCCCAGCGGAAGCTAAATAAAAGTGAATCATTTACTGTGGGATTGAAACGCACCGTAGTACCCGTAAACACCGCGAAAGAAGGACCTGCGTCCACTACCGGCAGCTTGTTAATGGTAACGGGTTTGCTTGCTGGCAACGAGCCACAGCCAAACTTGCTTTTTACCCGCAGCAGCACATTATAGGACCCGGCCGAACTATAGCTTTTGCCCAAAGAGTCACGGGTGCTGAAGCTGCCGTCACCAAAACTCCAGACCCAGCTGGTAATGCTGTCGGCAAGATTATTAATACTTAAAAATTGAAGAGCAGATTGCTCGCAAATGGTATCGCCGGTGATGGAAAAATCCGTTATGGGGTTAGCGTGAATAACCAGTGGTAAGTAAGCGGTGTCGCTAAAGCAGCCGCTGCTGATACCTGCTACATGTTTTACAACAATGTTATTGGCCACCGCAGTATAGGTAGCCGAAACCGGGTTGGCATTCGTAGCAGTAACGCTTTGGCCGTTGCCAAAATCCCAATACCAGGTTTGTAAAGGGAAGCCATTGGATACAGATGTTGGCGTAAAGCGCAGCACAGAATCCTTGCAGGGCGAACCCGAGTAAACAAAGGATGCTATTGGCTTTTGTGCCACTACCACATTGAGCCGGAAGGTATCTGTGCAGCCCGTATTCGGTGTAATTACAAGTGTTACGGTATAGGTTCCCGATACAGTATACGGGTAATAGAATGGATTTTTGTTGGTTTTATTTACGGTGTTACCATCACCAAAATTCCATTGCCAGTTGGTAATGATGCCGTTGGCATACACCGAACTATCGCTGAATTTGATGGAATCGCCTACGCAGATATTCCGGTCATATCCGAATTTGGCCACCGGCCGCGGGCTCACGCCGACTGTCTTCTTAAAAGTATCGCTTAAACAACCTACCGCAGGCACGGCAACCAATGAAATGGTATAGGTGCCCGGCAAAGTATACGGGCGATAAAATGCATTATTATTCGTGAACGAAGCCGTGTTGCCATCGCCAAAATTCCACTTCCAACTGGCAATGCTGCCGGAGGCCACAGTGGAGCTATCGGTAATTCTGATGGAGTCGCGTTGGCAAATGGAAGCATTGCTGATGCCGAATTTCGCAACGGGTTTCACACCTACTGTAACCGGCAGTTTAAGGGTATCGCTTACACAACCATTTCCTGAAGTTACTGCCAGTGCTACATTATAACTTCCTGGCAAAGTGTAGGGATGATAAAAAGGATTACCGTTTGGATTTACAACTGTATTTCCATCGCCAAAGTTCCAGCGCCAACTGGTAATGGTACCGGCCGCAATGCTGCTGCTATCGCTGATCTTAACTGAATCACCCAGGCAGATATTACTAATGAGGATACCAAATTTAGCATTGGCCTTTGTGCTTACCGTAATGGTTTTTTTAAATGTATCGCTAATGCAACCAACAGCCGGAACAGTTACTAATGAAATTGTATAGGTGCCTGCTAATGTGTAACCATGATAAAAGGGCGTATTATTTGCATACGTGGCGGTACTGCCGTCACCAAAATTCCACTTCCAGCTGGCGATGGTACCCGACGCTACAGTTGAGCTGTCACTGATACGGATGGAATCACGCTGGCAGATGCTGCTATTGCTGGTGCCAAATTTTGCCACCGGCTTCACCCCTATTGATACCGGCAATTTAAAGGTGTCGCTTACACAGCCGTTGCTCGGGCTTACCACCAGCGCTACGGTGTAACTTCCGGGCAAATTGTATGGATGATAAAAGGAGTTCGCATTGGTGTAATTAGCAATAGTACCATCGCCGAAGTTCCAGCGCCAGCCGGTCAGGGTTCCCTGGTTAATGGAGCTGCTATCGCTGAACTTTATCGAATCGCCAAGGCAGATATTTGCGTTCAGTACCCCAAATTTTGCCAGCGGTTTAAAGTTCACGGCAACCATAAGTTTAAACGTATCGCTATTACAGCCGCTGGCCGAACCAGCCACCAGCGATACTGTATAATTACCCGCTACGGTGTAACGATGGTAAAAAGGCGTGTTGGTAGTATAGATAGCGGTGTTACCATCACCAAAATTCCATTTCCAGCTGGCAATCGTTCCTTGTGCAATCGTGCTGCTATCACTGAATTTAATGGAATCACCCACGCAGATATTTCTATCAAAACCAAACTTAGCCACCGGGCTACCAAGAAAAGAAAAACTCTGTATGGTATCAGCAACACAGCCATTATCTGCGATGATGCGATACTTGACATCGTGGCTGCCCGCAGTATTGAAGCGCTTCGCTGCATTGACCGTGTTTATAGTGGTATTATCATCAAAAGTCCATAACCAGCGATCGATGTTATAGATGCCGGGGATAGAAGTTCCGGTAAAACGCGCCGTATCCTGCACACAGAGAACGGTGTTGGTAGTGAAGTCGGCGATTGGTCCGGGCTTTACTATTACCTCAATCCGGGCAGTATCAGAATGGTTGCAATTATCAATATCGGGTGAAGTATACACAACCGGAACATAGTAAGTGCCAGGTGTGGTGAAAGTAAAATCCTGCTGCAGGGTATAGGTATAATACCTGCGTCCATTTACAAGATTGGAATCAACAGGTATAGGATTAATAATTAGTGAATCAGTATTGGGACTAAGTCCTCCACCAACCTGGCTAACCAACCATTTTACCGCCATGGCCCTGTAAGCCACTTTCACAGTAAACCTTGTTGGCGATTTCGGGCAGGTAAAAGTGTCAGGTCTGCCATTATCGTTTAAGGTATTGGCGATATTGGTAAGGGCATTCAGGTTATTGATAAGGGTGCCTATATTGTAGCCATAACTTTCATAAGCACCAAGCCCGTAAACCGTTGCAGTAAATGCCGAATCGCTGGTGATGGTATGCGGCATATCGAGAGTGGCGGTGATATCCGGAACTGCAAGTGAATATGCTGGATTATTGGGATGGACTTTTATTTGCGAAGGCGACACAGGTGCACCATCCAGAAGCAATGAGCTGAGACCTGCTGTGGGAACGAGAATATTTACGTAGGACTTTGAAATTAAATTGTGCGAACTCGCATAAAATGTTACACTTTTTTGGCCCTGTTCAATTGGGCTGAGGTAAAACATTTCCGGGTCGCCAATAGCCGCTTGCGCCGGAGAAATACTCATCCAGCATTGGGCAGCATTGGGCGTAAACTGTGCCACTAAAATGGGTTTGTCGCTAACAATGTAATCACCGCCTGCAGAATCTACAAATTCATAATAAAAATTCCTTATAAGGCCAGTTAATACCACACCATTTCTTTTAACAATACTAGAAGGATCTTGTACACAAACCCGATAAAAATTACGAAATGTGGTGTTGATATTTCCTGAAAAATTATTGATGGTATGATGGGTAAGGTACCGGTTGCCCCAGGCCTGTAAAGGGAATGCCTGTTGCTGCATGGCTTCTCCTCCATCTTTTTGGCAGACATGAATGCCTCCGGTACCAGAAAAAACTGATACAGGGTGGCAGTTTCCATCACTACCAACTACCGAAACAATTTTACTCCCTGTTAGGTCTTTACTCGCATTTACCGTATCGGTAAACCATCCTGCGGCAAAATTTGCTTTTCCAAAAACAGTGTAAATTTCCCCCTTATTCAGATTCACGGTATAAGTTTGGCCAGGGAGCCATCCATTTTTAGTTGAATCAGCTGGGGTTATGTGTACACGTGTATTATTTTCGGTAGCGGTAATATAAAACCAATTATACCAATCGGGGAAATTAACGCCGCCGGCTACCTGATTATAAGGTGGATTAGAAAGCCCCCTGGTTTGGGCATAATTAACCGAATAATATATAAATCCCCAGGTATCAACCGGCATGAGCATGGTGGCAGCGGAATACATTCCATCATATTCATGCGAATACACTGCAACAGGCACATCACTTACAATATGAACGCCTTTTGATGAAAGCCCATCCGATAAAATCCGGGCATCATTTACCCCTGTTTTCGGAATAATAATTGAAGCATCGGCAGTATTTGCTGGAATGGATAACGATTGCGTCCAGGAAGTACCATTTATTGAAACGGTAACATTAGCAGCCTGTTGGGTACTTATATATAATACCATTTCCTGTTTATTTACAGGATCCGAAAGGCCGGCGTGTGCAAAAAAGTTGGAACTAAAACTATACCCCGCCCAAAACTCCACGCCTCTGTTTGATTTATTCTGGGCATTTGTTTGGATTGAAACAAAATAAACCGCAACCAAAAGGAAAAATCTATTCATATTAATAAATTAGCTATAGGTCGTATTCAAACAGATGTTACAAACAGATTTTTTGCAGCCTATAAATTGTATTTAATGGAACAAAAGTAGATCAATAAAGCACATAATTACTTCAAATAGATGCTCTCCGTAGTATTCAATTTTGAAATTGAGTAGAAACACTCAATTATAGCAAAACGCTAGTGTGGATGCCTTTTTTAAGTCAAGTTAGGTATAGCTTTGTTAGCAGGGCATGGTAAATTTATTATGCCAAAAACGTAATCGAAACAAATACTGTCCGGTTTATTCTTACAAACTAAATGAACACCACAATGAACAAGAACTGTTTAGGGAAATTCCATTACTGGCTCTTATTAATGTGTACTATGTTGTCTTTTGCACATGTAAATGCCCAGGGTTATAATACTACCAATTGGCGGTATAGTAATCCAAAACAATTCGGGTTTACGGTATTCGACGTTGATTACTTTGATAATAACAATGTAATAGCGGTAGGTAGCGACGGGGGCATTGCCAAAAGCACCGATGGCGGTACCAACTGGACTTATGGAGTTTTTACATTTATAGATCCCAAAGGATTTACAGTTAGAAGTACATTTAATGATGTACATTATGTAACAGCCAATATCGCTTATGCAGTTGGGGCTTCAGGTAGTATGGCTAAAACAATTGACGGTGGTGCTACCTGGACTTTTGTAAATACCCCACTTTTCGCAAATAGCAAAAGTATTAATGCCTGTTGGTTTTTAGATGCCAATAAGGGATATATAGGTGGTGACGTCAATAACGCGGCTGACTCGCTCCCACGACTATATGTAACCTTAAATGGAGGTTCAACCTGGGATTCGATCGCCCCGCCGGCTGTAAACGGGGTTTCCCGTGTGGGCTACATTAGTAACTCATTTATTCCTTCTGTATTATTTCCTGTTGATGCCAAACTGAAATCTATATATAGTATTCAATTTATTAATGACAGTACCGGGTATGTTTGCGGCTCAAATTCTTATGGTGTCAACATATTCCCAAATGTTAGCCTAAGAGCTACCAGTACTACAGTTTGTAACCCGCTTACCACACTCTTAACCTCTGGGTCAATGGGTGCGAGTTTATTGTGGAAGATTAAAAGTGGCGTATTAACTGACTATTCACTTAGTAAGGAAAGGCTGGGGTATACAGGGATCAATGTTAACACGCCGTATAATTGTACTAGTGCATATGCATCTATTACGCCCGTTTCACAAACATATAGGGCAATGAATATTATTAACGATTCCACAGTAGTGGTGATGTCGTTCAACAATAATACCGTTGTAAAAGTAAAAACAGGCAGGAATGACTCTACAGCCAATGTAAATGCAACCGGCGTTTTTGAAAAAGGCAAATATGAAGTCCTGAATTTTCCTTTTCCACCCACAGCCGGGCCTAATGCCGGGCCATCAATTCCTTCTACACAGGTTTTGGTGGCTTCCAACCCCTACCACATGGTAAGAACAAGCAACGGTACTTTAGTTGTAGGCAGTAGCAACACCAACTTTAATCCTGGCTACTTATGGACTTCAGTTGACACCGGCAGAAACTGGGTTCAAAATAGTGTTTATCCACAAAACCAAAATTGGAGCCCATTTGTAGGTGCACTAGCCATTGATATTGCACCAAACGGTAAAATACTGGCACTCGGAAACAATGGGGTTGTGGGTGATTCATCTGTTGGGGGCATTTGGAAAAGCAATTATGTTGCTGTACCACTTTCTGGATCTTACAACGATATAGAATTTGCGGATTGCAACAATGGTATTGCTGCAGGTGGTGGTACAATAGCGGTAACTGTTGATGGAGGTAAAAATTGGATTGACAAAACAAATGCCGCATTATCCGGGCTTTTTGCAAACATTACATCCGTTACTTATCCGCAGGTAAATAAAGCATATTTCACTACTAATATTGGCACTATTTACCGCTCCAACAATCAAGGTACAAATTTACTCCCCGTTTTTATTGATAACTATGGAGGTACTTCACTTATTAATGATTTGGCAGCCGTAGGTACTTCTGCAACAGCAGATAGTTTATGGGCATGTGGCGTGCAGCAGTCTTCTTCCTCGGTATCTTCCGCTCAGCGATCTGGACTGGTTTACCGTTCATTTAATAATGGTGCCAGTTGGGATACTATTAAAGTAGGGCCAATGGGTACTACTGGTACACAGGCTCAGCAATATGTAACTTTTAAGGGAATAGAATTTCCAAGTCGCAATATTGGGTATATCTGCGGAAATAGAGGAGCGATTTACAAAACCACCGATGCAGGTGCCACCTGGACCAACATCAGCCCTTTCCCAACACTAAATATTGGGCCAGCGGGCTACACCAACTCTGCGATGTCTTATACCGATATACAAGCTTTGGATAATAATACGGTATTTGTGGTGGGCAGCTTTTTTACCGCCAACAACAACAGGCGTATTTACAAAACCACCGATGGAGGTGCCACCTGGTTAGATATTTCAGCAAATATTGACCTGTTGACATCTGGAAATTTATCCAGTATATTAATGCACGATGCAAATAATGGGTATGCCACAGCAGGAAACGGATTATATATAACAAATGATGGCGGCACAACCTGGACGCTTGATCTTCCTCCTACCGGCACAACTGCTTATATGGCATTTGCACCTAAAACAGTACCTGCTAGTATCTCCATGATAAACAGAAAGATGTTTACTTGTGGCGTTTCTGTTTCCGGATCTCCGATTTTGGAATATGGTAAACTGTCAAATATCACGGTCGGTTCTTCTGAAGTGATTACCACTCCAACTTGCTCTAACCTCACGGCAGGAAGCATCACGGTAAATGCAACAGGCGGTATTCGTCCTTACACGTATAGCTTAAATAGCGGTGCTTTCCAAGCATCTAATGTATTTACTGGTTTGCCCAAAGGCAATGATACCATAACTATAAAAGACGCTTACTGTGGTACATTTACGAAAATCGTAACATTAGGCTTTACAGATAATCTTACCTTAACAACTACACCCACTATTGATACCACAGTATGTGCCGGAGCACCTGTACCATTACTGGCTATAAGCCCGGCCAATACTGTATTTGCCTGGACCCCTGCAGCCGGTCTGAGCAGCACCAGTATCAGCAACCCGATAGCAACAGTTAACAGCAACAGCACATTTACGGTAACGGCCACCCTAAATGGTTGTATAAAAACCAAAACAATACCTATAAATATCAAAGCCAACCCTGTTGTAAATGCGGGTCCTGATAAAACAATTCTTATTGGCGACCAAACGGTATTAGATGGCAGTGGCAATAACAATGTTAGTTCGATTGCCTGGACTCCGGCCGCTACCCTTAGTGGTGCCAACACCTTTACCCCAGTAGCCAAACCGACGCAGACTACTACCTATACCCTGACGGTGAAAGACGCCAATAACTGTACTTCGGCAGATGATGCCCTGGTAACTGTAATCCCGTATTGTGTGGATCCAAAAGATGCCTTTACACCAAACGGAGATGGTATCAACGACAAATGGGTAATTACAGCCGGAACCTCCTGCCTGAGTGCAAATGGACTCAGTGTAAAAGTGTATAACCGGTACGGCGGCCTCGTGTATTCAAATGATAATTACCAGAACAACTGGGACGGCACTTACAATGGTAAGGCAGCAGCCGATGGCACTTACTATTACCAGATTGTATATAGGTTATTCAACGGCACTTCAGTAAATGCAAAAGGTAACGTTACCATTTTAAGATAATTATTAAAACTCATTCAATATGAAACGATATCTCCTGGCTCTTGCTGCAACCACCATAATTGGTGGTGCCCAGGCCCAACAACTACAGAATTCTTCTATGTCCGACCTGCAGGGTACTTTTTTCAACCCCTCGATGGCTGGCGTTGAGAAAGATAATTTTATCGGATTTTCGTATCGCACCCAGTGGAGTGGCATCAGCGGAAGCCCCAAAACGGCCACAGCTTTTGGATCATTCAAACTGCCGTCTATTAAAATGGGCATCAGCGGTTATATCTACAATGATAAAACCGGCCCTACCAGCCGTACCGGTTTGCAGCTTGGTTTTGCAAAACATATCATCTTCGCCAATAATTCGAACCTGTCGCTGGGTATCGAAACCAGGTTTATGCAGTTTTCCATAGACAAGGGCAAATTGGGCCAAACGCTGGGCAATGACCCGGTATTAGGTGGTGCCAGCAACAACACTAAATTTGATGCAGGTTTTGGCATGTCTTATACCAATGACAAATGGCAGGTGGGTGCTTCGGTATCGCAGCTCACGCAATCCAAGCTCAATTTCTACAGCGGTAACCTCACCCGCACAGAACAGGCCAAACTCTACCGCCACTATTTTGTACATGGTAAATACCTGATCGACATCGATGGCAGCACCACTATCACACCCAACTTTTTGCTAACCATGCTGCCAAATGCACCTACCGAATTCCAGGCAGGCGCCCGGATTGAGCATATGAAATTGGTTTGGTTTGGTGCAGGTTACCGAGTTCACCAGGGCCCAATGTTCTCAGCTGGTATCAACCTGATGAACAAATTTTCGATAGGATATGCTTTCGATGTTTACAATGCACCGCTCAGCACATTTACCAATGGCAATTCGGCCAATGAGTTTTTAATCAAGTATAGTTTTTCAAAAAAATAGTCTAAATCCAATATCCAGACTGATTTGCCGGGAAGGCAAATTCGGGGGCAGCATCAGCTGCCCCCTTCCTGTTTTTGCGTTTTTTTATCCACAGCTAATTTTCTTGCTGAGATCATGTTGATTCATCCGGAAGCCCTGATTCTTCTAACGTTATATTGGCCTGCATTTACTAGACACACTGCCAAACACCAGGCTGGTTAGGGTAATCATATCGCTGTTTCAAGCAGCATTGCCTATATTCAGCCAAACTAAACTGAAAACGGGGAATGGTCAGGGTATTGAAACAAGCTGCAAACACTGCTCCCGCGCAGCCACAACACCTGCCCAAAAGGTGGATAGTGGCTGCGGTTTTATCGCTTTGTTTTTTTTCGTTACACAGTTTTTCCCAGTTCATTACTGACCCTGAAAAAACCGAACAGCGGGATACTGCCGCCATTCTGAGCCTCGTTGCGAAGGGTATGGATCTGAATTCGACGGAGCCCGACAAGGCACTCCCCTTTTTTACCGAGGCCCTTAAGAAAAGTTACGAGGCAGCTTATTCAAAGGGCATTGTTTTATCACTTACAAAAATCAGTGCGTGGCATTATGGCAATAATATCAACGCTACTATCGATGAAGCCAGCGAGGCTTTGCAGGTGTACGGAAAAGAAAAGATGACTGATCTGGCCATGAAAGCCGAGCTGCACCTCACGCTCGCAGAGGCTTATGATGAAAAGGGCAAAAAAGATTCAGCCGCTTTTTTTTATTATTTGCTAGGCAGGGAAATTGAAAACAAGAATATTACTGACCCCACACTTACCATCAATATTTTTACCAAGCTTACCATATTCTGGATCAACTTTAATTACGACATTAACGCCAACGAAGAATACAAACAAACACTCAGGCGCTACGTAGAAAAAGCGAAACTGGCTTCGGCTGACATGAAAGATACCAATGACGCAAAATCGGCTGTCTACTTTCTGCAGGGTGCCTACTATCACGGCATCAAAAAGTTCGATAGCGCCAGGTATTTTTATTTATCCTACTATGAAAAAAGGGAACAGTTGCACAAACTCTCCCTTCCCCGTAGAATTTCCATACTCACCAATATTACAGATACTTACCTGCAGGAACACCAGCCGGAGAAGGCATTACCCTACATAGACCAGGTGTCCCGACTTGGTAATATTCCCGAGCAAAATAAATTTCTGGCTTTCTATATTGCTTTTAATGAACTGCAACGGGCAAAGGCCCTTTACCAGCAGCAAAAGTATGCAGCCAGCATTGCCTTAACAGACAACACCATCACGAAACTAAAAGCTACCGGCGAACATCTGCGGGATGAAGTGGTCGAAGCATACCAGATTACCGCGGACTCCTACGAGGCATTAGGTGATTTTAAAAATGCCCTGCGGTACAAAAACATTTATCTCTCCCTCCACGACAGTCTTAATAAAAAGGAAAAAATAGACATTATTCATGGCCTGGAAATAAGGTTCCGGATTTCTGAAAAAGACAAGGAACTGGCGGAGCAATTATTGACCATTGCCGAGGTGAAAAATACAGTGCGTACCCGCAATATCTGGATCGGAAGCATCGCAGTGCTTGCGTTTTTTATAGCAGTGATTTTTACATTATGGAGGCGGAAAAATATCCATAAACAGAAGCTACAGCAGGAAAGAATAAATAACTTTCAGAAGGAAATGGAGATTGCTAGGCTTAACGCTTCCATCACAGGTGAGGAGCGGGAACGCGAACGGATGGCCAGGGATCTGCACGACGGTATTGGTGGGCTGCTCGCTGCGGCCAAGATGAACTTTGAATTGCTGAAAAAAGAAGACAACCTTACCAAGACCCAGGATTTGAACGATGGTATCAAGCTGCTGGAACAGGCATCCATAGAGTTACGCAAAACTGCGCACAATATGATGCCCGACCTCCTCCTACAAAACGGGCTACCGCAGGCAATCCGGCATTTTTGCAAAACGATTGGGAAAAACAGCCCGACGCAGCTTAAGTTCCAACTCTATGGCACAGAAAAAAGATTTGAGAAACACTTTGAATTATCCCTCTACCGGATCGTGCAGGAACTGGTACACAATATGGTGAAACATGCACATGCCACAACGGCCCTGGTACAGATAAGTTTTCACGAAGCCGGCAACGTGGATTTTACTGTAGAAGACAATGGCACCGGCCTGCCGGAAGATGCGATAAAAAACAGCAAAGGAATTGGATTAAAAAACGTTTTAGAGCGCACAAAATCGCTGAATGGCAAAGCCGATATCTATAGCCAGCCCGGTAGTGGAACCAGTATCAACCTCAATTTCGAAAACCCGCCAAAACCGACCACCACATGATAAAAGTAGCCATAACAGACGACCAGGCCATTGTGGTGAACGGGCTCCAGAAAATACTCAGCGGGCACGACCATATCACCCTCATAGCCACCTATGCCAATGGCGAAGAAATGGAACTGGGCCTGGAAAAAGAACTCCCGGATGTGCTCTTACTGGATATCCAGATGCCTGGCAAAACAGGGATCGAACTCGCGGGCATCATCAATAAAAAATACCCAACCGTTAAGATCATCGCCCTAACTAATATCGACATCCTGATCCAGGTAAAAAAGATGCTGCAACAGGGTTGTATGGGCTACCTGCTGAAAGACACCAGCCCCGACACGCTAATTCTGGCAATTGAAACGGTGCATGGCGGGCAACAATTTTTGTATGATGACCTGCAGAAACAACTCATCAACAATATTTTCGACCCCAAGAGTCAACCTGTCATCACCCGCAGGGAAAAAGAGATATTAGCATTAATAGTAAATGAATATACCAATCAGCAAATTGCCGACACGCTTTTTTTGAGCCTGCGTACCGTAGAGAACCATCGCAATAACCTCTTGCAAAAACTCAATGTAAAAAACACAGCCGGCCTGGTGAAAATAGCGCTGACAGAGGGTTTGATATGATTTTTGATGTATGATTTCGGATAAGTGATATACGATTGGCTAGGCGAAGCTGGTACCTGTAAAATAAATAATTAATTATCTCTTCCGCTGCATTACGGAAATATCCGGAGCAGTGTTATTGTCGTATACCCTGTGCGTGCTAATGCAACATCTTCCATTGCTGTTACGACAATTGGAGCAGGCCTCCGTTTGCAGATTCATATAAGAAATTTTTAACCACTTAGAGGGTGAGACGCCATGCATGGGCGTCTCTACGACTAAACGAATAATCGACGGGCCGATCCATTATGCATCATTAGAACTGGCTTGGTGGGAGGTACACACAGTAATATTCCAGGCCGGTGAACCGGCAATTTTTTTTCAATGCTCTTTTGATCTTATGACCGTTTGTGGCCCGTTAAAATGGACGCGTCTGTAAACTACGAAGAAATAAAATTTCTGAAATCACGCTTCAACTGCTCCAAATCCCTGGTCAGTAGATTGTATTGATCTTCGAGGTGGTGATGGGGGATTTTGTGTCCGAAATTCGGGTGGTGTTCTACCTGGTGGATGTGTTCGCGGATCGCATGTTTGAGGTCATGCACGTTGATAAGCTGGATGTGGAATTGGTTGTGGTAGTGTTCGATTTCCCGAAGGATGTCGTGCTCTGTTTTACCGGATGCCCACTGGTAAAGGTTGTTTTTTAAGGCATTGAGTTCTTCGCGATGGCGAACCAGGTGCTGGCGCCACTCGCCGCACTCTGAGATGAGCTCCTGTGGCTCTGTTGCTGTGATCATACTTTTTCAATTTAAAGGTGAAAAGAACTATGATTTGCAGGGTCTATGGGCTTATTTTCTGGAGTAAGGATAAACGCTGTACTACCCATCTTTCCGGGAAATCATGAGACTTCGTTTAACAACATTAATGTAAGAACTTATTTCGGTTTATTACCAGTATCATAATCAATAAATCTTTTTACACCTTAAATGCAGCTTGCTAACGGCCGTTTCCTATCTTCCTTTTTAATAACTGAAATTCCGGAAATGATAAAAATTCTCCTTCTTGTTGTGCTGGTATCTGTCAGCACTTTAGCAAAAGCTGATAGCGCCTACGCCAGGCGTGTGGTTGACACACTCTCTTCACCTTACTTCTTAGGCCGAGGTTATATAAACGATGGTATGAAAAAGGCTGCCAGCTATATTGAACATGAATTTGAAATGCTGAATACCATGCCTTTTTTTTCCGGCAAATACCAGCAACATTTCTCTTATCCCGTCAATACTTTTCCGGGCAAACTCTCACTCTCAATCAACGATAAGGAACTGAAACCAGGTCGGGATTTCCTTGTGGCTAATGAAAGCCACACCTGTAAAGCAAGCGGTGACCTGATTAAGGCCGACAGTGTGAATTGGGTGAACGCACGGGAACGGATTATGGTGAATTTCGCGGACAAACTCACCTGGGACGTGGATAACCACCAGGAAGACTATACAGCTTTCAAAGTGCTGAAAACCGCGATTACCGGAATCCCTGTAAACTTTGCCGCAACTGTTGATGCCAGGCTTATTAAATCCTTTGATGCAGCCAACGTGGCAGCCATTGTAAAAGGCACCGGCACCACCGACTCCCTGCTGGTTTTTACCGCTCATTACGACCACCTGGGGGCAATGGGCAGGGAGGCGTATTTCCCCGGTGCCAATGATAATGCGAGTGGTATCGGTTTGATGCTGAGCCTGGCGGAATATTATGCCTTACATCCGCAACGCTATAGCATTTTATTTATCGCATTCGCGGGCGAAGAAGCTGGCCTGCTTGGATCAAAATACTATACCGAACATCCACCCGCCGATATCAAAAAGATCCGCTTCCTGATGAACCTTGATTTAATGGGAAATGGAGAAGAAGGCGTTACAGTGGTGAATGCAACTGAGTTCACAAAGGAGTTTGCCCTGTTGCAGCGTCTCAATACCGAAGGTCAATATGTAGCTGCCGTTAATAGTCGCGGCAAGGCTGCCAACAGCGACCACTATTGGTTCACCGAAAAAGGTATACCCTCTTTTTTTATGTACACATTAGGCAAGCGGAAATGCTACCATGATATCGACGATGTAGCAGCGACCCTGCCGGATTATGAAATGGAAGATTTGCAATCGCTGCTGATTCGTTTTTATGAAGACATTTTGAAATAACAAGCGATTGCCGAAAAGCAACTATGATCTATCAAATAAAAAATAAATACCATGGAATTTGCCAGCCAGTTTCTTGCCGACACCCTCAAACGCCTTCGTTACTATAAAGACGTGGGTGATAAAAGTTTTGAACAGCTTACCGAAGCCGAGATGCATCATAAACCTACGGGTGAAAGCAATAGCATCGCCATTATCATGCAGCATATGTACGGTAATATGATGAGCCGCTTTACCAATTTTCTTACTGAAGATGGTGAAAAGGAATGGCGGAAAAGGGACGCTGAATTTGAGCCTATGGCGCTTACAAAAACAGACCTTAAAGATTTCTGGAATACAGGCTGGGCAATGGTGCTACATACAATTGAAGCCTTACAGCCAGAGGACCTGCATAAAGAAATCACCATCCGGTCGGAGAAGTTATTTGTGCTGGACGCCATTCTCCGCCAATTCGCCCATTACCCCTACCATGTAGGTCAAATTGTATTCATCGCCAAAATGATCAAAGACAAAGACTGGAAAAACCTCAGTGTTGCAAAAGGCGGTAGTAGCGCCTATAATGAGAAAATACAAGCAAAAAGTTCCGCGGTTCAAGGACCAAGCGAAAAATCTGAGAAATAAGATTCAAGATTCAAAAATGAAGATCCAAGGCTTAAGGACACAGCATTGCTATTAATTTCTAAAACACCTTAAACCCATATCGGCATATCTTGAACTTTCACTTCACATATTTGCCGAAAAATTCAATGGTTCTTTCCCATGCGAGTTTGGCTGCTGCTTCATTGTACCGGGCACCAGAAGTGTCATTGTGAAAAGCGTGGTTGACACCATCATATTTATACAATTCATAAGTGACCTTATTGGCTTTGAGCGCCTCTTCATAGGCTGGTATGCCTGCGTTCACCCGCTCGTCGAGGCCGGCGTAGTGGAGTTGAACAGCTGCTTTAATTTTAACCACATCTGCGGCTTCCGGTTGGCGGCCATAAAAAGCCACAGTAGCCTTCAAATCCGGGAGATTTACCGCCAGACTATTGGCCATGCCGCCGCCCCAGCAAAAGCCAACGCAACCTGCCTTGCCGTTATAGTCCTTTCGGGTGGATAGGTAATCAAAGGCATTCATAAAATTCTTTAGGTTGTTCTCTGCCTTTAGCTCGCCAAAAAAAGCCCGGGATTCATCTTCGCTGGCTGGAGTTTTTCCGAGAGCCGACAATGCATTAGGAGCAATGGCAAGATATCCAGCTTTGGCAGCCCGACGTGCTACATCTTCAATATGTTCGTTCAGGCCGCGGTTTTCGTGGATTACGATTATGGCGTGATATTTTTTAGCTTCTTTGGGGCGGGCCACATAGGCTTTCATTTCAGCTGGTACACCGGGGAAATTCACGTATTCTGTAAACAATTCTTCGTCGTTGGTAGTGGCCGCTTTGGCGTAATTATTCTCAAGCATCGGCAAGAGCGCAAGCGCCGCAGCAGTACTGCCGGCCAGCATCGCCAGGCGTTTCAAAAAATCTGACCGTTTTAGCGGTTTATGCGTGTATTCGTCGTATAGGGTGATTATTTTTTGATCCATGGCTTAGGGCTTTTTAGAACGGTAAGTTAGGGGTTTAGTTGATTTGTTTATCGGTTCATTAGTCACCCAAAGACCTTCTTAACCATTCAACAATGAAACCATTCAACAATGAAACCATTCAACCAATCAACTAACTCACCTGCTCCTTATTCGCACTATCCCAAACCTTACCGCGTTCGGTCCTTAATAGCCTGGCTGGAAATTTATTGATGACAATATAATCGTGGGTGGCCATGATGATTGCGGTGCCGTAGTCTTTGCTGATCTGAAACAACAGTTGCATGATCTCATCGCTGGTTTCCGGATCGAGGTTACCGGTGGGCTCATCGGCCAATATCACTTTGGGGCTGTTAAGCAGGGCCCGCGCGATGTCCACACGCTGTTGCTCGCCACCGCTCATTTCAAAAGGCATTTTAAAACCTTTGCTTTTTAATCCCACTTTATCCAACACATCGTTGATCTTGGCTTCGATCATGTTCTCGTCTTTCCAACCTGTAGCCTGCAATACAAAACGCAGGTTCTCGTGTACGTTACGATCGGTCAGCAACTGAAAATCCTGAAATACCACACCCATAGTACGGCGTAAAAAAGGAACGGTTTTCCAGGTAAGTTCTTTCAGGTTATGGCCTGCCACCGTGCCCTCTCCTTCAGTAAGCTGGAGGTCACCATAAAGCGTTTTCAACAAGCTTGACTTCCCGGTGCCGGTTTTACCGACCAGGTACACAAATTCATTTCTATTAACTTCCAGATTTACGTCCTGCAGTATAAGCGCGTTGCCCTGGTATATGTTGACGTGTTGTAACGATACGATTGCTTCTGGCATTGATTTTTATTTTATTAGGGTATCGGACAAAAATAACCGTATCCCACTAACGAAAGTATTTTTTTACAGCATTAGTAAGGCCTTATCCGTTAAAGTTTTCCAAACTAAAAAAATAGTTGCACAACTAAATACTTAGTTATACATTTGACCGTATAAATGAAGCGTATGCAAAAGCAACTCACCCGGGCCGAAGAGCAAATTATGCAGGTGATCTGGAAACTGGACAAAGCCTTTCTGCGGGAGATTATTGATGCACTGCCCGAGCCGAAACCGCACCAGAACACGACGGCAACTATTTTAAAAATTCTGGTAGATAAGGAGTTTGTGGGCGTGACTGTGCTGGGGCGTAATCACCAATATTCCCCTTTAATAAGTAAAGATGCCTACAGTAAAGGCGCCATGCAACAAGTGGTGAAGGGCTATTTTGAAGGCTCGTTTAGTAATATGGTGTCTTTTTTTGTTAAAGAAAAAAACATCAGCATCGGAGAGCTGGAAGAGATGTTGGAGGAATTGAAGAAGAAGAAGAAATAGCAATTAGCGAACGGGCCAATTAGCCAATGTGCTAATGTTTACTGTGGAAATGTGAGGATGTGTCGATTAGCCAATGTGCTAGTGCTTTGTTGGCAATCTGTTCTTAAAAAAAATGTTCCATAAGGTAATTAGCAAATTGGCTAAATAGCACTTTACCATCCCGTTATTGAAAAAATATTACCTAATGTAATTGGCTAATTGGCACATTAGCTAATTAGCACATTTTAAAAGCTATGCTTACCATTCTTTATTATTGCCTGAAAGTAATTTTTTGTAGCGGTGTGTTGCTCGGCTACTATTGGCTGGCATTGCGCAACAACCGGTTTCACCAATGGAACCGGTACTATTTGTTACTGGCAACGGTATTGCCGTTTGTATTGCCGCTACTGAAAATACCGATCCCATTTTTTGCTACAGCAGAAGAAACGCCATTACTGATACGTGGTGTTGAAATGGCAGGTATTTCAGATCTCTACATTGCCAGGTTGAGCGGAGAGAGCAACTTTCATTTTACCTGGCAATTAGCCATTATGGCTTTGTACCTGGCGGGAGCCACTTTCCTGGTTGTTGTATTTATCAAAAACATTACCAAAATTCAGCGGCTTAAAAAGCTGTATCCCTGTGAGTTTATCGAGGGCATTCAATTTTATAATACCCAGGAACAAGGCACACCGTTCTCGTTCTTCAGGAATATTTTCTGGAACAAACGCATCGGCCTGAACACCGAAAAGGGACAGCAGATGCTGGCCCACGAACTGGCCCATATAACCGAGAAACACAGTAACGACAAGGTTTTCATAGAAATACTGATAGCGCTAGCCTGGTGGAATCCCGTGCTCTATTTTATCAGGAGGGAGTTAGCTGTTATTCACGAATTTATAGCGGATAAAAAAGCCTCGGCCGGAGATGAGAACCTGCAGTACGCATCGCTGTTACTGATGAAGGCCATGGGTAGTGAACAATTTGCCCTGGCCAATCCATTTTTTCATTCACAATTAAAACGAAGGTTAGCTATGCTTACATCCAGCAACAATCCCAAATTTAGTTATGTACGCCGCCTGATGGTATTGCCATTAATGGCTATTTCATTGGTCTTGTTTTCATTTAAATATAGGCAACTGCAGGAAGGCCTGCTGAAAGCACCAGAACCCCTGACTGTAGTAATAGATGCTGGACATGGAGGTGCAGATAACGGTGCTATAAGTGCCACCGGAGTTAGAGAAGATGCAGTTGCATTACAGATCGCATTAAAAATTAAAGAGCTTTCTGCAGGTACTAATATCAAGGTGGTTCTTACCAGAAGCACGGATACACTACCTGGATATTCAACCAATAAAGAGGTAGCGTTAAAGTATCGCACCACCCTGTCGAAGGAAAACAACGCCGATTTCTTTATTAGCCTCCATCTCAACAGTGGCAATAAAAAAACGCCAGATCAGGGCAGAGGCATTGAATGTTTTGTAAGCAATAAAGAGTCGATAGTTAGTAAACAAAGTCGTGTATTGGCAAGTGGTATACTCGATGAACTAAGTGGCTCGGGCATGCCGGTTGCTACTAACCTTAAATCTAACAAGGATAAAGGGGTATATGTGTTGGATGAGAATACAATTCCCTCAATACTTCTTGAGTTAGGCTACCTCACCAACCCCGCTGACGCCACCTTTATACAACAACCCAAAAATCAGGAAGCCATAGCCAGGCATATTTTAAATGGCATTGCGAAGCATGGGCAGCAGGCGAAGCAAAGCTTTGCGATGAATACAACGGAGGTGGAGCTTAAGGAAGTGCCGGTAAAGGCTTTACACAGTGATTCGGTCTTTGTAAAACTCGTGGAGAAACGCCCGGCAACGATTACCACTTCCGGAAAGTACAAAGGTGTTCCCATTGAAAAGATTGTGCCAACTGCAGACTATAAAGGCGTGGTAGTTACCACTACTGATCAGAAAACTTATTTTTTAAACCGCGAAGAAGCAAAAAAGGAAGTGGGCATAACCATTACCGATAATAATCGGGGGTCTACAGCAGATGAATGGGAAAGAGCAGCCAGGGGTGAAACGGCAGAGAAAAAGCCGGTAGAAATAAAAATCAGGAACGAAAACCTATTAGGTTCCAAAGACCCTGAAAACCAACCGCTGTATGTATTGGATGGCGAGATTAAAGGCAAGGAAATTCTAAACCAATTGAACCCTGCCGATATAGCGACGATAAACGTTTTGAAGGGCGAAAACGCAACTAACCTTTATGGTGACAAAGCCAAAAATGGCATAATTATTATTGCCACTAAGCAAAGCAGTGTGGCCCCACCTATCAGCCTGCAAAAAGCTGATCCAATTCAGCCAGATGATAACTATGACAGAATCTTCACCAAAGCAGAGCAGCCTGCTTCATTTCTTGGTGGCGAAGTTGGCTGGCGAAATTATCTTATGAATAACCTTATTTACCCTGAAAACGCACAGGTAAATGGAACACAGGCTGCCGTAAAAGTACAGCTAACGGTTAACACCGATGGGTCGATCAGGGACGCAAAAGCGTTGAATAGCCCCGGAGACGGATTGGCCGAAGAAGCAGTAAGGCTGATTAACAAAGGACCTAAGTGGATACCTGCCAAACAAAATGACCGGCTGGTTGCCTCCCGGTTTCTCCAAACCATTACATTTCAACTGGGCGAAGCAAAACTTCTTGCAGAACCGGCATATTAGGAGTTTTCTCCCTACTTTGCGATTCTAAACAGCTTAGATGATCCCGAGAATTAGAAATAAACAGGAAAGAAGATTGTTGCTGATTGTGGCGGTGTCTGCAACGGTAATTGGCATGATGGTGTTGTTTGTAACAAACAGCCATGCAACAAAAATTATCAATACCGCTGTTGCTTTTGATGAGGTTGCAGATAGTGCCAAAGCAGTTACAGATACCAATAAAGTGTATACCGAGGTAGAACGGGCTGCGGAATTTCCCGGCGGTCTCGATGGCTGGAGAGCCTACCTGCAAAAGAATTTAAAATATCCCAAAAAGGCACAAAAAAACGGTACCCAGGGCGAGGTGAAAATTAAAATGACGGTCGATAAAAACGGGGAGGTATCGAATGTAGTGATACAACGGGATCCTGGCGACGGATTGGGAGATGAAGCGCTGAGGGTGATTCAAAAAGGCCCTAAATGGGTGCCAGCCTGGCAAAAGGGAAGAAATGTATCCTATCGGTTTGTACAAACGGTTACTTTTCAGTTGCAATAAAAGAGTGACTGCTGTGCAAGGGATTGTTGAGGAAACATACATATCAATAATCGGGTAGGAAGCAGGGGATTATTTCCCCTGCTGTCCGTTCACACCACCGTATCTACTGTTCGGAATACGGGGTTTGTTAGAATAATTTAAGTTGTTGTTCCTTGTTCCAGTAGTAGTGCCTGGCAAAAGCCTGTCTATTACCGTGGGTATCCCTGGCATTCTTGTGCCGCCCTGCGGTTTGGGTATCTCTACCTTGCGTACCGCATGCGGCTAGTAATTGCCGTCCAAAATAGTTGTCCGTAAGTGCTGCCAGTGGGTGTTAAGGTAGTCATGAAGTTCATCGGTCTGCATACCATCTGCACCACTGGCTCCACCATTGGATATTACCTCCTTGCCCGCTTTTTGTATATTACGGATGTATAATATTTCTTCCACCTACTAATTACTTGTAAAAAAAATCTTCCCGGCGGTAGTTACTTCATGGTGTATCCTGCGGCTCAACTCCTCCTATATTTTACTTTCGGCTATCCGGCCTATCCTCAAACAGGTAGTTCACTAATGGGTTCGGTTGTAGAACGGTTTGCCATAAACTAGTCCATTCCTTTCGCCATTCTAACATTCAGCCCTTCGTCCTTCGCTGAGACCTCCGTCCCGTGCCTGTTTGACCAGGAGGCGGCTCGTTGCCAGCTTACTATGACCTCGGCTGACTTCTGCATACACCATCCCATTATTCTTTAATTTAATCCCGCACGTGCGGGATTGTCGATTTGACATTCGCTCATACCTCCGCCAGCTTCTACGCAGGCCTCTCAGGGTAAGTATATCCGCTTTCCATTCTTGCAGCCTCTTCATTTACGCAATAGCATTCCGTACAGTATAGGGCTTTTGTTTGTTTTGCAACATCACCCACACTACCACGCCTTATATGAAGTCCCTGTTCCTAAGCCAAAATGTTTGCCGCCAGCTTCCTTCAGATTCCACCTCACGGCGGATACCCTTGCTATTGGGTAATACGCCCTGCTGTAAAGCGTATTCGGTACTTGCACCCTATAGCTGATATACATGCCTGAAAAAAAAATGCGCAGCCGTTTATAGGCTGCGCATTTATGTTTACAGATCGAAATCCTATTTCAATTTAATAACACGCAACACTTCTTTATTATTGAGTTTGAGGTAGTACACACCGTTTACATACCTGGCCATATTAACGGTTTGGTTCGTGTCCGTTACTTTAAAGGTTTCCAGGAACTTACCATTCTCATCGTACAAAGAAGCTTTCGTACCAATCAGCTGTTTGTCGCCAATCGTCAGGGTGATCATACCGGCTGTCGGGTTCGGATACACTATAGATGTAATCTTATCCTTCAGATTGTACGACAGCCTGATGATATTGGAATACTGCACACGGCCATCCAGGTCTACCTGCCTGAGCCGGTAATACATGTATGTGCTGTTGAGCCTGTCCACCTGGTAATCAGTGAGTGTGTAAGTACGGGTACTGTTGCTATTGCTAGCGGCGGCTACCGTGCCGATATCAGTAAACCGGGTACCATCGAGCGAACGCTCCACGATAAATGACTTTGTCTTCTGTTCGTTCGCCGTGGCCCATTCAAGCAGGTTGTCTTTGCCTTCTGTTCTGCCTTTGAAATACAACCAGGTAATCGGCAGCACGGTTCCAAGGTAGGTATCACGAATTTCACCGGGACGCAGTATTTCCGTGTTGCCCACACTATCTGTGGCCAGTACAAAGAAGAAATACCGGGTATTAGGCGAACCGGAAAATACCGTATCCGTCCTGGTGATCCCGCTTCTGAGAATATTGAAATTAGTACCGTCGGTGGATACATAAAGCGTATAATATTTCAAGCCACACCCACCCGGATCGTCTACCCCGCCCCAGCTGAGTATAACCGGGTTAGGGCTGTTATTGGGCAACACGTTCATACTACTTGTCGGGGCAAAAGCATCAATGGTATTCATAGCCACATTTGTAGGAATGACACCGTTGAGATCAAATTTAATGTCGGCTTTCGCGCCGATGGTATCCAGTGTAACCGCTGTTTGCAATGGCTTGATACTAAAGTTTACAAAACCATGTCCGTATAGCGGCTGGGTGCTGTCCTGCAATCTAAGGAACCCTTTGGTAGGTTGTGGCGGCGGTAGCAGCGTCAGCGGATCAATGGACTGGAACTCCCAGAAAGCCTGATTGTTCAGCTGATCGTATCCTGCAGTGATATCTACATACAGGCCCAGCGAATCACGGCAATCCAGCCGATTGTAGTAGGATGGAGTAGCCGGCGGGATCGCAAAAGTCTGGTTGTTGAAGCCGAAGCTTCCCAACTGGAAAGTCGCCGGATCTTGCTTTGGTTCTATAGCGGTAGTGACCCGAACTACTTTGGCTGGTGCGCCCGCAGATTTATCATTTTCATAAAGAATAGAATAGGGCAACCGGTCTTTGACACTCACCCAACGTTTTGTGGGCTCGCCCGCGGGACCAACCATTTGGTTGGGATCTACAGATTGGTCAACCGTGGTAGAGCCTGGGGTGCCAGGGCCGTGCGGGTTAGGCTTTTGCGTACCGTCAGGATTAGTATTCTGGGGGCAATTCGGTTTCCGGTTACGAAGGGCATACCGTAAATTTTGCGCCTTGCGAATTTTCCACCATTTAGGAAAATCACCTTGCTTTCTGTGGAATTCAGCTTCCACTTCTTCTTCGTCATACTTTATTGAACCGGTAAATCCATTTTCTCCCCAAACCTGCCCCCCCAGTTCTGCATTATCGTTCATGCTTCTTCCGCTAATTAGCTTCTCCTGGGCAAAGTCGGCAAGATTATATAGAGCACCTACCGGTGTAAACCCAAGACCACTTTGAGTCAAATTGCCACCGGCCTTCGTTAGCTGGTAGCCATCGCCTGCTCCTGTCGCATAATCGTAGATGGCGGAGCCCAACTTGTAAGATTTAATACCAAAATCCAGCAAATTCAATCCCATGCCCAACTTACCGAGGCCATTGCCTAATGCAGAAACAGCTTTACCGGCCTTTAGATTTGAAAGCTTGCTCAAATTGCTGATCATATTTTGTTCGGTAGATATGGCTTCGGCAAAACGCCCCTGGGCTTTTAACCAGTCCCTTACGATTCGATCACGTTTTATTTCCTCCTGTAATGAACGTACTAATCCTATTTTTTTATAATATACCTCATACCAGGACGTTGTTCCATTTACCCAGGATTCTACTGTTTCGGTTTTGTCGAGCCAGGTTGTCTGAGTGCAGTCGTCGAGGCCAAAAATATCGATACCATTAGCGGGATTATTGTGAACATATTGGTACATTCCTGTGCCATCTTCATACCCAATCAGATCACGCTGGCTAAATGTGCCGGTTTCAGGGTTGTAATTTCTGAAATGAAAACGGTTGGTCCCATTGGCGCTGTCGTATTCCTGGCCGGTAAATCCAATACGGTTACCTGCCAGCGAAGAAGGAATGACAGCATTTAAGGCATTGTAAATTGTCTGTTTACCATACACATCATACTGGTATCTTTCTGTAAGGTTCCCGCTGCCATTGGTGATGGCTTCTACTGAGTTTAATTCATTTTGATGGTAGTAATAGGTCGCGCCGCCTCTTTCATTGGTAAGCGGTGTGATAAAATTATTAAAGATGGTCCTTGTTCTTAAATCATTGGTGATGCCATCTCTCTCCTCAATTTGAGCCAGACCTGAATACGTGTACTTTAAAGGGAAGCCATTTACAATCCTTTGTACCCTTCTGCCAATCGCATCGTACAGGTAACTGAGCACATTAGATGGTGAAGATGAATCTTTTACCAGTCTTCCTTCGGCATCATAAGTCTTGTAAAATTTACCATCATAAGTGAGATTTCCGTTATTGTCAAAAGTGAAATTTGTAGTTACAGTTCCATTGTTGCTACTGGTAAGCTGGTTGAGAATATTGGGTGTAAAAGTGGTATTTGTACCATTCAGGTTGGCAGATGTTCGATTGCCAAGGGCATCGTAGGTGTAACTATTTTGTATGGTGGGGCTTCCGCCAATAATGCCTCGTTTGTAACCGGTAATCCGGTAATTGTTATCATAGTTGTACTCTTCAGAAAGCGAAGGGGTGTTCAACCTGTTTATGGATTTTTTGTTCCACTCCTTATCATAAGTGTATGAGGAATTCTGAATACTGCCACCCGCTGTAGAAAAACTTGTAAGCCTGTTTGCAAAATCGTACTGAAGATTGGTGGCAATACCATTTGCAAATGTTTTGGTGGTTACCTGATTCACATTATTATATTGGTAAGTAACAAGAGTAGTATTTCCTTTTGCTATTCCCGTAAGCCTGTTGCGGGTGTCGTAGGTTTTATAAATACTGGTACTGTCCGGATAAACAGTCGTTTGCTTTCGTCCTGCAATATCATAGCTATACCTGGTCGTACGTCCGTCGAATGTTTCTGAACTAAGTCTGTCCAGGGCATCGTAAGAAAATGAAACCGTACCGGCATTATTACTGGCTGTAATCACCCTGTCCAACGCATCATAGGTATAGGTAAACACTTGCCCATCGGGCAATATTTTGGATACGATACGATTCACCGAATCATACACATAATTGATATTGCTCCCGTCTGTTAATCCTTTGGTGATGACATTGCCCCTACTGTCGTAAGCATACCGGATAAATTTACCATCGGGATAGGTTGTCGTTTTCACCCTGTTGAGGCTGTCGAAAGTATGCGTGGTAACATTATTATTCTGGTCTTTGAGGCTGACTGGATTTCCCTCAGCATCATAACTTATAGTCGTAACAAAGCCTCCGTTATCTGTAAATGTTTTTAAACGATCCCGGCCATCATAAGTACAAGTACTTACAAGCCCATTGCGGTCAGTTACCGATACAACATTGCTATTTTTATCGTAGGCAAGAACCGTTACATTGCCTAGCGGATCAGTTATTTGCGTTACCCGGTTTAAACTGTCATAAGACGCGGTTGTGTTAGCACCGGTTGCATTGATTGCACTGGTAATATTATCATTTTTATCATAGGTAAAATTAGCGATGGCACCTGTAATGTCACTTATCGCAGTAACCCTGTTTAACTGATCGTACAAATAGGATACCGTTTGCCCATTGGGTAAATTCATGGAGAGGATATTTCCATTTGCGTCGTAATTAACACTACTGCCATTTCCTAACGCATCTTTTGTACTACTTAGCCTGTTCCTGCTGTCGTATGTAAACGTGGTAGTATTACCCAATGCGTTTGTTACGGTCACCGGGTTATCCATGGCATCCCACCCAAAATAACTTTTGTTGTTGATCGCATCAGAAAACTGGACAATACGATTGGATGCATCATACCCGAATTTTGAAGTTTGATTGGCCTGATTCACCACCGATGTGAGGTTACCTTCTGCATCGTAATTCAACTTTACGGTATTGCTGATTGGGTCAGTCGCTTTCTTTAGCCTGTTTAAAATGTCGTATTCCATGGAACTAACGTTACCTTTTGCATCAGTATAAGAAACCAGATTACCCCTGGCATCGCTACCCAAAACTGCGGTGTATCCATTAGGGCCAATCACATTGGTTGGATGGCCGTAGCTATCGTAGTTATAAGTAAATACATTCCCATTCGGATCGGTGCTACTGATAACGTCGCCGCTGGCATTGTAAGTGGCGGTATAAACAAGATTACCTGGCTCGGTCAACTGAGTCAGATTTCCGAAACTGCTGTACACCATTGTTGTTTTATTTCCTTTGGCATCAGTAAAACTTGTGATGTTATTGAGGTCAGCGGAATAAGTATAAGTCACAGTTTGGTTTAATGCGTCTGTCATACTAAGCATATTGCCTTTACTGTCGTAAGTATAAGTCGTCACGTTACCGTTAGCATCCGTTTCTTTTATCTTATTCCCATCTGCATCAAAATCAAAATTCATATTAAAGCCACAGCAATTACTTGCTAAGGAAGTAAGCCATACCAGGCCTTCAAATATCTGGAATTTATATTTGGTTATCTGGTTGCTTCCACCAGACATGTGATCTGTAACAACAGAAGCATTTGAGTTTTGATCGTAAGAAAAACTAACACGTTTATTACACCCAATTAGTTCGCTTACACTGAAGTCGTTGTAATAAATAACATCAACGATATTATTATTTTTATCACTGACGGACTTTAGTGGGCCATTAACCAGATATGTATATTTATTTGTACCGCCAAGTGGATCGGTTACAGTTGTAAGGTTTCTGTTACCGTCGTACGAGTAGGCATAAGTGGTAACTGGAGCCGTAATAGCATCTGTAACAGCGATGAGTTGGCCGTTGGAATTGTAACTGAATGAAATGCTTTGTCCGGCTTTATTCACCAATGATGAAAGCAGACTATCAGTGTAATTAAAATTGATGTAGTTTCCATTGGGCTCTTCCATCCTTGTAATTTTTCTGTGGGTATTATTATCAAAATAATACCTGGTGCCATCGGTCTCGGATATAAGATATTTGTTAGGCTGGTATTGCGTAAGAACATTAAAAAATCCTTTGGGTGACCTATATCCGCCGCCGGGTAAGGCTGCGTAATTGTTCTCCCTGCCATCACCCCAGGTGACGGTACGACTATTAGCAGTATCATCTTTAAGTTTTATATTATAAGCAAACGACCAGCCATTGCCAAAGCCCGTGTTGAGGTTAAAATTGAAGCTGTTATAGTAAAAGGCTATGCTAATATCAAACCCGCGGCCCTGTAAAAAAACATCGGTGCGGGGCAGGAAAAAGTTACCACTTAAAGCATTTACCTGCGTGCCCAAAGGGCCCATCTTATTGGGCTTATTGATGTTTTGTGCGGTAGCCGTAATACCAATCACCATCGCCAAAGCCAGCAGTAGTTTATAACTATTTCTAAGTAAGTGCATCTTGTATTTATAAATTAGTTTGAACATGTCGTTATCATTTGGGATAGTTAGATATTGCTATTTAAGGCTGAAGTATACTTTGGTGTGACCCGGGATGGTAAGCGGTGCTTTGGTATAAACCAGTATCGTTCCACTACCACCTGCCCTGATAATGCCTGGAGGCCCATTCTGCTCGGTAAGTTCCAGGTACAGTGCAGTAGAACCGTTGCTGCCTGCCACGCCTTCGGGCGTCAACGCCATCTTAATATTCTTTTCGCTATACAGGATTCTCACTTGCGCCGGAATGTCCACATTGGTTGGGTTATTGTAATTCACCTGAATCACAAATATCCAGCCACCCAGCACCTGATCCTGCATTACCAACTCGGTCACCAGCTGCGAATTTAATCCGCTGGCAGCACCGGGATCGCACCCTGGTTGCTGACCATCACCAGATCCGGTATTAATCCCTCCGCCGGTGATTAATCCTCCATTATTCGCGTTTACTATTGAGAAGCCATTTGCGAGCGCAGCCGATGTGGTATCGGGTTTAGTGAGTGTTACGTCATACAATCCCAGCGGCTTGCCCTGCAGGTTAAAAGTGGCATACACGATCGTGCTGTTTACAAAGTAAATGGCAGAAGCATCAATAGTGGTGCCCGCCTTAGTTAGTTTGGCAGTCATATTATTGCTGAACAAAGAACCAGTGATCTTGATGGTTACATTTCCAATGTTACCACCCGATGAAGACTGCACATTTAAAATACTGAATGGCAGTTTCACGGCCTTGAGGCTAATGATTTGTGAGGGCGCATTGATCGAAGCACATTTTGCAGTGATATAGTAAACACCGGCTGTTACGGAAGTGATCACAATATCCTGGTTACCGTAATTCGGGGTACTATAGGTATAATCAAAATTGGCCGCCGATGGCACATAGCCTTTACCTATAAACAACTGGTTTTTATATAGCAATGAATCATTAGATTTCAACACTACCTGCAGGGTTGAGCCACTCAGCGAATCAGGAACGATTAGCTTATAGAAACGACCAACACTGGTGAGGGTATTCGGTGTGAGCACATTTAACTTCAGTTCTTTAACACCCACATACAATTGGGTGGCGGCTGTGGAACTGTTATTATCCTTGTTGGTTTCCACGATATTGTTCAACAGGTCAGTCTTTACGATCACGTTATAGTTGCCTTCTGTTACGTTAGTCACAAGGGGTGCAAGGGTAATGGTATCCCTGGCAAGCGGCGCCATATTAATCAGTTTGTTCCTGATACCAATCAGCACGGCAGTAGAATCAAGCATGGTACTTTTTGAAAGATAGATTCCATCTGATGTGTACCCGATCGCCGCATTGGCAGATGCATTGCGGACCACCCATTTCGAGGTATCTACTGTATATCCCAGGAAAGCAGTATCAGGCTTGGATATGCTCTCCACCAGGAGGTCTGACGGCGCCGGAGTGTACACAGTGAGATACTTAAATCCGAGGTTATTGTTCATATTCGTCTCCAGCACGTTGCCAATGGCATTAGCCTGGCTGATGAGCACATAATTACCCGGCAATATGTTCAGCGCAAGGGTGGCATTGATGGAATCGGTAAACGAGTCACCTGGTGCCAAAGCCGTCGGTTGGTTTTTGGATGATAGCAATATATCACCGGTATTACCAGGTATAAAGTCGGTTGACAGCCAAACCCTGTTATTCCAGTTGTCGGGATAAGTAGGTCCCGCGCCGGTGTTGGTAATTTTGTATTTCACAATCAATGGCTGGCCGACCGGTGCCAAAGCAGGTGATAAAATGATGGAATCCACCAGATCGGGCAGCAGCGGTTGCACCAGATGTATTTTTTTCGCTGTGCCCACACCATCTCGTATCAGGTTGGTATTGTTGGTCAATATTTTTTCAGCAGGAATATGCACTCCAAGAAAATTGGTTTTTGCAAACACATAATAATCTCCTGTAGGCAGTACCGGCGGTATTACTGCCCTGGACTCTGTGTAGGTTTGATTGGTATTCAGCGGGATGGCTTCCAAATAATTATTTGCAATTACCGCATTGGCATTAAACATTGAATCAGGTGAGAAATAGATCGCATCATACCAATTGTTATACACAGCCAGGGAATTGGGGTATAGGCCAATGTTCTTAACAGTCCAGCCCGTTGTATAAGGCCGACCCACAGTAGCTACATCTGCACCCGTTACGTTTGTTACGATATGATCTACTAACAGGTTGATAAATACACGGCTTCCTGTAGCAGCTACATTATTGTTGGTGTTAGCACCTTCATATGTGCCATTATTGGCATTGGTTTTTACAAAGAAATAAGCCGTGTTAATAATGCTCTCCGGGAAACAGCCATTGTAATTGAACCCAAAGACCAGGCTAAGATTGAATGAATCACTGTAGCTGGAGCCTGGTGCAACAACCCTGCTCTCACCACGTAAACCCGCAAAATAGCTGGTAGCAGGACTAAAGGTTGGTACGCAACTTATAAAGATACTATCAACCCATGCTCCTGCTGTGGCACCTGTGCCATTATTGGGCACCGTATACTTGATGAAAGTTGGACGAAAACTGTACACTGTATCGGCTATCGTTATGGATGATACGATCAGGTCGGCAGGTGCACCCGCGCTTACAACAGTGGAAACCGCTGCACTGATATTATTGTTCTGGTTAGATTCTCTGAATGAGCTGTCGTAATTGGTATGCACATAGAAATACCGCGTGCCCGTGGTTGCAATAGGAAAGGTGTAATTCAGCGTATGCGCAATCGGAGCGCCTACCGGCATATCTTCTAAGAAAGTGAGTGTTTGAATCAATTGTGCACTGCCATCAAATACAGGAGAAGCACTTACGTAGACCCTGTCGTTACGATAACTATTAAATACCGTTCCCGGGCCATTATTTACAACATAATAATTGATCGCCACCGGGGTGCCGCCGATGCTGGTTGGGGGCACCGTTACCGATGGCACGATGATATCAGGGCGTTGAATAGAGATCGGCAACGCACTCCTTCTCGTTTCCGGCGTACCAGGGTATTCGAATACCGTTTTTGTGGAGTTAGCAAGCACATATACATAATAGTCTCCGGCAGGCAGGCTGGCTGGTATCACAAAATTGCCCGCTTTAGGATGATTAGAACCCGGTTTTATGACATTGTCGATGTTCGCATTACTCTGGCTGTAGCCGTTGCCATATGGGCTACAGAAACTATTAAATAAATTTTCGCTTGCATACAGTCCCGAGTTCTCGAAACCCTGATTCGACTGGGTAACTAAAATGGCTGTGCCCGTGTTAAGCCCGCCGCCATCTTTACTTAAATACACCTTATCTATCCAGAAGCTGCTACCAAAGCTGGCACTGTCGCGGATGGATTGTCCGGGTGTAGGAGGGGCACAATGAATTAGTCCATCAGTTCCAACACCACAGGCACCGGGTATAGAGCAGGTGCCAAATGGTACGGCGTAGTGGCCTTTGTTCTTTTCGATATTATCATTAAAGCCGGTGTTGCTGATGTTCCAGTTTACGCCGATTGGCTGGGTGGTGCTGGCGGTAGTCACCGGCACAGAGAGAGAACTTACAGTAAGGTGTGGCGTTGGCGTAAGAAACACTTGTAATTCATTGCGGCCTACGTTATTATTACTCAAAGCGCCTTCGTATAAAGTAGCTCCACTATTCGTAACGACGTAAATAAACCAGGAGCCGAAAATATAGTTGGGTATCACCACCTGGGCGCTTTGGGTATAGGCACTGTCTGCCTGCAATTGGGTGGCATTGCCAAGAACCACATCCTGTGCGTTAGCATAATAGGTGCCGTTAAACTTCGGATACTTAAGCGGGATAGCGGTATTGATATTAAACAGCGGGCTTTGAGAGATATACACTTTATCTGCCCAGCTGCTGCCGGCAGGCGTAAGTACTCCATAGTTTTTAACCTTATACGTGAGATTGATCGTACTGCCTGAGAAGGTAGTGGAAGGTGTGAATACGGTATCCACCCGAAGATCTGGCGTAGGTGAAAGGGTTACTGCTACTGGCTGCGGAGCCCTTGCAGTATCGTTAATGGTAGTTACCTGCACAGGCGCATTACCACCGGCAGGGTAATTGGCAATTACATACACATACAATGGTTGACTATAGTTAAGCGGCAGGGTAAAATTCACCGAATTGGTGTATTGCTGATTACTGTCCAACGCCGTTAAATTGGCTTTGGTGGCAATAAGGAGTGGCTTTACCGGCAAATCTATAAAATTCCATAAGCCGGGGTTAAATGCTGGTGGTTTACTAAATACAGGCATGGTGTCAAAAGATAGAAAAACGGCATCCGTCCAACTTTGGTCCGTGGTTGTTTTACCAGGACCTGCATTCCTAACTGTCCAGTTAATCGCAATGGTTTGGCCACTGAAAGCGGTGGTGGGGGCTTGTACATTTTGAACAATGAGATCCGGCAATGGTATCAGGCTGAATTTTTGTACAGGGCCTGTATGTATAATTGTGCAGGAACCATTATGTGATACGACCATCCATTTATAGGTGCGGTTATAGACCAGGCTATTCCTTGGAACCGTATAGTTTACACTATTAATGTTTGAAGCGAATGGTGTAGCTGTCTGGGCCGAATCCGCTGGCCATATGTACACGTCAAAAGTATAGAACCCTGCAGGCTGCGCAGGCACCCATGAAAGCGTTAGCGGCAACTGCTGGTTTATAACCCCATCTGCCGGGAACATAGCCTGTACCGAATCGGGCTGGATACTATTGATCACATTTACGGATAATGTATCAGTATTGCTGCCAGGCCCGCAAAGGCCTGTGGCAGACGCAAGCAGTGTGTAAACACCCGGCGTTGTCCAATTGATATTTACCGTGTTTGTTGTAGATGGCAAGCTACTTCCGCCGGCTATTCGCCAAAAATACGTTGCGCCCGGAACATTGTTTACCGAGTAGGTAGCGGTTGCAGGACATAAGTTAGTAAAGCCATTTATTGGGGCTAAATTTCCTGCGCGTACGCAGAAAGTATCATACACATCAGCAGCCGGAAAGTAATAAATATTGCCGGGTTGCGATGCCTTTACAATAATGGTACCCGTTCCAGTTGGTGTCAGGTGTTCACCGACTAATGTTGCTGGTCCGGAAACAAGATCCCGGTAAACAAACAACATAGAACTGCTGGTGGCATACAGAATGAAATCTCCATCACGGAAATCCCGGTCAGCCACAGGAACAATGGTAATTGTCTGCGGCGCTTTATTTATCGTATAGGTTCTTGTTACGGTTGGTGCAATACCGTATACAGTATTGCCTGATTGGTTGGCAGCTACGGTTACCAGGCCTACACCGCTAGTCATGATGGCACCTGTCTGTGCATTAATATATGCCGGGCCACTTACAATGGTGAAAGTTACAGGCAGGCCGGATGTTGCGGTGGCGGTCGGGGTAAATGGCGGGTCATCAAATACCCTGTCACTTATAGCAGGAAAATTGATCGTTTGGGCAAGTGCATCCGCAGCAAATGAAATGGTATTGGATACTGGACTGCTACCACAGGAATTACTAAAAATCATGGTATAATTTCCGGTAAGCGGCACATACACAGAACTGTTGGTTTCACCAGGCATCGCAACGCCATTGCGGTACCATTGATACGTACTGCCGCCAGGAGCTTGTGAACTATAGAGTGTTCTTCCCGTATTATTAATAACAGGCGCAACTGATGGCGCTGGTGGTCTTGTTGGTACATACAAACTTGCTCCTACCCCATTTCCACAACTGTTGCTACTGTATACTACCAGGTAATTGGAGTTAACTGCCGTCCAGGTTACCGTTGCGGTGTCTCCATTAACTGTAAAGGTTCCGGTGCCTTGTAGCGACCATGCATAGGTGGCTCCGGCCTCATGACTACTAATATAGTATTTTTGAACACCAATGCATGCAGGCGAAGGACCGATAATAGTAAATGGTAGCGAAGGAGCCCTGCCTGGGAATATATTTACAATATTAATACTTGTATCAGGTGGGAGATCGGCGGTAACACGGATTTTATAATTTTTATTGGGTACAAAATTGGTGTTAATATATGCCAATATCGTATCTGAAGTCTTAGTCACTTTTTGGCCAAACTGATAAAATGAATAGGGCGCAAAATTACCCAGCGTATCAGACAGTTTTACGGTAAACGTAGTGGGATTAACCAACGGCGTATCTAAAGTAAACGGCACTTTAAAATAATAACCCAGGCATGGTATCGGATCGACCGTGCCGATGGTTATAACCGGAATACGAATGGGCTTGAATGAAAGCGTTAGCGGCCCAAATGTGGAGACCGAGTCAGCGGACAGAAGCGTTCCTCCGAAAATAGCACCTGCAAATCCTCCGTTGCCTAATGAATTCCAGCGGCTGCCATTCCAGCTGGCCATCTGCATGTATTGATAGAGGTATGCCGTACCACTGCGGAAGCTATCGTAGGGCAGGGTAATTTTTACTTTGGATGATCCTACAGTTCTATCTAGATTCCAGTATTCTTTACCCTGTACGCCGCCAAAACCCGGTGCGTATGATGCAGTGTCATAGCCATCGATGCTTGCATCGTGGTGAAAATACTCTGCCGTAAATTCATCGGTCGGTAATGCGGGGGTTGTTATAGTCAGTGGGGCTTTCCAGAAAGTATTCTGTTCTATTTTGCCTATCGGAAAAGTAAAAGGCTGGTTGCCTATTTTTTTAAGTGGACCCAGTACTACTCCGCCGCTGTAACCTTGTACTGCAATCGCATTATTCCGGAGGGTAAGCAACTTGGTGGCAGTAGTGACAATGCCACCTGAAAAACTACCAAATTCGAGTTTTTGTGTAATGACAACACTGCTATCGAGAATCACACTCCAGCCATATTTTCTCTGGTAGAGCGTAGTGATAACAATGGGTAAGCTGCCCATTTGTTTGATATGTGCATAGCCGTCGTTGATAAATGTGATGGTATTGATGTCCACCCTGCCATCATTGGCCTGCACACTAAAATCTCCTTTTACCTGTAAAGGCTCTCCCCCGCCCAGCCCCACAGAAATATCCGCGGTGGAATTATTGATAACTGAAAGGTTGCCATCCACATAATCATGCGATGGCGAAGCATTGCTGAGGTACATTTGCCCATAATCGCTGTTATTTACAAATGTCAGATTTCCGTTAAAGTTGTTGAAGAATGTACTGCTGCTTTCGGTCCTGCCGATACTGTCGCTCAGTATAACATTCCCATCAAACGTATTAAAAAGAAACTCGCTGAGACCACCGTAATCCTGGCAGGTAAAGTTGCCTCCGATGTAGCTGCTATGAACGAATGGCTGATAAATAGCATCGGCAACTACGCTGCCGGGATTATTAATGTTGCCACCGTCCAAATGCAATATATTTTTTACATGTACGTCTCCACCTCCCATATTCAGGTCAGATCCATTTTCCATTATTAACCCTCCAATAGAAATATTAAATCCTGTGTAGGGTTGATTTGACAAAGTGCCAGAATTCGGTATGGTGACCACCGTACAAGGGCCAGGAACAATGTTAGGGGTCCAGTTAAGCGTATCATTCCATTCATCGCTTACGTTGCCATTCCAGGTTACATAAGAGAGAGTACAGGCTGCTAAAATATTACATGCTGATCTTACTTCCGCCTCGTCGTTACACCCTGGGGCATTGTCGTGTATTTCTGCACTGCGTCCGGAAGCCAGGAAATTACAGATAGGCGGATAAGCGCACACGGAAAGGTTGTAATTATCAAATATTTGAACGGTATCAACATCAGGATTGCCATTGTTAGCATGTATAACCAGGTTACGATTCAGCTTACCCAGCGAATCCAGTAGGCCGTTGTAAATTACTATAAGGCCACCGCCGATATCCGTTATATTTCCCAGACCCGTCAGGTCACTTAAACTTGCATTTCCGGTAATTTCCAGTTTATCATTGGCTACAGCATTTAGGCCGCTTAAGGCAGTAACATCCGTCAGCGCAGTATTAAACCATATGGTCACCCCATAATCGATATGCTCCATTTTTTCAAGGCCATGTAGCGAAGTCAGGTACCTGTTGCCACCTATAAACGTATTTGGTATGGACTGTAAACTATCTAAACCAGACAAATCTGTGATCGCTGTATTGTAAAAAAATACGGAACCAATATTTGGGTTAGGAAGTCCATGCGACAAGGGTCCTATTTGCGACATTAGTGTATCGTTCCAGGCAACTACTCCTGCCAATCCAACCAGGTTGTACAATGCGATGCTGGTGAGCTGGGGATTGTTTTCCAACCACAGGTACTGCACTTTGGTGAGATTATTCACACTGTTTAGGTTCACCAGTGAAGTACTCCTGATTTCAAGATCGCTGGTAAGCTCGGTTATGTTTTGCAGACCGTTCAGACTGGTGATGGCAGCAGTGTCTATAAACACCTTATTCATTGTAGTAATGTGGTTACTAATCCCGGCAAGGGTTGTAAGCAACGGCACATTTTTAAAATAAATATTCCCAAGTGTATCCAGGTTGTTTAATCCAACAGCAGTAAGCAATGTATCGTTGCGTAATAACAATGTGTCTTTAACACGTAGTAAACCCGTCATTTGAGACAGGTTGGTGATGCCAGTATTTTGAATAATCAGGTTATCATTGATAATTGCGATTCCGCTTAACCCCGCCAGGCTTGTAATAGGACTAGAGCCTGTGCCATCTATTATTAGCTGGTAGAGTTCCGTGCAACCCGGATAGTCGGCGCTGAAACTATTGATTTGCGCCTGGGTCGTAAGCGTAATGGTAGAACTCCCACAGCTATTGACTTTATTGGCTAATACCCGAACCGGGGCCTTCCTGGTGCTGGCAGAGCTGCCATTTGCAAGTCTGACTACCGGCTTTTTTTGGGCAAATAAATGTAGGTCAGACAACACCAGCAGCAGTAAAGTCGATACAAAAAATAATTTTCTTTTCATCCTATAAGGGTTATAAGGTGGATTGTTCTTTAAAATCAGGTAGCGCCAACTTAATAATAGCTGTAAAAATCATGCTTCGGCAACGGCTGTGCAATACTTAGTTTGTAGTAATAGAAAAAGAAAACAGCCTTATGTTCTGTCAACTTGGAAAAATAATGGCTCCAGGGTCATGCTTTCAAACCTTTCTTCGACCACTGATTGTGCTTATTAGAAGTGGGCGAACCTTCAAAGAGTCTTGCCACCATCCGGAGGCCGGATATTTCCCCGGGGACGGCATATAAGCTACGCTGACCGCACATACGATTCACCCCACGGCCGCGCCCTTCAAACTACCGCTTTTAATCGATTTACCGCCTCCTATATATCTAACTCATCCGGCCATGAGTTCATCCCAACTGGCCTGTCCACCGCTGATACTTTTACTTTATTAAACCATAACCTCCATGAAAATTATCTCCACACTAATTGTGTTTTTTGCGCTTAACTTTTCAGGCCATTCCCAAACTTACCTGGCCCTTCAGGACTTTTCGACCGCAAACGGTATTACACCGCCGGCAGGCTGGAGCAACGTCTCATACAGCGACAGCCCTAACCATGTTTGGCAATTTGCAGATTCAACTCCCGATTATCTCCCCGCAAACCTTTTTGGTGACGGCGTGGCTTTTCCATATGCTGTGATCAGCAGGGCTACTTACCCGTCATTTCGCCCAAATACCAAACTTTCCACGCCCGCATTTTCTACGATCGGATCGACCAACGCCACATTGGAGTTTACCGAATTTTTCAGGTGGCAATCGGGCAACACCTACACCATCGACTACAGCATTAACGGCGGAACAACCTGGGCCCTTCTGGAAGAAAGAAACCAGGACGTGTACGATGGCTGGCAGGGTGGCGGCAACTGCACCCACACGACCATTCCGCTACCAGCAGATGCACAAAACAAACCGGCGGTAAAGGTCCGATTTTCCTATACCATTGTGAGCGCCTCCTTCTTTTGGGCTGTCGACAATATAAAAGTAACCAATAGACCACCGACAACCCGCACAGCAGCATCAGCGGGCGGATTTTGGTCGGCAGCCTCCACCTGGGTTGGTGGTGTAGTGCCCGCATTTATTGACAATGTGATAATACCTGATAATTGTTTAGTGACGATAGATATTCACCCAAAAGTTCAGAACCTGACAGTGGGTGGTGGCATATCTGGCTACCTCAAGTTTAATAATTCCATCTACAACTACCTTGAAGTAGAACAAAACCTGCTAACCAACCCCGGGTCCACCTTCCAGCCAAATTATAATAATAGCGACGGCAGAGAAATAACAGTAAAAGGAAATATAACATTTAATGGCACCAGCGATTTTTCAAATCCAGGCACCCTGCTAACCCTTGCTGGTGCTGGTACACAAACTATTGGTGGTACAGGTAATCTTGGCAGCCTCTTAGCACCCATTCGCCAGCTGCGTATGCAAAGTGGTGTCGGAGTAAATATCAACCGGCGCTTAACGGTAACGGAAGACGCATCTATTGCCTGCCCGGTAAATAATGGTACCAACCTGTACTTCGACAATACGGCCGGCCTCTCCAGCGATAGCGTGAGGTTAGTTAAGATAAATAATTACAACTTCTCCAGCCCCGTACAGGTAGGACCGTCAGCCAGATACTACGTACGATACAATGAAAACTATCCAGCCACAGAAGCCGCTATCACCGGCAATGAAATACCAGAATCTGGCATCATATATAGCTTATCCATTGCGAATAATTCGGGGCTCACTGTTAACAGAGACCTGCAGCTTACTTCCATCCAGGCCCTTAACTTGTATTACGGCATTATTACCATCAGCCCGGCTAATTCCATCACCTGTACCAATAGCGGCTATCCTGGATCCCCAGGTTTTAATGAAGCATTTGTACAGGGCGGTGATTTTATTGTAACCTGCACCGGCACATCCACCAAAACCTTTCCGGTGGGCTCAGATGGGGTACCTGCGTCGATTACTTTTAACAACTTACAGGCCAATGGAACCATCAGTATGCGGCTGTTAAAAAGCAGTGCCGGCGCTGCGGGTACCGGGCTTACAGCGTTATCAGCAACACGCCGTTGGTATAGCAGACTGGTAACCGGAACCTACACCGGTTATGCTTCCGTATCCATACAATTAAATGATAATGATAATTTTGGCACTACCCCCGCTGCCAATAAAAGAGTGGGGTTTCAAACTTCGCTGGTTTCAGCATATAGCAGCGTAGGGCAAAGTGCGATCAATACTTACCAGATTACTTCAGCAGCATCACAAACTTTACTGGGCTATCATGCGCTGGGTATTTCCGCCGGCACCATGCCGGTGATCTGGACCGGTAATGCCGGAACCAATGATTGGGGAGATGCTTTTAACTGGTTTAATAATGCCCTGCCCACCAATAACGATGAAGTAATTATTGATGGCAACAGAACCATCAACCTCGCTGCAGGCACGGGAAACTATGCCGCTAAATACCTGACCGTCCGTACCGGCAGTACGCTTAACAGCACCCTACCCAACACGTTAACCGTGGGTCCGGCAGCTGCCAACAACGGTTTCTGGAAAACGTATGGTAATTTTAATATGAGTAACGGCACGATCAATGTTAAAGGCAATGCTGCTTTTACCCAGCTCAACAACACCAGCGCTAACGTCCAGATGAGTGGCGGCAACATGATCATCGATGGTAATAATGGGGGTAACACAGCAACCAGTGTAGATCCCAATACTCCGATGCTTGAATTCAGGAGCGGGTTTTCCGGTCAATTTACTTTAAACGGATCCGGCGGTACCATAACGATTGTGGACGCCAATGCCGCTACAAACAGCAAGGCGAACGCCCTGGAAATAAATATCCAAAACGACCCGGCCAACAGCTATAACCTTAATGGCACCACTTTTAAATTTGGCGACGGCCTAAGCGCGGATGCATGCCAGGCCCAGGGGTTTGTGTTTCAGACGGGTAATGGATCTTCCAATGTGAGGCTGGGTAATGTAATCGTGGATAGCCGGGCAAATATCAATGGTAATCGCTTTTTCAGCGCATCTAATTATTATTATTACCCCAGCGACATCTATGGCAATCTCACGGTAAACCCGGGCGCTGAAGTACGGTCGTTTTATTTCCCGGTTAATCCCTACGGAGTACCGGTATCATCACTTGCAGTTGGCGGTAATATCATTAACAACGGCGTTATTCGTATCCTCAACTCTGATAGTGGCAGACTGATTTTGGGCAGTAGTGGAAAATTTGGGGTAAGCGATATCAACACACCACAAACTATCAGCGGTGGTGGCGCATGGAGCACGAGTCTTTATACGCTCAATGGTAATTTGAGTAGCCTCACGGTAAATAATAAAGCAGGTGTTACCCTAAGTATGCCATTAACAGTAGTGGAGAACCTGGCCTTGCTGAAAGGTGCTATTAACACTACTACTACCAACCTGCTTAGCCACGGCGAATATTATTATAGCACTCCCGGAACCCTAACCCTTGATAGTGGCTATGTGTCAGGACCATTAAAGCGCCTTTTACCTGCGGCCACCTTTTCGGATTCTACAGGACTGTTCCCGATAGGTTCGGCTAATTTTTACCGCCCCGTGAAACTCGATTTTACGACCGCTCCGGCAGGACCTTTCTCGCTGACTGCTCAGTTTGTTGCCACCATTCCAGCTAGCACAGGTTTACCGCTTAACGACAACGGAACCGTCATCGATTCCATCACTAAGTCAGGTTATTGGGACATCAGTACCACAGATCTGGTAGGTGGTGTATACAATGCTTCTTTCACAGGAAATGGTTTTGGCGGCATAGCCAATCCAGCTCAACTCAGGGTGGTAAAACGCATTAACGCTGCTTCGCCCTGGACCTTGCAAGGCACACATGCAGCAGGCAGCGGAGTTACGGCAAGACGTAACGGTCTCAACGGTTTCAGCCAATTTACTATTGCTTCAAATGGTGTTCAGAATTCATTACCGGTTAGCCTCTTGTATATCCGTGGCAAAAAACAAAATGCTGTAAATACGATTTACTGGGCTACTGTCACAGAGACCAATAACAGTGGTTTTGAATTGCAGCGCAGTGCGGATGGCATTCGTTTTGATAAGGTGACATTTATTGGCAGCCTTGCAGCAAGTGGTAACAGCCAGGCCTTACTCACTTATCAGTTCAGCGACGCCAAAGGCTTTAAGGGTACCACCTACTACCGCATCCAACAGGTAGATAAGGATGGCCGCACAACGCTGAGCAATACCATCCTGATCAAAGATCAGGCACCGGTATTGGATATCTCCGGGCTGTTTCCAAACCCTGCGGTAAATACCCTTATGCTGTATGCAAGTGTAGCCACAAATGAAACGGCCACGCTCACCATCACGGATATGAACGGGAAAATCATCCTGCAACAAAATGCCAAATTAAATAGCGGCGACAACCTGGTAAATCTTGACGTTAGCACCTTTCCAAAAGGCGCCTACCTGATAAAACTAACAGGCCAGAATAACCAAAGCAGTGTCAAAACGTTTGTGAAGCAATAAGCCCTGTTCCTCTTTTTTATAAAGGCCATTTCATGTAAATTGAAATGGCCCTTTTTCTTACCAAAATCAGACCTGCCACACGGTCGCATGATGAAGCAGTTTCCGAAACGCTTGAAAATAACGTAGGTTTGATATCCCATGAGCAATGTTTCCAATAGCTGAAAAAAAATCGTTATCAGACCAGGATTAGACGAACGACCCGAAAAATTTGACACAATCTACACAGGAGACCTTCTCCGTTAACTACCATACTACCGCTGGAATAGCCGGGCGTTTTTTTTTAAGAAACAGACCGGTTCAAGGACCAACAATTTTCAGTCATCCTCAGTTACCCCAATATTACCATCGCAGCCCAGGTGCCCTGTCGCTATAAGAATGGGCTGCGCAAAAAGTTATTTTGATGGCTATTTGGAGTAACCTGAAAAAAAAACAACGAATTAAATATATTGGAACGGCATTTTTTAATCACTAATAAGATAACCGGTAAACCAGCCTTGGGTTGCAAAACTGGTTGCAGGTCCCGGAGAATAATAATAGGAGGATAAAGATAATATAGAACCAGCTGTAATGAAAAGGTCAATGGTAAACCTTTCGGAATGATGATAACCGGGAATAGCAGTCTGAATCAGGTGCATGGGAATATTATTTACTATTGAGTAATAGTAGGGTGTGAATCCTACAGATACAGTCAAAGTATAATCGAAGTAAGGTGTATATCCGGATGGAAACGAGGAAAAATTTACAGTGCCAACTGCTAATCCTTCAAAATGGTAAAGCCCTGTCTTGTTAATGTTTATCTGTGAACCTCCGGCGGGTACTACAATGTTTGTAGTATTTGTATTATAATTGGTAGTAAAAGTCATATAGGCACTATTACCTGGTTGTGACGGAATAGTAAAAGAAAACCTTGTATCATTTGACAAAGCGGTGTTTTGCCAGGCGGGTGCACCACCACCGTTGGATGCTAAAACCTGTCCCGCAACTCCTGAAATGCCCGCAACTTTGAAAGCTCCTGTAAGATTAATGTCACCGGCAACATCTAACATGTATTGGGGCGTTGAATTGCCGATACCCACATTTCCATTTAAAAAAGCAGCAGCATAGTGATTGGCAGCAGGAATACCTGCATCAGCATAGAGGGAATAAAAACGACCGCCTATTGAATTGTTTTGCGGTACAGTTGTTCCCAAACCGGCGTAAACACCCACTGCACCAAAGCTGTTTAAACTTCCTATTCCCTTAACGCCAAAGCCATAACCATAACCACCTGGCGCCAAGCCATTACCCTGACCAAAACCTGTTACACCCGTATTCTGATAATCCGTTGAACCAGATGCCTGACTTGCGTAGCCATAGATGGCATTTTTATTCACGTCAGCAGTATGAATAACGTGTAAACGTTCTGAAGGTGTAGTTGTACCTATGCCAACATGCCCATTTGGTAAAAAAGTAGCAGTTGTTGTTGAGCCAGGGGCCATCATAATTGGAAGCGGGGAATAAAGTTCAAAGTCGGCTGCCCTCGCTATCAGACTTCCACGATAAGTCCCATTATCGTACATTGACAGTGATGGAATCGTAGAACCCTCTAATCTCAGCACTTCGAAGCTATTGGTTTTAACATGCAGCGGGGCGTATGGCGATGTGGTGCCTATTCCAACACTTTGTGCATACAATAAGTTGGTGCCAAAAAATGATGCTGCAGTCAGCAGCAAGGGGAGTGTAATTTTTTTCATAAAAAGTACTTTAATTAATTAAAAAATGAAATAGCCGGATGGAATGACTGAAGGAATTCAAAAAAAAGGAATGTTTGAGATCAGCATCTTATAAAAGATTGCCTGATAAAAGCACTGATTTTACATGTCATCAAATTGTGCAATCAGAAAATTACGTAAAATATTTGGTAACAAACTTCAGAACTTGACTGAGCATCGTTGTGTCACTCACTTGTACGTTCTGTTCATTTCCCGACTCTCTTGCCTCAAAGACAAAAGATCCTGACATCCCCCAAGGGCCATTTTTGTGTTTCTTTCTGGGTTGGTGTCTTTATGGCAAAACCAGTACAGGCATCGATTAATTAATCTAACTGGTAAGCAGCATGCCACTGGGTGTAGCAGGAGCTACTGACAACAAATAATGGTTTTTTGGGGTTTGAATATCATCAGGTCAATTGGTCAGTAACGTACTGATCCAATGGCTTCATGAACTCTTCACAGTACTGCCCCTTTCCGACTATAATAATCATCACCCCGAATAACTCTTATCAATGTCATTAAACCCGGAATACTTCAACTGCTGTCAAACAAAACTACTTCCAATCCTATATCTTTTTCTGGACTGTATGCCTGTTGCCAGGACTTTAAAAGCTTACAATCCTTGAAAGCTTTTAGACACTGTTCATATGTTTACCCTTAATTAATCACTAATAAGATAACCGGTCAGCCACCCTTCGACATTATATCCAGCGGCATTTGCACTGAGTGTAAATGGGAGCTGTAACAGATTGCCAGCAATGAGATAGATATCTATGCTATAGATATCGTTTTCCACATAAGATGAGGGTCCTGAAGCAGCAACTGCATGCGGCCTCGCTAATTCATAGCTGCCTGAATACGATGTCATTAGGGTTAACCCAAAAAATGGAGCAGAATTGCCGCCAGCATTAGGTACCGCGTGTATGTCAAAATGGTATAGTCCTGTATGATTAAAGCCAATGGAAAGGGGATTGATGGTTATTGCGGGGTCCAAATTATATTTAACTGTAAATCCCATCACACCGGAAAAGACATTAACCGGACTTTGGATACCTGCTGAAAACCTAATTTGATTAGTTAATGCCGAATTTGTCCATGTGGGGGCTGCTCCGCCATTTGATGTAAGCACCTGACCGGATACACCCGCGATGCCATTGGTTCGTAGCGCTCCGGTAAAATTTGCATCACCGTTAACATCGAGCCTGTAAGCTGGTGTGATAACGCCAATGCCGACATTTCCATTATTTAAGAAAGTAGTGCTCGGCGTAAAGCCCGGAGAGATAATTATTGGTAGCGCATTGTATAACTCCATATTGGTAGACCTTGACACTAAGCTGCCCCGGTACGTGCCGTTGTCGTAAAGGCTTAGGGAGGGAGTGCCGGAACCTTCCAATCTTAAAACTTCCAGACCTGCAGTTTTAATATGCAGCGGCGCCTGCGGAGTGGTAATGCCCATACCCACATTTTGTGCATGCAATAAATTGGCACAAAAAAATAAAGATGAAGCCAGGTGCAAAAACAATGTAATTTTTTTCATAAAAATTTTATTTAATTGATAAAAAATTAAAAAGACGGGAACAATAAACCGAAGCCAATCAATAAAAAAACTAATTTATTAGGGTAGCATCTGATAAAAGATTATCTGATCAAAGCGCTGATTTTACTGGTATTTAAATGGTGCAAATTGTGCATGGAGAAAATTACGGAAATTATTTGGCAACCAACTTCAGAACTTTCCGGGGCATCCTTGTTTCACGGGCATCGTTTATTTAAATTAATTGGGATGCTCCTAAGCGCAGAGAAGGCTCACCGATATAAGAAACCCTATGACCCTGAACCACTTGAATATTATTAAATTATTCGTAAATATTCCTGATAAACGGCAGGTGCCGTTCATACTGCCTAATAATGAATAATGACCATTCCACCAGCCCCCAAACCTCTTATCGGGTAAGAATATACTCCTGTGGGTCCGGGATCGGATGGACTAATTCCTCCACCTCCACCTCCCCCCGGGAAACCACCATTACTACCTTTTCTTACATTAAACCTTCGGATGGTTGACCCACTATTATCTATAATTTGCTCATTTCTAATACCACCTACTCCTCTTGTTGTCGTGTTTGGAGAACTGCCACCTTCTCCATAATTGTTTATATTTTCCCTGATATTTTCACCACCGAATACATAGCTGTGCCGTGTTTGCGTATAGTAGGCTCCGTCCTCACCTTTCAGCCAGAATACATTCAGAAACGTTCCGGTGCTACCTCCAAAATTACCTCCTGATCCACCCGACCCAAACGCATTACTACCATCATTGCCATTATTCATGTAAATGGCATTTGCCCCGTTGGTGATAGCAGCATAACCACCTTCTCCACCTGCAGGCACGTGTATTGCCAACACCTGTGCCGGCGATACAGTTAACAACGCAGCGGCATAGCCGCCACCACCACCACCACCGCCTGTTGTAAAAAATGTTTCCGTATTAAAAAATCGAACTGAATCAGTGCCATTACTGTATCCTCCATGCCCCCCTGCACTCCATAGTTCTACTTGTATTTTTGAAACCCCGGCAGGTACCGTCCAGTTAAAATCTGCTGTAGTTCCCGGAAAAGAGGTGACCGAATAAACTGCCTGGTTCTGAAAACCAGCACTGGCCCAACTCATTCCTCCCGCTCCGTTTGAACTTAGAAATTGTCCGGCACTACCGGCAAATCCGTTTGCCTTTATGGTTCCTGTTACATTGATATTCCCTGAAACATCCAACCTGTTATTCGGGTTTGAATTACCAATGCCTACATTTCCCTGGGGAGAAAAAAAAGCAATAGAAGGCTGGGTATTCTGTGATAGATCACTGGCAGAAGATATGTTCAACCCTGTTTCCATGTTTGACGACAAGATAAAATCAGTCCCATTTTCCGAAGGGGTGCGGTTACTTAATATAAGTCTGGTTGTGTCCAGGAAATAGTTTGACCTAATTTTAATTGCCGAAGTTCCTGCATTTTTAACTTCAAGCTTCGCTTGCGGCGTAGCAGTTCCAATACCTACATTTTGTGCGGAAGCACCTAAATACAAACAAGTGGTAAGGCTAATTGTAAAGAGCTTTTTCATGAGGCAAAAATTAAATGAAGCCAGATTGGCGATTACTAAGGTAATTAAATAGCTAAAAACATGGTTACGAAACTTCTTCCCAGGTTTCGTATTATGATCGGCCAGTAGCTGATCCCTGCATGACACTAGCTCCCGATTTCAATAACAATAACTGTTGAGCAGTGCGTGTGAGTATAAGGGTAATAGATGGGAAAATTACGACGCCCGATACAATTTGTCGTAGGTACGATGGTAACCGGGTATGGATTTTTGCCATTATCTCCTGTGTAATAATAAGCAATGCTTATATGGATTTTGTCGATTGAAAAACGCGATAAACCGTTGAATTTACCTGCATGTTTATGGGTAATTGTTGGGAGGTGAAAAGCATACTCTTTCTGTATATGCGTGCCTATTGCAAATTTTATTTTTGAAATTGAATTACATGGTCTTTTCAAAAATGGCTTTTTGAAAGCTGAATCAATTGAAACGATCATCCTTTGATAAATCTCATGCAAGTGTGGCAATGTTGGACCAATCTAATGGATTTATTGGATCAACAAGTAAACTTACCAAAATGCCTGTATTTTGAAGCTTTGAACATGGTTCCAAAGTAAAAGCACCGATGGCAACGATTTTACGCAACTGGGAGTAGGCAAGTGCCAGTTCACAAGCGAACGAATAGATACTTTTTTATAATTATAAATGGTAGCTGCTGCAGCTACGCTTTACTGCAATATTTTCATATTGTTTAGATAAATATATACAATAGAATATTTTTTTATGAAGATGATAACGGAAAATCAGCATTGCCACAATCCTATAACCGCAATCATTTTGTTATTGTTTTTCCATTTTATCTAATCGTGCTTTCAATTCATTGATTTGCTTTTGTTGTATTTCAATTATTCCTTGAAGCTCCTGCATTCCTCTTACCAACGGCACTACAAAGTCTCCGTAACGTAAACCATATAAAGCTTTGTCATTCGATGGTTTATCAACTCCGCTAAAGGTAAAACCTGCCAAACCTGCCGCCTTTTCTACTTCCTGAGCTATAAATCCACTTTCCCGGTGGGTAGCTGCACGGGCATAGCTTTCACTTACATTGATTTCTTCCTCTTTATTATTTCCATTATAATGTTTATCAAGTGAAGGCAGGTCAACAATGTAAGTTACCGGGCGTAGCAATTTAATAAATTCCAACCCCTTTACATCTTCTGAAACCTGCTGTTTATACCTGCCGTCAGAAAATGTGGACCAGCCGTATTGGCCGCCAATAGAGGTTACCTGTGTGCTGCCAATTCGCACTTTATAAGATGCATCAACTTTTGCATTTACCCCTATTGCAGTAGCATGGATAATATCACCTGCTGTAACATCTGCTGCGTATCCCATAGCAACATTCAGATACCCGATAGCATTTGAATAAAGTGCCTGCTGACCTAATGCTGTATTTCGATTTCCTGAAGTATTCAGGTACATTGCCATGAAGCCGGCTGCCGTATTGCCGTCGCCTGTTGTGTTATTAAAAAGCACAGAGTCTCCTTCTCCTGTATTATTCTTACCTGAAGTATTCCAGAACATTGCCCTGTAACCGGCTGCCGTATTGCTTCCGCCGGTGGTATTGCTATAAAGGGCAGATGTTCCTTCTCCTGTATTAAAATCTCCTTTGTTACTAAACAGGCAATTATGCCCTACGGCAGTGTTAAAATTTGTAGTTATACCAGAGTATAAACTATTAACGCCGAAAGCTGTATTGTGTATTCCTATGGTATTTGAGTAAAGCGCCTGTACTCCGCCGGCTGCATTTTCAAAACCGGTGGTATTTGCAAAGAGTGCTTTAAACCCTGTAGCAGTATTGTAATTGCCGGTTGTGTTTTGCACCAATGCTTCTTCGCCTAATGCAGAGTTAAACACACCCGAGCCGTTAAAACGCAGGGCAGAAGTGCCTACTGCAGTGTTATGTTCACCAATGTTGAACTGCAGCGCCCTTGCCCCAACTGCAGTATTAGCACTGCCTGTTATAAGGTTTTGAAGTGTATTTAATCCCACAGCAGTATTTGTTATTCCCGTAGTGTTTGAGATAAGCGCTGATTTTCCAATAGCGGTATTACCGTTGCCGGATGTGTTAGCATACAAAGCCTTACTTCCTACCGCAGTGTTATAACCATCGGCGGCGCCATTGTTACTAAATAGAGCAGAATCACCCACCGCTACACTATAAGACCCTGAGGTATTGGAAAGAAGCGCGCCATAACCGAAAGCAGTATTGTTGTTGCCGGTATTGCTATACAATGCACCCTGTCCCACAGCGGTATTATTGTTGCCATGAGTATTGGTATAAAGGGAACCGTGCCCTATGGAAGTATTATAGGTCCCATCAAGATTGTTGTATTGAGCGGCATAACCAATTGCTGTGTTGATGCCGGTAGTATCGTATGAAAGCGCATAGGCGCCAACCGCTGTGTTGTAATCGGATAAGTTTTCAAAAAGGGCATTATGTCCTACTGCAGTATTAAACGAACCGGTTTTATTTCGGGTAAGTGCGGCATACCCCACAGCAGTATTGCGTGAGCCACTTATATTTTCATTAATTGCAAAGGCACCCACCGCGGTACTAGGACCTGTGCTATCGTTGGTAAGCGCATATGCTCCCATAGCCGTATTGTAATTTGCCTTAGTGCCATATAACGCATAATATCCCGAAGCGGTATTTCCAAGACCGGCAGCATTTGCATATAGCGCATAGCAGCCGGATGCCGTATTGTAATACCCTATAGTATTGTTGAAAAGAGTATAAACACCGATTGCAGAGTTGTAGCTGCTAGTGTTGTTATAAAGGGCATTCACACCGGCTGCAGTATTGTAACCACCATAAGTATTGTGGTTAAGCGCCTGCACCCCTAATGCAGTATTTTCAGTGCCTGTTGTATTAGCGTTCAAAGCCGAGAAGCCTAAGGCTGAATTATAATCACCATTGTTCTGCACTAAAGCCTCGGTGCCTATACCTGTATTCCATTTGCCGGTTGTATTCGCCAGTAATGAATGGGAGCCGAAGCCAACATTCTTAATGCCTGTTGTATTTGTAACGCCGGTACTGTCGCCAATAAAATAGTTTTTCAGTGAATCATTCAGATCACCCGCCCATTTGTTATTTAACCGAAAGCGAAAGGATTTATTGTCTGTGGTCCCCAGGAAATGAATAGCGGGATTAGTACCACTGTTGCCGGTAAGCAACCAATTGCCACCGCTTGCACTAACCGATAAGTTTGTCCATGCAGAGGCATTGTAAAACCAAAAGCCATTGGTATCAGTATCATACACAAGCAAGCCCTGTGCAGGTGTCGCAATATTGGTTCGTTGCAATGAATTCATACGTGGCACTAATATTCCCGATGTGGTGCTGGTAATATCCAGTTTTGCGCTTGCTTGTGGAGTAGTTGTACCAATGCCTACATTTTGTGCTATACCATTAGTTAAGCCCAGTGTGACAATTAAAAAGACCAGTATATTTTTTTTCATGCCGATAGATTTTGTTATTGTAAAAGGGAGAGGACGCTTTTTTTATTGTTTTGGCATTTTATAACTAAGGCTGATTTACAAGCAATAATTTCTGCATATTTGATTTCAATTCATCAATTTGCTTTTGCTGATTTTCTTTTTCTTTCTTCAATGTATCAAGTTGTTTTTGCTGATTGCATATTATGGCCTGTTGTTCCTGGATTGCTTTTACAATAGGCACTACAAACTCACCGTAAGCAAGCCGGTAATGGTCTTTATCATGGGCAGGTTTTATTACACCGTCAAAATCATAACCTGATTGCTGTGCGGCTTTTTCTACTTCCTGTGCAATGAAGCCACTCATACGGATGGCTTCTTTGATGCGGATGGCATCATCCATTTCTGTTTTCATTGAAGCTGTCAATTTTTCATTAGTTTCCGTTGCATTTTCATCATGTTTCGCATAAGGGCTTATTCCCCATAAATTATAAACGGCTCTTACATTCATGTGGTAAGTAACTGGGCGAAGCCTCATAATGAAGTCTAATCCTTTTACTTCTTCATCTATGTTTGTTTTAAATCTTCCGTCAGAAAAATTGCTCCAGTTGGCATAGCCACCACACTGGGTTGTTGTAGTGCTGCCTAAGAGCGCAAGGTTGTTTACATTGGTGTAAGATGCATAACCTATTGCTACATCATTGTTGCCTTGTACATGGGCTTCAGCTCCTATTATAGTATTATTATTACTATTATTTAAATTAACGGCCGAACCATATCCAACAGATGTATTATAATTACCATACAGGTTAGTCAGAAGTGCCCTGTAACCAATAGCGACATTATGACCGCCTATCGTATTGTTAGAAAGTGAAGTATACCCAACTGCAGTATTTTCATTTCCCTGGGTATTGGAATAAAGCGCTCTATAACCAAGGGCCGTATTCAGGCTTCCAAAATTATCGGCAACATTAGTAGAACCCATCAGGGCTTCAGTGCCCACCGCCACATTAGCACTGAAGAATTCTAAGGTTTGGTTATTGGCGTAGAACATAGCATGAAAACCAACAGCGGTGGCTTCGCTTCCTGCCACATTCGTTTGAAGCGCCTGCCTTCCAATGGCGGTATTTCTGCTGCCTGTACTATTATTTGCAAGTGCCTGATAGCCGCTAGCAGTATTGTCGCTTCCTGTGGAATTGTTCAAAAGCGTTTGCATTCCAACGCCGGTATTACTATTTCCTGTAGTATTGTTTAAAAGTGTTTGCATTCCCACGGCAGTATTTGAATTTCCTACATTAGCAGAAGCATCAGTTGAGCCCCTCAAAGCTTCATAGCCCACAGCCACATTATTACTGTAGTTTGCTGCAGAACTGCTGTTGGCATAGAACATAGCATTGTAACCTACGGCGGTAGAAAAGCTTCCTCCTACATTACTAAAAAGAGCATAGGTTCCACTGGCCGTATTATAGCTGCCTATGGTATTGTTATAAAGTGCACTCAATCCGTTTGCGGTATTGTTGCTGCCTGCGGTATTTTTATTAAGCGCATACATGCCGTGAGCAGAATTGTAGTCTCCAAGGTTATTGGAGAAAAGCGCCTCTAATCCGCTGGCGGTATTTCTTGATCCAGTTGTGTTAGAATAAAGTGCCCTATAACCGTTGGCGGTGTTATAGTATCCTGTAGTATTTAAATACAATGCCTTTGAGCCAATCGCCGTATTTCTCGATGCTTCAGTGGCATTGATTGTCCCAATTCCATTGTTATATAGTGCCGAATCGCCGATGGCAACAAGGTTGTTTTGGTTGGTATTATTGTACAGTGCTTTTATACCAATTACCGTATTGGAAAATCCCGTTGTATTGGAATAGCCGGCAGAAGAACCGAAGAATGAATTACCTGTTCCTCCACCCGGCGCATTATTTACTCTGCCTGTATTTAAACCAACGTAAGTATTGGTCAGGTGATCAGAATGAATATGCATCAGATCTGCTCCGGCAGCGTTTCTCAACCGGATTAATGCCTGTGTATTAGATTGGGTGGCGTTGGCATCGATTATTAATTGCGATACATCAGCACTTCCCTTTACGTGAAGTTTTGCTTCGGGTGCTGAGGTTCCAATACCGACATTTTGCGCATGTAGCTGGCAAGTTAACAGGGTAATAATTTGACAGGAGTAGAATGCTTTTTTCATAACAGGAGATTTATATAAATAAATTTACCTTTTTTATTCCAGGTAGATTTTAATTAAAGAAAAGGAACTAATTGGGTAATTGATCAGTAGAAAAAATATTTGTTACACATCACCTTTTCCAGTTTATCCAATCTTGATTTTAATTTACTCACTTCATTTTTTAATTCTGTATTCTCCGCATTTAAAGTAGCCGTTCTTTTTTCCAATGCCTGGATGGCAATAAGATTAACACCCAAAAAATCCTGTTGATTTATCAAAGTATCACATCCAATAGTACCAAGATCGTCTTTACCAAAGGCTTTGTAAAAATCCTGCGCCATAGGTCCATAATGTCGAAAAGTTCTCCGATCCTGAGTTTTATAATTCCATGAAGTAAGATTCATTTTTCCAATTTTTTGAAGAAATGATTCGCCGATAACAGGTAAGAAATTTTCTTTTAAGCGTACATCACTAGCCGTAGTCCAACTATTACCGCCTGCAACAACTTGTACTCCGATATCAGCTCCGGCATTACTTGAAATGAGATAATAACCTCCATTAAAACGTGCAGCAAACTGGTCAAGACTTCCTATAACTCTTACTCCCCTGTTATATGGATCACTGTCCCCTAAAAAGCAAGATCCTTTTTTACCATTGGTCGAAAGATTTGTGCCTATTGCAAAAGATTGATCCCCACTGGCAGTTGTATTCAATCCCATTGAATAACAAGCTAGCCCACTTGCGGCAGTAAATTGTCCCATTGCAACAGAGGATTGCCCATTTGCTATGGTAGTAAAGCCCATTGCAACAGACGAATGTCCGCCTGCTGTACTACCATCGCCCATTGCGGTAGAGTACAGTCCGCTGGCGATAGTACTACCGCCTATTGCAGTGGAATAATCCCCGCTGGCGGTTGTAATATTACCCATTGAGGTGGCAGAATTTCCGCTGGCATGGGTAGAAATTCCCATGGCAGTGGAATAAAGACCACTTGCAACTGTACTATATCCTATGCTAGTTGAATAACCGCCCATTGCAGTTGTAAAATCTCCCATGGCAATAGAAAAATTACCACTCGCCGTTGTATTACTTCCCATGGCAGTGGAACTCTGACCACTTGCAGTAGTATTTGCTCCCATAGCAGTGGAATAACGACCAACATTCGCTTGATCCCACTGTGTACCGCTAACATATCCGGCACGAAAGGCTACTTTAGCGGGATAAAACATTATTCTGCTTCCTGTTCCCAAATCAGGAACAGTTCCCAAAACATTTAAAGTACCCGTTACTAACAAACCATTGGTGGTGCTGGTACCTAGATCTACATGAAGCTGGGCTGTGCTGTTAGGAGTTGTAGTTCCAATACCTACATTTTGTGCAAAGGCACCTAAATACAAACAAGAAGTAAGGCTAATTGTAAAAAGCTTTTTCATGTTGGGCAACTTAGATGAAGCCAGATTGGCGTTGACTAAGTTAATTAAATCTCGAAACTTGTTTGCGAAACTTGTTCGTATTATTTGTCGCGCCACGAGCTATAAAAAATGTGACCATTGCCGGTGCCCGTCTGCCGCTCTACCTTATGGCAGGTATGAGTTTCGAATCCTTTGGTGTATTCTCCAAACGTCAGGGCCTATGCCATCTGCGCCAGGATCGCCAATTAGGTAAAGCCGGCTACGGGCTTTCCCATCTTTTGCAAGTATCTCCGAACTTTATCCCCAGCGATCAAATTTCTAATAATGAAACGGGTGCACTTTTAATCATTGCAAAAAAACAGCCAGTCAATGCAACAAAACAGCCAGTCATTGCAACAACTCTGCCAGTCATTGCAACATCTCTGCCAGTCATTGCGAGGCGGGGTTCTTGCCCCAACGAAGCAAACTCAAGCACAATCGGCAAACACTCAACACCGTACCGTTACTCCAGCAAAAACCCTATACCCAGTGCCAAGACCTCCACCTATGTTGAGCGAATATTGGTGATAGACAACTCTCAGGTCTCCACTGCGGGAGCAACTATTGAATGCCGGCACAACAGAAAATAAGATGTTATTATTCGTTGATTATTTCGCGGGGTTAATATCCAATTCAACAACCGGCAGCACTATTATCCCCTACGCCGCCGCGCAGATTGCCAGGCATCCCAAGAAAGACGTGTTGGCACAGTTGCAACGCGACCTGCATATTACTGAAAGAAACTTCCAAAGCCTATTTGAAAAAAGTATCGGCATCGCCCCCAATCTTTATAGGCACGTTTGCCAGTTTAATGCAGCATTTCAGCAATTGAACAACAGTCGCTTCCTAAAACTATCCTACATCGCCTTTGAGCATGGCTGCGCCGACCAAAACCATTATATCCGTTTGCAGGACATTTTTTATTGGCCAGGCGAGGTGATCGCTTATAATTTGGTCATCCTCCATGTTCCTTCTAAAACCTTTTTATAAATTCGGCCAGATCCATCATCATAAAACTGGTTAATCCGCCACTCCCCGATAAAATAAAGCTTACCTCCAAAGAATTGCTTCTTTATATTGCCGGCATAGTCAACGCCATCGGTAGCAGTAGTCTCTTTTTGTACCAGAACTCCATTCCTTTTTAATGCTAAATGGTACTTATAAATTTTCTTGAAACTGATCAGACCACCTGAAAAACTACCGGTTATAGCACAGTGATTACCTGCAACTGCTCTTACAATTTCATCCACACAGGTGCCGGTTATAACCCCATCCTTATCATATAAATCCAACTCAAAAGGCGCTGATTTTCCGATGTGAACATCGGAATATCCGTTGCCGCGCGTGTAGAAGCCCTTCCAGCGTCCTGATATGTTTGTGGTATTTTTTACGTGCCGTGAAAACCATGATTGCTTCGCGGAAACCGTATTAATTTCCCTGGCTTTCTTTATTGGGCGCCGTTCCGTGATTGCATTGCCGATGTACTTCTTAAAGAGTGTATCGTACATAAAAATTTCATCTTCGTCAGCTGAAATCTTTACACCCAAATGTCTTTTTGCTACACCAAATGCAAATTCCTCCATCATCTGATCTTCCGTATTATCGTATACTTCATCTTCGTGGTAAGGGTTTCTAAACATCGTTTCCCCATCGATCATTTTCGAATAGGCATATACCTTTTCCTCTTCGTCTATTCTTTCGCCATATTCAATCCTGGGCTGATCATTACTAACTTTTTTATACCGCAATTTGATCCCGTTTTTCACCAGGGAATATAAGTGGTAATTAACAGCACTGTGACAAGCCACTGTCAATATCTCCGATTCAGGATAGAGTTCTGTCAATATTCTTTCATATTCGCACAGCTGCGACGGGTTGTTGGAAAGCTCCAAAGCGATGTTGAGTTGAAAGTCGTCGGATATGACGATGCAATTGTTATAGTATCCAATGTTAATTGATTTGTCCCCGGGATACATGCATTCTTCAAACGTTGTTTCGCAGGAGAAAGAAAAGTCAGGAAGCCCAATTTTTTTTAAGAGTTGTTCATCTTCAATTGGTACAATCGGATCTTTAACTAGAATCATTGATGTTTTGTATCCCATAATACTTGCCTGTTTTATCCTGGTGGATGCTAATATAAACAGGATCTTTCAGACTATTATTTTCACATTGGGTTCAGCAACTTTTCTCTTTTGAGATTGGCGGGGAGGATGGCTCCTGGCCGTCGCAGTGATGAAAAACTTCATTCGCGGTGGCGCACCCGGCCTTCGGTTCAAATCAGGCAGCCGTCAAGGTAATGGGCGCCGCTTCCTGTCGCCGCTTGGTGGAAAATTGTCATGCTTCCCCGGTTGCAGGATGGCCAGTGATTGTAAAGATATCTTGGCAAATAATTATTACGGAGCATCGTATCCATAATATTTATGGCACCTTTGCCCTTCAAAAAATCACCAAATCTTTTTACGTAAAATATTAATTACATGCAGTCACTAAGCGGAAAAATAGCACTGGTAACCGGTGCAGGAAAAGGAATTGGCAGGGCAATCGCATTGGCACTGGGTGGAGAAGGCGTAAACGTTGGCTTGCTTGCCCGTAGTGAAAAAGACCTGGCCGCAGTGGCGGATCAACTAACGGCCCTCGGGGTGAAATCCTGCGTTGTAACTGCAGATGTCAGCGATATAAATGCAGTCGATGTTGCAGTAGCAAAAGTGCTGGAAGTACTGGGTCCGATCGATATCCTCATCAACAACGCTGGTACCGGCACTTTCGGAAAGTTCCTGGAACTGGAACCCAAATTATGGGAAGACATCATTAAAGTAAATGTGTTTGGCGTGTACTATGCCACCCGGGCCGTACTGCCGCAAATGATCGAACGCAAAACGGGCGACATTATCAATATCTCATCTACCGCCGGGAAGGCCGGCAGTGCTGTAACCAGTGCCTACAGTGCCTCCAAATTTGCAGTATTTGGTCTCGGCGAAAGCCTGATGCAGGAAGTGCGCAAACACAATATCCGCGTAACCACGCTTGCCCCAAGTACCATCGTAACTGAACTGGCCCAAAGCGCCAACCTCATTACCGGCGACCCCGAAAACGTGATGCATCCGGATGATTTTGCTGAGTTTGTGATTGCGCAGTTGAAATTGAACAGAAGGCTGTTAGTGAAGGAGGCGAGTATATTTTCGACGAATCCATAATTGGAATCAGGAAATCCGTCAATAGCAGTTTCTACATCACATCTGCATACATCCTGAATGAATTTTATTGCTCCCTATCCTCTTAATATTGCGCCACATATTCCGCCGCCGATCAGAAAATAAATGCCAGCCGCTATCAGTAATTTTTTAGCCGCCTCAGGCTTGGTCTTCCTTTTAGCCAATCCCATGCCTAGCATAATAAAAGCCGGGATATGGCATACCAGATAAATAACTACCACCAATGGCATCAGATTGCCAACTTCTAAAAGTATCATATCGCAGCTAGTTTAAGTTTCTCTAAATAGGCGGCTTTATCATCCCTGTAAAAAAGGTTCATGGTCTCAAAAGGAATAATCTTGTTATCCTTATTGACGATATGCACACAGGATTTTTTAATTGCCCGCACATCAAAATTATGGGCGTCGATAAACTGCATAATAATTACCCTGAATAAATTGTCGTAGTTAAGCGTGGGTGCCTTAACAAATGGCAGGCAGCAAAGCAGGGTATGTAATTTGGAAGCGGCTTTATCGGTAGACGTTCCCGTACTGAATATTTCAAACATCTTTTTGTGCAGTTCTTCATCCTGCTCGTACACAATCGTGTTTTTACTATTATCCAGTAAATCTGTAGGGTTGATATATCGAGTCAGCGGAATATTTTTACCATGTAGTTTTAAAACATATCCCATAACCAAAGCATCGGGGTTGCATGGAACAGGGATCAAATCATCCGGGGTAAACAAAGGCGCTTGTTCGAGTATTTTCCTCCTCACTTCTGTCAGCGTAATCCGGTCTGTTTCATGGTTAAAATTTTCAAGCCTGCCTGCTATTTGTGTGGGTTGAAAAGTGATCCCTCTTACACATTTTTGTTTCAAAGCATAATCAATGATGGAGCCGATTTCATCGTCATTAAGGCCTTTTTGCAGGGTCACAACTAATGTGGTCGATAATTCTAATTTATTAAGGTGTTCAAGGGCACGTTCCCTGATTTTTTTCAGATTGGCACCGCGTAAAGAAACCAATGCCTCCTCTTTGAAGGAATCAAATTGTAAATAAATTTCAAAATCGGGCGCATACGTTTTGAGGCGCTTTGCAAATTCAAAATTTTTTGCAATTTCAATGCCATTCGTGTTTACCATGATATGTTTAATCGGCAAAGTCTTTGCATAATCCAAAATTTCAAAGAACTGAGGATGCAGCGTCGGCTCTCCCCCACTTATCTGCACGACGTCCGGTTCCTTTTCATTTTCTACAATTGTGTCGAGCATGGTTTTTACTTCTTCTAGCGTTCTATGCCTTCCATGGGTTGGCGAAGAACCTGCATAGCAAGTCGGGCAAGTGAGGTTGCACCTGTCAGTTATTTCAATGATCGTGAGGCAGGAATGTTGCTCATGATCAGGGCAAAGCCCGCAGTCGTATGGACAGCCATAGTGTGTTTTTGTATTGAACTTATAGGGTGTTTCCGACGGCTTGTTATAGTTCCTGATATTTTTATAGTAGGCAATATCGTCGGCTATCAACACTTTAGAATTGCCATGTTCCGGACACCTTTTTAACATGTAGACCTTCTCATCCTCAAAAACAATCTTTGCATCAATGCGCTTTAAACAATCCGGGCAAAGACTAATGGTGTAATCGTAATAGGTATATTTTCTTACAGGCATTTTGTAGTATCTTTTTTAACGTCGGCATGTAATATAACCAACAAATAATGCAAAGCCATTGAATGCTGCTAAGCCCAAACATAAAAAAAACGTTGGGTTTTATAAATTCGATGACGAAGCGAAACCCAAAATAGGTAATCATAAAAATTTTAAATAGTAAACCAGTCTCTTCCTTTACCTTGTTTTGTATCCGTTTTAAAAAGACAAACAATAGTATTAAAAAAATGACTTCGTACAATGCGATCGGGTGGCGCAACAGTCCGTCGCCCAGGTCCATTCCAGTGATCCAACTGGTGGTGTTGCCATAGGTAAATTCTTTAACCCCACTTAAAAAGCACCCGATTCGGCCAATGATGATGCCGGTGATGATCGGATAGGTAAACAAATCGCCTGAAGACCGGGGTTCTCTAATAATCAGTTTCGCCAGTTCAACACCGATTAAGCCACCGAATAGCCCTCCCATAATCGTTTTGCTGTTTAATATATGAACGAGATTATTGGTATTCATTTCAACCAGGGGATTTTCCATAAATCCAATAAACCTCGAGCCAATGAACGCACCTGTTATGGCACCCAGGATAATTGAAAGCCGGTTCCTGCCTGATATTTCATCAATGGATTTTTTGCGCAACCAGCGATAGTATCTGAACGCTATGAAAAAAGCCAGCCACTCCAAAATGAGGTGTACATTCAGTTTATATCCAAAAATTATGGGCTCAAATGGTATCATGAATGTTTTAGAGATTAGATGATGGACGAACCCGAACAACGTAAACGACCCGAAATTCACATAGCATTTGTAGTATGGTTCGTTGCTGCAATCTAAATAATAAATGTATTGGTTTAATAACCGCAATTGCTGCCGCGGTGGCAACCTTAATTATCTGAATAATGGTTAAATGACCGCCATTCCATTTCCGAACAATTACAAATCACAATGGCTATTTTTACCCTTAGTCAACCGGGTATATCACTTTTAAAAAACACTTCCTCCTTATTCTCTTTCCAGTGTTGAGCCTGGTTGTACACAGCCAGGAAATAACTGACGCAAAAAGCTGGAAAGACCTGCTACTCCAGTCCTTTGATCAAACAAGTATTGCTACGCAGGCTATTTACAATTCACTACAAGCCAGATCCAAGCCCGTAATCAGGGAAATTAATGGCGGGCTGGAAAATGACAGAACCACTCTAAACGACGAGACTGCCCTTGCAAAACTAAACCTGCTAAAATCCAGGCTTTGCAGAAACGACTGGTCGCTGTTTGAAAATAAGGATTGGAAATACTGGGGCAACAATGCTTTGAAAATCGCCACCGCTTTTTATACTTTATCAACTCGAACCCACGCTCCCGCAATAATCTTCATTATATCTATTTCTACTTTGACAAGTCAAAAATAGTGTTTGTTGTGGTTGAGAATAATGCTGATATTGTGGGCATGTAATTATCACCTATAAATATAGACCATGAGCGAACCCCGCTGCTACCAGCCGAACAACCCCGGCTCAAGAAATATATCGAATCATTAATATGTATATTCAGGGCGGGCACTCATAGTAAATTACAACACGCCACTCACTATATTAAGGGCCTGTTCCAGGGCCAAAAACGCAACATGGAACGTATGGTAGAGCGTGTTATTGATAGCGAATATTACCAGATGCAGCATTTTATTAGTGAATCACCTTGGGACGCCCGAGCTGGATTTGACCGGGTTGCGGCTGATACGGGCAAGTTATTTGCCTATCACGATCGTGTAGGGCTCCTGATAGACGAAAGTGCCCATAAAAAGAAGGGGAAGGAATCGGTAGGAGTCAGTCGCCAGTATTGTGGCACTATTGGCAAGGTGGATAATTGCCAGGTGGCAGTATATGCCGCATTAAGTGCCGATAAATATTATGGCCTGATCGATACAGCCTTATACCTGCCTGAGGAGTGGACATCGAACGAAGCAAGATGCAAAAAGGCTGGTGTGCCTGCAATGCCTAAAGGCGTAAAACGGGTATGCAAAAGCAAGGTGGAGCTGGCTTTCGATATGATAAAGCATCAAACGGAACTTGGTACGTGGTTTCATTTTGTGGGCGCGGATGGCCTGTATGGAAACAGTTACTGGTTTCAGTCAGAATTAGATAAGCTGGGAGTACTTTTTGTATTGGACATTCACAGTGATCAGTACGTATATACGGAGCCACCTATAATAGCCATCCCGAATAAAACAGGGATAAAAGGTCGGAATCCAAGTCGTTTTAAAGCTACTGGAACACCGGTTAAAGTAAGGGAGCTGGCGCAAAATGTAGCCGAAGAAAACTGGGAAAAAATATGCTTACGTCAAACAGGAAAAGGAGACCTGAAATGTTTGGGCTATATTCAAAAAGTATATTTATGGGACGGCCAATCATCCGACTATATGGAACGGATGCTGGTTTTAAGGATCACTAAAGACAAGGATGGAAATCGGGAATATAAATACGCTATAAGTAATGCCCGGGACGAAGAGTTTACAACGGAAGAACTGGTACAAATGCAATCCCAGCGATACTTTGTAGAGCGATCATTCCAGGATGCAAAGCAAGAAGCAGGAATGAGCCAATATCAGGTCAGGGGCTGGTTGGCGTGGCATCACCACATGGCGATGGTAATGATGGCCATGCATTTTATATTAAGTGAAAAAATGCTGTTTAAAGACAAGTTGCCATTACTAAGTGCGTATGACGTCAGGGAAATTATGCTAAATATTTATCCCAAAAAAGGGGCCACA
>JBDSXW010000003.1:0-66554 GCA_039925965.1 Chitinophagaceae bacterium
CCCCCTGTGTACTACAAACCAAATTCAAAAGCAAAACCCTTTACCAGCAACGATTGTAACTCAAATAGCATCAGAAAATCATGAAAAATAACCGAAAATTGACTGTTTTGCTGCAACTTGGGTTAAAATGGCCGAATTGGGTTTATCTCTTCGGTCAAAAGACTGTATCTGATATACAAAAGTGAGAAAAAAAAGGTCCTGCAGCAAGCAAATAGAAAGCATGGCCGGGTTCGTTTAAGCAGATGGCGGGCTTCACCCCCCCCAAAGGCCTAAATAAGCGCTATACATTCTATTGAAATCATTATCCCGGCTGGAAAGGGCATCACCTGCGGCGTGCTCCTGGCCGGCGCATTTTCCGGGAAGAACTCACCGTACACTTTGTTTAGAATGGAGAAATCATTCCCGGTTACCATGAATACGGTGGTCTTTACTATTTTACCCAAACCGCTACCCGCTTCTTCCAGAATAATTTTGATATTGAGCAGGGATTGCCTGGCTTGTTCTTCGAAGCTTTCACTCAGCCGCCCGGTTGCAGGATGGATACCTGTCGTTCCTGACAGAAACACGAAATTCCCGGCGATCACCGCCTGTGGGAATATTTCAGTCATACGGGGTACTTTTAACGTATTGAAATTTTTCCTGCTCTCCATGACCATTGTTTTGAATGATATTGTATTTGAATGTAAAATGCTGTTCGGTCGCAGTGGCGTTAATCATCTTCCAGAGTTATCCATACCGGGCCGTGGTCGCTGCTCTTCTCCCAGCCACGTACGTTACGGTTCACGCCGGCGCTCTGGAGGCGCTTAGCCAGGTGCGGGCTCAGCAGGAAATGATCGATGCGCAGGCCTGCGTTGCGGCCGTAAGCATCGCGGAAATAGTCCCAAAAGGTGTAGATCACTTCTTTCGGATACAACTTACGTAAAGCATCGGTCCAGCCTTGGTCTACCAGGTTTTTAAAAGCAGCCCGTACTTCGGGACGAAACAAGGCGTCATCCACCCACCGCTCCGGTTTGTATACGTCCAGTTCGGTAGGCATCACATTGTAGTCCCCGGTAAGCACCACCGGGATATCCTCTTTGAGCAGTTCAGCAGCATGGGCTGTCAAACGATTGAACCATTTCAGCTTATAGTCCAGCTTCGGACCGGGTGCTGGGTTGCCGTTGGGCAGGTACAGACAACCAATCAGCATGCCGTTGATAATAGCTTCGATATAGCGGCTCTGGAGGTCTTCCTCATCGCCGGGGAGTGTTCGTCTCACCTCTTTGATTTCGAGGTGCTGTAATGCCAGGATGGCAACACCATTCCAGCTTTTTTGACCATTCCAGATCGCGTGATAACCTGCGTTCAGGATAGCTGTCTCAGGAAATTTTTCCTGAGGTGCCTTTAATTCCTGCAGGCACACCACATCGGGTTCGGTTTCTTCCAGCCAGCGAAGCAATACCGGCAGGCGGCCATTAACACCGTTCACGTTATAGGTCGCTATTTTCATATCGGGTAAAAGATAAAAGGTTCAAGGTTCAGGGTTTCCGGCATGGCGAACGAGGTCCAGGAACCAGTGTTCGAAGTTTAGGTTCAGAAATCGAGATCAATAATTCGGAAAAGATCTGCAAACCTGAAGAAAAATTCATTTCGTCAGTTCTTGAATCTTGAATGCCGGACGTTGATCCCCGAAACTTCCCTTCACTCAATCCGCGTTACAATCAAATGGTTTACGAAACTAATTGTTTTTATATGGCATGCAACAAGGCTCGGGTCAGTTCGCTTTCAGCATCGCCGGTATTCAATGTCGTAGCCGGTTCAAACAGCATCACCGACACTTCATCGGTAGCCACCGGGCGGTGCTCTACGCCCCTGGGCACGATGAGGAATTCACCTTCTGCTAGCTCCACATTGCGGTCCCGGAATTCCATGCTAAACCGTCCTTTCACCACATAAAACATTTCGTCTTCCGCATCATGTTTGTGCCAAACGAACTCGCCCTGAAACTTTACCAGCTTTACCAGCTGGCCATTTAGCGCCCCTACGATCCTCGGATTCCAATGGTCTTCAAACAGCGAGAGCTTTTCTTTAATATTTACCTTGTTCATAGATGACATTTTTTTACAGGTGTAGCGTGACGACGTATTCAATGCTGTAGAATGGAGCCCCGAAATAATCGGTATTTGCAACGTTTGCCAACGTCGATGCCATGAAAAACTACTGTTGGTAATCCAAAAAATCAATGTATACAGGCTGCATCAATTCTTTTCTTCACGGAGTGGTTGTGGCCGCGATCATCAATAAATTTAGCCCACCACATTCAATCTTTCAAAACCTTTTTTGAAGTCTTCTTTTCCGATCTGCGCAACCTGTTCGCTAAACCCAAAAGTCAGTTCGTCCATTCCTGCTTCCAGTTGTTTAAAAACGGCTGCGATAAAATCGCTGACCGGTGGTGCAAAATCGTGGATCCCTTTGCCGCCCAGGTCCGTGTTCAGGGCTGGTGGTATTATCTCAATAACTTCGATATTCCTGGCTTTCAACAGGTGACGGAGCGATAGCGTAAAGGAGTGGAAAAATGCTTTGGTAGCGCTGTAGACCGGTGTTTTCGTAAGTGGCACGAAGGATAATCCCGATGTGACATTCATGATGGTATTGAGCGACGGCAGATCCTGGAAAAGGTGAATCAGGTGGATCGGCACTTCAATATTCGTGGTGATTTCTTGCTGTGCCCTTGTAAAAAAATCGCCATCCGAAACTGACATCCAGTTTTGGATACCGGCATTGTTGACCAGCACGTTCAGGTCGCTATGATTTGCAGCAATCCATTGGTATAGGGTCTCCCTTTCGGCAGCGGTAGAAAGGTCAGCTACTTTGGTGATCAGGCCGGGAAACCGGACCGCAGCTGCTGCCAATGCGCTTTCGCGCCTGCCACAAATAATTACGGTATTGCCTTCTTTCATAAATCGCTCTGCCAGCGCCAGCCCTATTCCTGAAGCGCCACCGGTAATCAATATTTTGTTGTTGGATAAGTTCATGTTGATTTTTTTAAATGGATATGATATTGAAATGGTTGCAGACCACATGCAGGAGGTTAATGACGAAGTGATAAAGTTAACTTCCTTTGTCGTTCAATTAACCTTTCGGGGCTTTTTCGTTGAACGATAATTACTAAATAACACTCGTCCAGCTACAAAATTGTATAGTGTTCCTGCATTGTAAATTAACCTTACAACAATTCGATTAATTTAGTTGCTCAACCAGTTAGAATGACTTTGATTAGAAAGGCGAACGGAAAGGACGCTGTAGTGCTTTCCGAAATGGCAAAAAGCAGTTTTATAGCATCTCATGGCCATTGCATTACGTCGGCTTCGTGATATTAAAAACCCATTCTAATCCCAATCACGAGATGTTGCTAATTTCTGAATGAGGGTTGTTTGCTATGATTGCACCACCGCCTGTCAATGCACCGAGAACAAAATATTCGGCCAATGATACCATACCGGTCCTGTTGTTTGAACGCCTTCCCAATAGGCCGCGGTTCCTAAAGATGGTCCATCGCCGTTGGAGTCACCCAAATAGCTGTCATCTGTATAAGAAGTAAAGACCACGCCGGGGCCATTGTAATTCTGAATCTGACCGACGCCAGTTGGTATGAACAGGGTAAAGCCCGGACTAGTATAGCGGGCAAACTTCAGCACGACACTGTCGCCCAGGACTAAAACTTTACCGTTGTCGAACGGCCAGGAATTACTGCTCCACCCGCCCAGCACATAGGGAGCCTGTTTGTTGGTCCAGGTCATCGTGGTAGCCTGGTCTATATCGACGCAGTCTACATAAATGGCATTGTTCTGATTAAAACTGAACTGATTGCTGTTGTCAAAATTGGTGGCTACTCCTATCAGAACCGGGTGGCCTGAGTTGGAGAAAAAGAGATTATTGGTTGCCACTGAACTCTGTGGACAATGAGACATATCCAAAGTAGCACCGCGCTGATCCAGGGTGCCTGCGTTATATTCAAAAATGGTATTGACGACGGAGTTATTGGCCCCCGAGCCCATATTTAATGCCCGCTCCTGGTTGACCGATGCATATCCTGCATACTGTATTGCGCCACCGAAAATACTGTTACCCGAACTGGTGCCAAATGAAATGTAAGCCCAATCACCTTTTTGTTTGGAAGCGGCTGAAGAAGTGAATACGGCATACTTAGAGGTAAGTTTCCCGGACGGATTAATGATCATTCCTTTTTGCAAATCGAAAGTGACGGTGGCACCCAGGATGGTAAGCGGCGCATTTACCGAAACAAATTTCGAGCAGTGATAAGTATGACATTGATCCCAAACAGTAGGCGTATCAATGGAAGCACCCACCTCTACAACTTGCGGCACGCAACTGAGACCTATGTATTGGGAGTCGACTGCAATTCCACCCGGGCCGGTAGCAGTGAGCTTTACAATTGTATTTGCCAGGAATTGAATTTTTTGATAGAGATGTGTTGGGTTGATAGCGGTGGAAGTATTATTGGCTCCGCTCGCCGTGTCGCCAAAATTCCATAAGTAACTGGTGGCGCGGACAGAAGTATTGGTAAAGGTTACCGTGGCAGGAACAACAAAAGGCCCAGTGAATGTAAAGCTTGCGAGCGGTGACGCAACACCCGAAACCAGCAGGTTGAAGCCTGAGTTAACGGTAACAAGATGCCCGTTTGTGTTCAGCGCCTTGCAGGTGGCATTGGTTGTTACCAGTATATTGTAGCTTAAAATAATATGGGTGGTATCTGTGGGAATGCTATTGTTACTCCAGACGGTTGGGTCACTCCATTGACCAATCTTTACATTTGTTACCTGGCAAAAACTTATTTGAACGATAAGCAGCAAGCAGGAGGTAATAAATGCTTTCACTGTCTGAAGATAAACACTATTTTCCCGTTTTAAGTGACTTTATTTTTAGTCAATGGCTGCTTTAAAGGCCCGTTGATCGCTGTTCCCGGGCGGAGATGTCGTAACACTTCGCTGTGCTTTTACGAGTAGCTTCCTATCGGTGGGCTTTCAGCAATTGGAGCGTGTGATCAATTGATTTTGTACTTGCCCATGAACCATGCCCGACAATGATAAATTTCGGATGGGGGAACCTGGCCTGGATGCGCTTCAGCGTTACCGGATATGCGGCCAGGTCAGCTTCTCCGGTATAACCGAGGTCTTCCGAATCAACGCTTTTTACCAGGCAGCCGCCATAGAGTATTTTCTGCTTGGCGAACCAGATCACGATATTGTCGACGGTATGGCCGCCACCGCCGTAGTAGGTTTCAAATTGATACTGCCCGACTGAAAACAAAGTGTCTTTTGTCATAAGGTACTCCGCTCTTTTCTCGCCTTTTTCTTTGGATATGGCATCTGTCTTTGTAGTGGTAAATGTTTTTACGCCTCGCTCTTTTAGAAAATCAAGTCCGGCGGTTTTATCTGCATGAGAATGCGTGGCGATACAGACGACCACGTCTTTATGGTGCTTTGCCTGTATGCTGTCGAGTAAAGGTTGGAACTGTGTCGTGTCCCAGGGTGAATCAAACATCACCGCACCACTATCGGTAAGCAAATACATGCCATTGGCAGGGGTGCGGCCCCCTTTATATACGTTGTAGGTGGTGAACACATAGAAATCGCCGGAAAGGTGCGAGATCTCAAGTTTGGGTGGCCCCACCTGGGCAAAGCTGCACGTACCCAAACAGGAGGAAATAGCAAAAAGAAAAACCTGGAAAAATCGTTTCATAATGATGCACATAGTGATGCGGGTGCGAATGTAAGGCCCGTTACCATTACGCTCCGTGATTTTCCCAAATACAAAGTTACATTGTCAGATATTATCAAGTTTAAAAGCAACCAAAAAACCTAAGTTCCTTTTATTAACTGTTACACGCATCGATCCAATGCTTCCAGATCCACTCCATGATTCCGAAACCAGTAAATTTTTTTTCGAGTGGTGTGATACTAAGTGCCGGCAATAATTAGCTACAGGTGTCGGTATATATGAAAAAATTGGGGCAATTGATAAGGCCGGGTATTGCGTCGTAAGGCATAAACAACTGAATTTGTATTGATTTACTTTCAGGTGTCCTTATTTCATTTAGCAACTAGGTAAATGATTTACCAAATGACTCAATGATCGTTTCACAGTTTTGCCCTTTGCCGGCTATAGTTTTTGCTTTCTGCGCCACCAGGTGTCTAAATTTCATATTTTTTATCACATCACTATTGAGAACAAATGGGTATATGTCTTGTAATCCCGTACTACTGTTTAAACTGTTCATTGCGACAATGACTGGCAGCCAGATGTGGCGGATGGTATCGAAATCTTTGATGGAGTGGGGATCCCTGCTAACGTCGGCATGCAACCTTTGGGTGGTCGTGTTGGTGGCATGAACACTGAGGCCAAACTAATACGCCGTCCTAATGTATCAATACCATGCAGGTAGTGCGCCCAGGTTTCAGCCCGGTCATTTCTTACTCAGATCGCTTTTAATATATTGTTGCTGACCTGGCATTTCCAGTTGTTTCAACCTGATTTCAAGTGCTGCTATGTTTGATGATTGTTGTTTCAACTCTTTTATCTCGTTATTCATAGCGGTGATATTTTTTTGCAGCTCTTCATTTTGTTTTAGCGATATATCATTTTTCATTTTTAGTTCCTGCACTGCCTTTACTAATAATGGTGTAAGCTTACTATAATCTATCTGCCATGGGTTTTTATTTGCATCAATACCGCCAACAGTTACCGCCTGCGGAAAAATAGCATACAATTGTTGGGCAATAAATCCGGTTTGTAATACCTGATGCTCATCGTTCTTATATTTATAATCTGCCACATCGATCTTCATCAATTGCTGCAATCCAAATTGACTGATATGAATATCCTTCTTCAACCGTTTATCAGAAGTTGTATTATAAGATACGCCACCACTCCCATTACCTGCAATAGACCCTTGCGTTCCACTTGCGCCGCTCATTAAAACATATTCATCTATTGCGGTCATGTTTCGTCCAGGAGCAAGAGCTATCATGCCATTAATATCCGTTGCATTACCACCGGTTATTGTAAGCGGTGCTGCGTCTGTACCTGCAGTTATCGATAATTTGTGCGTAGGATTGTTATTGCCTATTCCAAGATTGCCACCTGCACTCAAACGCATAACTTCTGTGGTGGCGCTAAAGAAAATTGTGTTTTGAGAACGGACTGCAATGTCTCTCCAGAAAGTATTTGGTGATAATGATGAAATATAACCCGTATTGGTAGCAGTTGAATAGCTTAATCCAATACCGCCTGCATTTCCTTCCTGCCCTACAACAAGCTGTCCGGTACTCCACGATGATACACTTCCATCAGAACTGTTGGTAACAACATGCAGTCTGCCGAGCGGATTATTTGAACTAATTCCTACCGTTCCATCTGATAATATTTTTATAGCAGCGGGCTGACTTGGGTCGGTAAATAATTTATAGCCGCCACCAAACCGCATCATCATTTGGTTGTCGGCGTCATTGACAATGGTGGAGAATGGCGTAAAATCGCCGAAGACGAAACATCCTGTTTTCGATCCGGTATTAACATTATTTCCCATGGCTATGGAATGGTTGCCAGAAGTTACCTGGTAGCCTATTGCAATAGCATTATTGTTTGTTGCATTGCACGATTGTCCTATGGCAACAGAAGTATACCCACTTGCAACTGAACTTTGCCCCATAACAGTAGCATAGTCACCACTTGCAGTTGTTGACTGACCCATAGCAGTTGATCCAACTCCACTTGCCGTTGTATTACTTCCCATGGCAGTGGAAAATAGTGCATTTGCAGTTGTACTATTTCCAATTGCAGTGGAACTAAAAAAACTGGCAATGGTTCCCAAACCCATCGCCGTGGAAAAATCTCCCGTGGCCGAGGTGCCACCTCCTATAGCGACTGATGCGTTGCCACTGGCAATCGTATTGGAACCAAGAGCAATTGAATAGTTACCAATATTTACATCGTTCCATTGAGATCCATCTACATAACCTGCTCTAATTGCAGCTTTACCTGCGTACCACATCATACGCCTGCCGGCACCAGACATAGGAATGTACGGTGAGGCGGAAGCAATGCCCGTAGCAGAAAACAAAACACTGCTATCCGTAACATGCAATCTTGCAAGCGGATTGGGGGTGCCGATGCCTACGTTGCCTACTTGCGCATTTATGAAAAGATGAAAACTACAACAGAGAAAACAAAAAATGTATTTCATAAAATGTTTTTTGTTATGATGAATAAAATGATAAGTAAATATTGTAACTATTTTTATATAAAAGTGAAGGATGCAGTATGAAAATTCATAAGTAAGTTACCATATTTACCTAACTATTTCCATTCGTGTCTGTTTTGCGTTGGGTTAGCCTAACAGGACACTGCGCATATATAATCACCACACTGTTGCGCCATACACAAGCGTTGGCAAGTTTGATACTTCACAAGTCGGTCTTGCGAATTAATAATTCCCCCATTATGCCGCTGTTGGATGTTTTTACCGATAGCCAATTGGTGGCTACAGATTATAAACCACCCGCGGTATGAATGTAATCTAATGGATTTAATAACAAGAAGATTTGCGGCTTATGGAAATGTAAAAGATACAGTGGCTTTAAGAGCAACCGCTACACATTAGGATGAAGTGCTTAACGCAAATGATTGTAAAATAACCAAAACCCTACCAGCTACTCAGCAATTCCTGTAAATCCGCCTCCGTCTTAATCACTACTTCTCTTACTTTACTTCCGAGGTTGGGGCCTACTACGCCGGCTTGTTCCAGCTGGTCCATCAGGCGTCCGGCGCGGTTGTAGCCGAGTTTCATGCGGCGCTGGATAAGGGAGGTGGAGCCGGATTGGTTTTGTACAATAAGACGTGCGGCTTCTTCAAAGAGTGGGTCTTTATCGCTGAGGTCAAAGTCTTTGGCATCCTTGTCTTTTTCATCCACGTATTCGGGTAGAAGAAAGGCATCGGGGTAGCCGCGCTGCTCGCCGATATAGTCGCAGACCCCTTCCACTTCGGGCGTGTCCACGAAAGCGCATTGCAGGCGCGTAATCTCGCCATTGTAGCTGATCAGCATATCACCCTTACCAATCAATTGCTCGGCACCACCGGCATCCAGGATGGTGCGGCTATCTATTTTAGAAGATACTTTAAAAGCAATACGTGCCGGAAAATTAGCCTTGATGGTACCGGTAATAATATTCACCGAAGGACGCTGTGTAGCAATGATCAAATGAATACCCACAGCACGTGCCAGCTGCGCCAGACGGGCAATTGGCATTTCAACTTCCTTGCCTGCGGTCATGATGAGATCAGCAAACTCATCTATCACCAGCACGATAAAGGGCAGGTATTCGTGGCCTTTCTGCGGGTTGAGCCGCCGGGCGGCAAACTTCTCATTGTATTCCTTGATATTGCGGGTGCCGGCTTCCTTGAGCATGTCGTAGCGGCGGTCCATTTCGATACACAGTGCGTTTAATGTGTATACCACTTTTTTGGTATCTGTAATAATCGGTTCTTCTTCGCCCGGCAGCTTGGCCAGGAAATGTTTTTCAATCACCCTATAAATACTCAGCTCCACCTTCTTCGGATCAATCAGTACAAACTTGAGCTGCGAAGGATGTTTCTTGTAGAGCAATGAGATCAGGATCGCATTCAGACCTACCGATTTACCCTGGCCGGTTGCACCCGCCATTAATAGGTGGGGCATCGTGGTGAGGTCCACGATAAAGTTTTCGTTATCGATTTTTTTACCAATAGCGATGGGCAACGCATAATTGTTCCGCTGAAATTTTTCACTGCTCAGCAGGGTCTTCATGCTCACCACCGATTTCTTATGGTTCGGTACTTCAATACCAATGGTACCCTTACCTGGTATCGGTGCAATTATACGGATTCCCAATGCCGAAAGACTCAAAGCAATATCATCTTCCAGGTTTTTGATCCGGCTAATACGAACACCGGCGGCAGGAACGATCTCGTAGAGTGTTACAGTTGGACCCACGGTAGCCGAGATGCGCTGAATGGAAATGTCGTAGTTCTTCAGCGTATTGATGATCTGGTTCTTATTGGCTTCCAGTTCGGCTGGGTCAGCTTCTATTTTGTCGCCACCGTGGGATTCCAGGAGGTCGAGGCCGGGGTAGAGATAATCTTTCAAATCCAGCACGGGATCATAAGGCGGCAGGCTTTCAATTTTTTTGCGGGCGAGGTCTTTGGCAGCCTGTTCTTCCACATCAATTTCCAGCTTGGTATCGTCGGTTTTGCGCTTAATCTCCAGTGCAAGATCGCTGGGTGGGGGAGCAGGCTTCTCCGGCTCTGGCTGGATGACCGAAATATGGTCGTGGTTATAATCCTCGTCGCTCTTTCCGGTGTTGATCTCCATTTGCAAGTCTGGAGGGGTTATTTTTTTGCGGGGTAATACTACTGGTGGTGTATCCGGAATCAGGTCCATGATGCTTCCGCGAGCATTGCCATTCCTGGTGTTTTCATCAACAGCTTCTTTCTCTGTGATGCCGAATTGGTTCAATGGATTGTTATTTGCTTCCTGTTTGGGCAAAATCACGACCACATTTCCATCGCCTTTCAGCGCGTTACCTTTTACGTCCGCCAGCGGTGGCAGTTCGTCGCCAGCAGTTTCTCCGCCATACAGTTCGTTGATAGATTTCCCGGAAGGATCAACCCAAAGTTCAGCCTCGCCGGTTGTTACAGGTACCGGTTCTGCCATTGGATTTCCCGGCAGGCTATCAGTAAGCGGTTTTAGTTTTTTTTCAATCGAAGAAAAGGAAGGGTTGAACTGCCAGATAAAATAAGCCAGGCCCACCACCAACAGCGTGGCCGAAGTGCCGGTAGTTCCAATAAAATTCAGCATCCAATGGGTCACCATATTGCCCACGCCACCGCCATAAGTGAAATCACTTTTTTGAAATACAAAGGCCAGGGCCACGCTAAACACCAGCAATCCAGGCAGTACGTATTTAAGGTTCCGAACCAGCGATAAGAGTTTTTTACCTGCCAGAAAATTAATACCCAGCACCAGAAGCGTTGTACAAAAGAGATAGGAGGCCAGGCCAAAACCGTTGTACACCAGCAGGTGGCCTACATAAGCTCCCAGCCGGCCGAGGAGGTTGCTTACCTGAATATTTTCGGCAAACAGAAATTTGGTGCCATGCAGCAACACTTTGTCCTGGTCTTCCTTCCACGTAAAGCAGTAGGAGGTGATGGAAAGAAATAGAAAGATGGCCAGCAATATAAAAATCGTTCCGGTGATTTTGCGGGTGCGTTCGTCTTTTACCATTTCCTTTACCGTTACGGCCACCTCTTTTTCTTCGGTGAGCTTATCGGGGTTTGGTTTTTTCGTTCTTGTTTTTGCACTTTTAGCCATACGGGTCAAAAATAGGAATCTTTGGGTTCAGGGTAAGGTTTAAGGTTCAAGTCCAGGTCCATGGGTTTCAGGAGCTCATGCTGTGGTTTTAATTTGAAATGTCTTATCCTTATCGGGACCGGTAAGCCTCATCTAAGCAAGGTCAAATAATAAATAATCAATGTGAAAACTATAACGGGATCCACGTAATAAAACCTTGGCAAATGAGCGTTTTTTCTCACATCACATTTGGCTTAACCCTGCAGGTATTGGAGATGAGTAAGCTGGTTCAGCAAATGGTAGCCATCCCAATAGTTATTGAAAGCCAGTGCCTGGCCGATGGGCACGATTCTGTCCAGCCCTTTGCCGGCGGCCATTTTACTCAGCAGTTGGAGTTGAGTCGCATCCAGCCCAAAATAGCCGGCTGTTTGGATTTTTTTAGAGATAAAAACAGAGAGCTCTTCGAGGCTGGCTATGTTCTTTGTATAAAAATAGCCTCCTCCACAGCTATATATTTCAAAAGCCGGTACCGCTTTTAAATGGGCAAAAACCAGTATGTTGGTATTTCTTTTACACCCGTCGATTTTGCCAGTTATCGCATCGTTTGTAAGCTGATTGAGTTTTAAAGATGCCAGTGCGGCAGGATCGCCCTTATATTTTTGGGCAGCCCATTTTTCAACGCCATTATATAATATCTCCGCCGCTTTTTCATTGGCGTTCTCATCACCCAAAAAGAAAATTACTTGTGGTGAGGAGCAACCCAGCTGATCGAAAACATAAGCATCGTTGTACAATAGCCGACAGGTTTCCGTGGCGGCTGCTTCATCCAGTTTCAATAAGGTTGCTGATTTTACAATACTAAACGACAGCCGGTCCGGGAAGGCAATGTCCCTGCACCGTGGCGAGGTAGCAAAGCCTTTAAACAATTGCACCGTTTTATCGCCGCCCCAGATGATTCTCGCATCCGCCTTTTGACTCATGTAACGATTAATATCTTCATCATGGGCATAAGCCACAACGGTTATATAGGACGCAAAAATGCCAGCCACTTCGGTGCTGATAGTTTGGTTAATGATGCTGAATAGAATATCCAGGGCATGACTTTGCATACGATTGCTTACACGTAGCACATTCTTATTACCCGCAAGTAAACTAATCGCCAGGCTATATAAAAAGATGGTGTCCACATTGCTCGGACAAACATGAAACACCATACCCAATGGCTGTCGGATGATGGTTTGTTTGTTGCCGATATCTTCGCTTTGCTGGTTGCGAAAGGTTTCAATATTTGCTTTTCTCAGCCAGTAGGCCAGCGCTACAAACGCAGGCAGGCTGCGGAGTTCAGCGTTTTGTAGAATCTGTGAAGAAAGGCTGTTCAGAAAATTCAACGTCCGGTCGTCGAACCAGGAAAGGGTGAATCCGTTATTTGTATAGCACAACAATTCGGCCGGGTTCACCGCAGGTATTGTTGTTGGGCATATTTGTTTTACTGTCATGGTGTTTACTTAAACGTGTCGCTGCATCCGCGTAATTCGGCTTTTGCAGCGCGGCCCAATATTGAAAAATATTTTCCTTTCCATCCGTTGCTGGCGTCGTCTTCGCCATGACAAATCCCCAGGTCTTCGGTGAGCAACGAAATGCCGGGATAACTCTCCGGCAACACGCTGATTACCTGGATCAGGCCTTTTTCGCCATGCGGCATTATACTGAAATCAACCGGGTTTCTGATGATGATATCGCTGAACGTAGAGCAGTGCAAGAAGCCTTCACTATTTTCGATAAATACGGAGCCCACCTGTTCTACCATACCATAAAAATTATGTATCCGTTCCAGGCCAAATTTTTCTTTCAATGTTTTTTTAAATACTTCATTGGTGACACTCATTTCAATCATCTTCTTCCAGCCGCCACTATGAAACAGAACGGCCTGGCTTAAATCGACCTTTCTCTTTTCGGCAAGTTGAAACATAAACTGCCAAACCATAAATGTGAAGCCAAACAGTAGCATCGGCTTTCCATTATTGGCGTCCAGGAATTTTTCAACCTCTGACATATTCAATTCGTAGTTGTCATCCAACAGGTAGGTATGTTGCTTACCAAATACCGACAGACCCAATATACCAGCCCCACGTGCCGAAAAACTAGCCCGGTCGCGCAACACGCTTTTGCTGTCGATAATGAGCATTGGCAACCGGTCCTGTCCAATAACGGAAGTGACAATATGGGCGAGGGCTTTAGTTTGTACATTAGCCGTGTCCTTATCTAAAAATATTTTGCTGGGAACCTGGCCGGTTGTACCGCTACTGGTCAGCATTTTAAAAACATCAGGTTCTGCGATACTTTTTAACTGGTGATTTTTGAAAACACTAACTGGTAAAAAAGGAATTTCATCGATAGAAGAATAATCAGATACCCTAAATCCGGCTGCCGCTACGTATTGCTGAAATGGCGGACAATGTTGCAGGTGGTGTTGCATCAATTGGTCCAGCATCGGTAATATCATGCCGGTTTTCTCCGCCTTGTTCAGTGAAAATGGGGGTATTTCAAACAGCTTGTCTGCCGTCATAGTCTTTCTGTATTTGCTGGTAATCTATTTTACCGTTAGCAGTTAAAGGTAAGCCTGCCAAAGCGTTCCACCTGATAACGGTTGGATGGATGCCGAATTCGGCAAACAAAAAGGCAGAGATGGCCTTTTCATCCACGGACGAATCTGTATGAGAGACCAATAAAAATTTATCTCCCGCGCCGATGCAGGCGATGGGCTGTAGCCCAAATCGATTCTTGATGATCTCTTCGATTTCATCTAAACTGATGCGATTCCCAAAAAGTTTGATGAAACGTTTTAACCGCCCCGTAATATAAACGTAACCTTTTTCATCTATCCGGGCGACGTCGCCGGTTCTCAGCACTGCTGCCGGTTCGTAGTAAGCCAGGTCGGTTGCCGTTTCGGCGTAGCCGCCAAAAACGTTTTTACCGCTGTAGAGTAGTTCACCGGTGCTGGTGTCAAGTGAAAATTGACCGCCGGATATTGCAATTCCGATGCTTGTTGGGTTATCCAATGTTTCTGTTGGTGGCAGGTAGCTCATACGTGCGGTGGCTTCCGTTTGCCCGTACATCACAAAAAATAATTTTTTGGTATCTGCGGCAAAAGTAGCCGCTTTAACTACCAGGTCTGCATTAAGCCTGCCACCGGCCTGGGTAAAGTAGCGAAGCGATGGCAGGTCTTTTTTGAAAAAACCGAGCCGGTTGAGCATTTCATAGCTAAACGGAACGCCGGCAAGCGAGGTAAATCCATATAAATCCCACTGTTGCCAAAATTCGCGTTGGATCATATCTGCCAGCCCACAAACCATGGTGCCTCCTGCCAGTGAATGGGTGGTAAGCACGCTAAGGCCGTAGCTGTAATAGATGGGTAGGTTTAAGGGAGTGATATCATTCGGATTTAATGGTAAGTATCCAATAATAGAATCGGCATTTGCAACTATATTTTCCTCGCTCAGCTTCACCAATTTCGGCGAACCTGTGGTGCCGCTGGTGCTGAGTAGTATCCTGATATCCTTATTTATCGAAAGCCGATGTCTGATGTCTGATGTGAACCAGGAGAGAATACCACTTGAGGTTGCAGTGCTGTTTTCGATATCTGTTCTCGATTCATCAAAAATTATGGCAGGGGAGTAGTTTGTTTCTAATACTGTTTTCCGTGCTGGTTGCAAATTTTTAGGTAACAGGACGAGCGCAGCGCCGATGGAGTAGAATTGAAAAAAAGCGATGATAGAATTAATGGAATTGTCGAGGTATAAAAATGCCAGCATTCCCGTCAAATCGGGCAGGGTGGCGGCGTTTGTAATATCTGTCCATAGATAGGCGTTGCCTGTAACTGCATCAATTATTTTGAAGTGCTGGTTTTGAGAAACCCGTTGAATAAAATCAGAATTGCTTTTCATACTGTAAAGATGTTTGCCACGATATAAACACGGCTGGGAAACAGTAGTTTGATGTTAACCGGCGAAAACGAACTATCAATTCAACGCCGCACCATCACCTAAACATTCATTCGTGATATTCGTGACAATTTAATTTTTGCGGTATGTTATATCAGCAAACCGCCATCAACGCCAATGACTTGCCCGGTGATAAAGCTGGCATCGCTACTGCATAAAAAGCTGGCCAGTTTGGCTACGTCTACAGCGCTGCCGAGTTTGCGAAGCGAGGTATTCATCCGCATTTTTTCATTATGCGCTTCGTCGTATTGCGCTGTCATATCGGTCATCATATAGCCGGGAGCGATGGCATTTACACGGATTCCGAGCGGTCCCAATTCTTTCGACAGGGTATAGGTTAAGCCAACCAAAGCACTTTTAGTGGCCGAATACACTGCCTGGCCAATGCCGCCGTTTACCCCAACGATTGAACTCATATTGATAATACAGCCTTTTCTTTTTCGAACAAAATGCTTTACCGCTGCCCTACTCATTGTCAATACTGTACGAAGGTTGATGGCTAACTGGTCGTCGATGATCTCCTCAGTGGTCATCATCAGCGTGGCGTTTTGCATAATGCCAGCATTATTGATGAGGGTGTCGATCATCACATTATTATCTTTTAGAAAGGTAAAGAGTTTGGTGGCGGCATCCGGTTCTTTCAGATCGGTACTGAAAATGTAACTTTTACTGCCATGGGCCAACGCCAGTTCATCAGCTAGTTGTTTCAGTAGTGCTTCATTCCGAGCCACTAGTACAAGGCTATAGCCTTTGCCAGCCAGTTCGGTCGCAATAGCCTTGCCCAGCCCACGCGAGGCACCGGTAATAAGCGCAATTGGGGGAGTTTCGGTCATGGTAATCAGGAAAAACTGGGTCCGTGTTTACTTATAATCTCTTTGGCGATAGCTACACTGCTCATGGCAATCACGTCGTCGGTGCTTAGGCTGATATCGAAAGCGGCTTCAAGGTTAGTAATTAGTATCATGTGCGAAATAGAATCCCAGTTAGGGATAGATTGATATTTGAGATCCCCGGTTACTTGTTCTTTGTCGATCATTAGTGCATCTGCGAAAGCATCCACTAATTTTTCCTGCTCGGTCATAGCTTTGTCTTGTTTTAATAAAGGCCGTAAACCTACATGAAAATGTTTGGGTATCAAACAGCCAATCTTTCATTTAAAAACCTAAAACCCTTAATCTTGCAGATTATCCAAATTCTATCCTTTAATTCATCTTAATAAGGATATCATTCCGACATGCGTATACGAAAAAAGATTTTGACGGTAGTGGGTGCACGACCACAATTTGTAAAAGCAGCAGCTTTATCCAGGGAAATACTGAAACATCCCGAACTTGAAGAAAAGATCATCCATACCGGCCAGCATTTCGACGACAGCATGAGCAAAGTGTTTTTCGAGGAAATGGAAATTCCTGAGCCGCATTTCCAGTTCAACATCAACTCGATGACCCATGGTGCCATGACAGGCAATATGTTGATAGAAATAGAAAAAGTGCTCATGGCCGAAAATCCTGATCTGGTGCTACTTTACGGAGACACGAATTCTACTTTGGCCGGCGTAATAGCAGCCCGAAAGCTTAATTTCAAAATAGCCCATGTTGAATCGGGTCTTCGTTTTTTTGATAACACGATTCCTGAAGAGGTAAATCGCCTTGTAGCCGACCGCCTGAGCGATATTCTATTTTGCCCTACCCAAACTTCAATCGATAATTTAAAAAAAGAAGGTTTCGAACAATATGGAATAGCCATCGTGCGCACCGGCGATATTATGTGTGACACAGTATTCTATTACCGACAAAAAATGCGGCAGCAAACTTTTCCCAATTTGGAAGCTATAATCGGTAACCAACCATTTGTGCTGCTCACCTGCCACCGCGATAATAGCACTAAAGAACAAAACCTGCCGAAGGTGGTAAATGCCATTAATAAAATAGCAGCTACCACCAGGGTTATTTTTCCCGTTCACCCACGCACCAAAAAGAAATTGGCCGAGTTGAATTTGATTTTGAGTGATAACGTAACCCTTATTGAACCGCAGGGTTATTTCTCCATGCTTTTTTTACTAGATACCTGCCAGAACGTAATAAGCGACAGTGGAGGCCTTCAAAAGGAAGCCTACCTAATGGGTAAAAAATGTTTGTTTTTACACCCATTTACCCCTTGGGTAGAACTGGTAGAAAACGGCTTTGTAACCTGTACATCGCTTAACGAAGACGAAATTTGGAACCAATACCAAGTGATGCTTTCGGCAACCCCCGATTTTGGTATACAGCTTTATGGAGATGGCACTTCTGCCAAAACCATCACAGACTATATTTGCAGCTATCTAAATCTTAACACACATGTTTAACGGAATTTCCAAATGCCTTGTATTGGCACCTCACACCGACGATGGCGAATTAGGAGCGGGTGGCACTATAGTTAAATTACTGGAGCAGGGCGTAGAAGTACATTATGCAGCTTTTAGCACCGGGGAAGAGAGTTTGGCAGAACTGGGTTTGCCCATAGACCAAACCAGAACAGAAGTGAAAAATGCTACTTTAAAATTGGGTATACCGGCTGAAAACCTTCATATATTTAATCATCCCGTAAGAAAGCTTAATTATGTACGGCAGGAGATTTTAGATATTTTGGTGCGTCTTAAAAAGGAAATAGTACCCGATTTGGTGCTGATGCCCTGCTTACGCGACATCCATCAGGATCATACCACTATAGCTACCGAAGGATTAAGGGCTTTTAAGCAAACTACTATGCTGGGGTACGAACTTATTTGGAACAACCTTCAGTTTAATACGCAATGCTTTATGAAATTGGAGGCCCGGCATGTAGAAAAAAAGCTGGAAGCCTGTGAAGAGTATGTATCACAAAAATTCAGGGGTTACATGAACCGGGAATTTATTTTTGCCCTGGCCCGTACCCGGGGCGTACAGATAGGTTCGGCTTATGCCGAAGCTTTCGAAGTGGTAAGGTGGGTGATGTAATTGCCATTTGACAAAGTTTTTTTGAGTGGGTTTTCACACCCTACGGATTAACTTACAAAGCTGTTCTCCATTTTTAGCTGCTTTACGCTCCAACACACTACCTAATCTTTTAGCGAACTGGTTTCTGTACCGTTTTACATTATTATGCACACAATTACTGATCTAAAAAAGGTTGTTAACCCTCTGGAGGTTATCGGTAACGAAGAAGTTTCGTTTACCCGGGTCATTCCTTTTGATATTGATAATACAGACGACGGTGTATTAATGTGGATAACAGCTGCAAAAAATAGTCTGATAAGTAATGTAAAAGCAGGAATTATTTTGTGTGAAGCAACCTTAGAGCTTACTGAAAATAAGAACATAACTATTGTAGTTGTTCGGAACGCAAGGGCCGCATTCAGGCAGGTGCTGGAGGCATTCTATAAAAAGCAACAGGCTGTGGGCATTCATGTCACTGCTATAATACACAGAAATGTGGTGTTGGGCAATGATTGTTGTGTAGGTGCATATGCAGTCATTGAAGATGGCTGTATTGTTGGCAAAAATATATCTATAGGTCACCACACGGTTGTTAGCAGTAATACTATAATAGACGATGGTACCACTATTGGTACCCATTGTAGTATTGGCAGCGATGGCTTTGGGTACGAGAAAGATGAAGCGGGGCATTATGTACAAATACCGCACATTGGCTATGTGCATGTACATGAACAGGTAGATATTGGCAATCATGTATGTATAGATCGGGGCACTTTGGGTGCAACCGTTATTGGTGCCTGGAGCCGGATTGATAATATGGTTCACATTGCACACAATGTGCAGATAGGTACCGATACACTGGTAATAGCAAAAGCCATGATAGCTGGTAGTTGCCAAATAGGGAACGATGTATGGATAGCACCCTGTGCGGCTATTCTTAATAAAGTAAATGTTGGGGATAGGGCCAGGGTTGGTATGGGTTCTATGGTTTTTAAACATGTAAATGAAGGCGAAACCGTAATGGGAAACCCGGCAAGGGTAACTAAAACAGTTTAACACGAGCTGCTTATTGGTAATTAAACCGTAAACGAATAAAAATACAACTGACCAGCTACATTCAATTAACTGGGTAAAAGGAAAATTGCACGAAAAAGTATGAAGCAAAAAGTCGTTTGGTGTATCTCGAAATATGCGTTGCCGCCGAGGTTGGGAGCACAGGGAAGGCTATTTTTTTTAAGCGACGAGTTTGAAAAAAGAGGTTTTAAAAGCTATGTCATTACGTCGTCTACCAATCATCTTACAAAAGAAATGCCCAGGCAGATTGAACGGGTCCACGTGCATAAAGTGGGGCAAGGGGACGCAGTTTTTTTAAGAGGTATATATATAGATTCTTCTGTATCCTTCAAAAGGGTACTATCGTGGCTGGTATTTGAGTGGCGGTTGCTAAACCTTATATTGTTTAGAAAGGGACGTATTGAAAAGCCCGACATTATTATTGTTTCTTCACTATCGCTAATAACGGTGCTAAACGGTTATTTGGCAAAGCTTATCTACAAATCAAGGTTTTTTTTCGAGATCAGAGATATCTGGCCTTTGTCTGCCGTCTCTGTAACAGGCTTCAGTAAGAATAATCCATTAATCATGCTGATGCGGATGGTAGAAAAATTTGGCTATCGCAATGCCGACGTTATTACTTCGCCCATTCCCAATCTTAAACAGCATGTAAGTGAGAGTATTAAAAAGCCTTTTAAGTTTTGTTATATTCCACAAGGTTTTGACCCGGCATTTATGAGCAAACAAGAAATGCTATTACCGGAATTCAAACAAAAGTATATACCCAAAAACAAGTTTATTGTCGGGTATATTGGCAATATTGTATTGGCATATAACCTGGATATGATGCTGAGATGTGCCAGAGTGCTCCAGGTTTCCAATCCTGATATTCATTTTTTGGTGTTGGGTGACGGTACTTACAAGGCAGCCCTGATGGAAAGCGCTAAAGATTTAAGCAATATTACTTTTATACCAAGGATTCCAAAATCGGAGGTACAGGATTTTTTATCGCATTGCGATGTGGTAACTAATTTCTTTTTACCTGAAAATGCTTTTAGGTTTGGCATTTCGCCTCAAAAGCTGGTGGATTATATGTATGCATCCAGGCCGGTGCTAATGTCATTTTCGGGTTACAAAAGCATTGTAGAAGACAGCCAATGCGGACTTACCGTTCCGGCCGACGATGTGGAAGCCTTCAACACGGCTTTGCTGGTAATGAAGAGTTATTCAAAAGACGAATTAGTTTCCATGGGTAAACGCGGTAAAGATTTTTTGCTAACCCGGCTGGCATGGAGTACCCTTGCCAACCAATATATAGAACTATTTTAGAAGCTTATGAACACAACTATTGATTTTGCGGTGGTAGGTTTTGGCCATATTGGCCGTCGCCATGCTACCATTATCAACCAACACCCCGACTGCCGGTTAGTAGCTATTATCGATGTTAACCCTAATGTGCAGCAGCATGAACTTTATCCTGCGGGGGTTCCTTACTTCTCATCTATGGAGGCATATATTGCAGCAGGCATTAAAACTGACGTGGTTAATGTGGCATCGCCAAATGGTTTTCATTGTAGACATGCTTTGGCGGCCTTACGAAATCACAACCATGTAGTTTTGGAAAAGCCGATGGGCATTAATAGGGCCGAATGTGAAGAGATTATTTTTACTGCTTTGCAATTTAGCCAGCAGGTGTTTGTGGTAAAACAGAACCGTTATAGTCCCCCTGTAAAATGGATGAAGGAAGTGGTAAGCCATGGCAAAATAGGGGATGTGGTGAATGTGCAGATTAATTGCTACTGGAACCGAGACGATCGATATTACGAACCTGGCGGCTGGCGTGGTACGCTTAAGCTGGACGGCGGTACACTGCATACACAGTTCAGTCATTTTGTAGACATTATGTACTGGGTTTTTGGCGATATCGCCAATATCCAGGGCAGGTTCTCCAATTTCACCCATAAGCATTCTATTGAGTTTGAAGATACCGGACTGATACAATTTGATTTTATCAGGGGCGGTTTCGGCAGCCTTAATTACAGCACCGCAGTGTGGGACAAAAACCAGGAAAGTAGCATCACGGTAATTGGTACTAACGGTAGTTTTAAAATTGGCGGACAGTATATGAACGAAGTGGAATACTGCCATATTAAGGATTATGTGATGCCCGAATTGCCCCCAACCAATCCCCCCAACGACTATGGGCCATTTAAAGGAAGCGCAGCCAATCACCACTATGTAATAGAAAATGTGGTGAAAACGCTTAACGGAACGGAGCAGATCAGCACCAATGCACTTGAAGGAATGAAAGTGGTAGACATTATTGAACGTATTTATCAACTTAAAAAATCATAAATTTATTTTTAACATGGAAACGGAAAAGGAATATTACGCGCACCCCACCGCAGTCATTGATGAGGGCGCACAAATTGGAAAAGGAACTAAAATCTGGCATTTCTGTCATATTATGCCGAGTGCTGTAATTGGCGAGAAATGCAGTTTTGGACAAAATATAGTAGTGGCTGATGGCGCCGTAATCGGCAATAATTTTAAGGTACAGGCGAATGTGCTCATTTGTGCTGAAGTGTATATAGCCGACGATGTGTTTTGCGGACCTGGCGTTACTTTTACCAATATCACCAACCCCCGCAGTGCGGTAAACCGTCGCGGCCAATATCTAAAAACCCATGTGGGAAAAGGTGCTTCTATCGGTGCTAATGTAACGGTAGTTTGCGGTCACGATATAGGCAAGTTCTCTTTCTTAGGGGCTGGCGCTGTTATTACCAAACATGTCCCCGATTATGCGTTAGTGGTAGGCAATCCTGCAAAACAATTAGGCTGGATGAGCGAATATGGACATCGTCTTGCATTTGATGAAAACAGTATCGCTACCTGCCCGGAAAGTGGCGAAAGATATAAGCTAGAGAATGGCCAGGTAACCAAAATAGCATAAGCTTTCACCACAGCCCGCAACCAAACCACACAACGATGGACCAAACCGGTAAAGTAATCTGGATTATTAATCAATTTGCTGGCACACCCGAATCGGGATGGGGCGAGCGGCATTATTATTTGGGTCAATACTGGAGGAAGCTCGGCTACCAGGTTAAGATTATCTCAGGCTCTTTTAACCATGTGTTCAATAAATTTCCTGAAACAGATGGGTTGTACACACTGGAAGAAAAAGATGGCATCACATTTTGTTGGGTAAAGTCGCCAACCTACAGACCCATGAGCCTGATGCGATTTTGGAGTATGCTCATTTTCGCTTTTCGTATTTATCATTTGCCGGTAGACAAATTGATGAAACCGGATATCATCATAGTGTCTTCCATGCCTATTTTTCCGATACTGCCAGCAAGGCGCCTAAAGAAAAAACTTAAGGCGAGCATGCTGATGTTCGAAGTGCGCGACCTGTGGCCGCTTACACCGCAGTATCTTGGCGGCTACTCGTCATGGAATCCAATGATCCTGATGTTGGGTTGGTTCGAGAAGTTTGCCTACAGGCACTCCGACAAAATCGTCACTTTAATGCCTAATCCGGAACACTATATTAATACCATTTCAGGCGATCCGGGTAAACTATTTCATATCCCCAACGGGATTAACCAGGAAGTCTTGCAAACCGAATTTGTAGACCAGGCGCTTGTTAAATTGATTCCCAAAAACAAATTCATTGTTGGCTATGCGGGAACACTGGGCCTTGCCAATGCCATGGAATATTTTATTGATGCCGCAAAGTTGTTGAGCGATAACCCCGAAATCCATTTTGTGTTAATCGGCGACGGGTATCTCAAGGAAGCGTTAATGAAGCAGGCAGTTGGGTTGGAGAATGTGAGTTTCCTGGCAAAAGTGCCGCGCAAACACGTACAGGGCATCATTAAAAAGTTCGATATTGGCTTTATTTCCAGCCGTAATTTATCGTTGTATTGTTATGGCGCTGCCGCCAATAAATTCTTCGATTACATGCTGGCATCCAAACCCATCCTGGCTTCTTATGTAGAGAACAATGATCCGGTAAAAATGTGTGGCTGTGGTCTGCGGGTTGCACCTGAAGATCCCAAAGCCATCAAAGACGGCATACTTAGGTTATTTCACATGTCGCAGCAGGAGCGTGATGAAATGGGCGCCAGTGGTCATGATTACCTGTTGCAGAAACATGATGTGAGCATACTCGCCTCGCAGTTTGTAGCTATTTTTGAAAACAAGGCAGCTGTTTGATGATGGCCTTCACTACGTCGCACTCCAACTTTACGGTCAATCAACAAAAATACATTCCATGCACTCAGCTTATCTGCTTACCGGCGCTTCCGGTTTTTTAGGTAAATACCTGGCAGAACATTTGGCTTCGGATGGCGACCGCGTTGTGACGCTTGGCAGATCTGCAGCAGCTGATATCGTTTGTAATCTCTCAACCGGCATACCCAAGATCAATACACAGGTGGAGGTAGTGGTACATGCTGCAGGAAAGGCTCATATCGTTCCGAAGACCGAAGCTGAAAAGCAAGATTTTTTTGATGTGAACTATCAGGGTACCGTTAACCTTTGCAAGGGGCTGGAGGCTTTGCCAGTTAAGCCAAAAGCGTTCGTTTTCATCAGTACCGTTGCCGTTTACGGGGTAGACGCCGGAGAAAACATTAGTGAAAAGGCGGTACTCAACGGCAACACCCCTTATGCGAAAAGCAAAATAGCGGCAGAAGAATTCCTGCAGCATTGGTGTCTGGAACACGGGGTTTTGCTGAGCACCCTGCGGCTGCCATTGATAGCTGGCAGCCGGCCGCCAGGAAACCTCGGGGCCATGATCACCGGCCTACAAGACGGTAAATATTTTAATATCAGTGGTGGCCACGCTAAGAAAAGCGTGGTAATGGCGAGCGATATTGCTGTATGGATCCCCGTTATAGCAGGTTCAGGAGGGACCTATAATCTAACTGATGGTTACCATCCTTCATTTGCAGAACTGGCTGCAATTATTGCCCAACAACTGGGTAAATCTTCACCGAAAAACATCCCCGGCTGGCTGGCTACCATGATGGGCTGGGCGGGGAACCTGCTTGGCAATAAAGCGCCTATCAATTCAAATAAATTACAAAAAATTACCGCCACACTTACTTTCGACGATAGCCATGCCCGTAAAGCTTTTGGCTGGAAACCTCAACCCGTATTGGAAGCTTTTAGAATTGTTTAGTCTATGTGGTATTTTTTAATTTTGGTCGGACTGTTCATCGCGGAGTTGCTCTACTTCAGCATCGCCGACCGGTTTAATATTATTGATAAGCCCAATGAAAGAAGTAGCCATACCCGGATCACTATTCGCGGCGGCGGCATCATTTTTTCCGTAGGGGTACTGGTGTTTTTTCTTACCAACCGTTTGCAATATCCTTTTTTCATGATCGGCCTGGCTGCGATAACCAGCATCAGCTTTGCCGATGACATCACGCCGCAAAGCAATAAGCTGAGGGTCTTTATTCATTTTGCCGCTGTGGCCCTACTCATGTACCAACTAAATCTTTTTGTGTATCCCTGGTATTGGTGGCTCCTGGCATTCGTATTATGTATTGGCATTATCAATGCCTATAATTTTATGGATGGCATCAACGGGATCACCAGCGCATATTCTTTTACGGTATTGGCCGCCCTATACCTGCTCAACCTGGAACTGAAAGTATTTAATGAAAGCCTGGTTATTTGCCTTGCCCTTGCCAACCTGGTCTTTTCTTTTTTTAATTGTAGAAAAAAAGCGAAGTGTTTTGCTGGTGATGTGGGCAGCGTAAGCATCGCGTATAGTCTGTTGTTTTTAATCACCTGTGTAATTCATAACGTCGGCAGTATTTTCTTTATCCTGCTGTTTGCAGTGTATGGAGTGGATACTGTACTCACAATTATTCACCGGCTGAGCAAAAGAGAAAATATTTTTAAAGCCCACCGGCAGCATTTATTTCAATATCTGGCCAATGAAAAGAGATGGCCTCACCTGGCAGTAAGCGGTCTCTATACGATAGTGCAGGCAGCAATAAGTGTTGGTGTATTATTGCTTTGGAAAAAGGAAGCGATCGTGCAATATATATTTGCGGCTGTGGTGTTGGTGTTGCTAGCGGTGTTTTATATTGTCGTAAAAAGAAGGATACTTAAGGGAATCGCAAAACCAGCCGCCATATACTGAATCGCCGGACGCATTCCGGGGATTCAGTATATTTTCACATGCAAATGCCTGCATAATAATAATCTGAGAAAATAAAAAACAGGGGCTATAAATCAAACTTAATCCCCTGTGCCAGCGGCAGGCTATCACCGTAATTAATCGTATTGGTCTGGCGACGCATATACACTTTCCAGGCATCGCTGCCACTCTCTCTGCCGCCGCCAGTTTCTTTCTCACCACCAAAAGCACCTCCAATTTCGGCACCGCTGGTACCGATATTTACGTTTGCAATGCCGCAATCGCTCCCAGCCTGCGAAAGGAACTGCTCGGCTTCCCGCAGGTTCAGCGTCATGATGGCGGACGACAATCCCTGCGGTACGCCATTTTGCAATGCAATCGCTTCCGCAAGGGTTTTGTATTTTATGAGGTATAAGATCGGAGCGAAGGTTTCATGCTGCACAATGCTGAAATGATTTTTCACTTCGGCGATGCAGGGTTTTACATAGCAGCCACTTTCAAAACCTGCTACCACGCCCCCCTCCACGACGAAACTGCCACCTTCTGCTTTGCAGGCCTCGATCGATTTCAGATACAGGGCCACTGCATCCAAATCAATTAAAGGGCCTACATGGTTGTGCTGATCGAGCGGATCCCCGATGCGAAGCTGACCATAGGCTTTTACCAACTTGTTTTTAAAAGCCTCATACACATCTTCATGAATAATCAGCCGCCGGGTGCTCGTGCAGCGCTGACCAGCGGTACCTACGGCACCAAACAACGCTCCGATCAGGCTCATATCAAGATCTGCTTCCTTTGAAATAATGATGGCATTGTTGCCACCCAGCTCCAGCAGGCTACGACCCAGGCGACTGCCTACTGCGGCGCCTACGGCCTTGCCCATACGGGTGCTTCCGGTAGCGCTCACCAGTGGTATGCGGGTGTCGTTACTTATCCATTCGCCTACGTCGCGGCCGCCTTGTACCAGGCAGCTTACGCCCTCTGGCACATTATTCGCTTTAAAAACTTCCGCGATGATCTTCTGGCAGGCTAGGCCGCATAGAGGCGTCTTTTCACTGGGTTTCCAAACTGTCACATCGCCGCAAACCCAGCCCAGCGCCGTGTTCCAGCTCCATACTGCTACGGGGAAATTGAAAGCCGATATGACGCCAACTACCCCGAGTGGATGGTATTGCTCATACATGCGATGGCCTGGTCGTTCGCTGTGCATGGTGAGGCCGTATAGCTGTCTGCTGAGGCCTACGGCAAAATCGCAGATATCGATCATCTCCTGCACTTCGCCATATCCTTCCTGGAGGCTCTTGCCCATTTCGTAGCTCACCAGCTTGCCCAGCGGTTCTTTATATTTCCGCAGCGCTTCGCCAAACTGCCGCACTACTTCGCCACGCTTTGGCGCCGGCCATTCCCGCCATTCTGCAAATGCTGCCCGGGCGATAGTAATGGTAGCATCATATTCGGCGCGGCTGGTGGATTTTACAGTGCCAATCATTTTGCCATCTACCGGGCTGAAAGAATCGATTGGGGTTTCACTGCCATCCACCCAATTCTGGCCTGTGGAAATACCGGGGTTGATAGATTCTATTTGAAGTGCAGCTAAGAATTTCATACGGGTAATTGTTTTAAGCTGTGAATGTAGGATAAACAAACAAAGTGGCTGCGAGTGGATGACTGATGCGAGGTTAGTGTACCCATTGTTAAGCAGATAGCAGAATCCCTGCTCGTAAACACACCGCTATATGCCGCCTACGGCGTTGAATACAGGCTGAAACTTGCAGTAGCAAAGACCGACGCCAACGGTCCCGACTGGTAAACGGGTTTTCAAGTGGCATCAGAAATTTTACATCCCTATCCTGTTTCAATATGGCACTAGTAAATCGGATCGCAACAAAGTCGGAGGTGGGTTTTAGTAAGACTTTAAATTCATATCCGGCAGTATTGCTTACCTATGAAATAATATTATACACTTTACAGGTTCCGTATATATCTTTTTGTTGCAGCCGGTAGTAAACCCTTTCTGAAAGTGTATGGTTATCGGTAAAGTATAGTTGCTTGCGATACATCAGTTCCATCTGCATAGTGGGTTCTTACGCTAATATTTCTCAGCTGGTAACCCAATTTTGTTGTGTTTTCTTTATTCTGTTTCCGGTGATTTTGGTGACCCGGGTTACGGAAGAGGTCACCGAATTCTCTAAAACTTACAAAAACGTGACACCACTTTTCCTACAATCCATCCTCATCTTCCTTCAGCTTCTTAATCAAATCCAGTGCCTCTGCCACCACATCGCACATAATAGTGATAAGGCTTCCGGGCTTGGCAGTATTGTAGGCATGCATAATGGCCTCTTTTTCCCGGTAAATAATAGTAACCGGAATATCGGTGCTTTTGGTTTCGTTAATACCTTCTACCAGCAAGTTTACAATTTCCTCAGCCGTACGGCCACGAAGGTTTTTATCCTGGCGGATTATGATCTCGTCAAAAGCCTTGCCGCTGATCCGGCCGAGTTCTTTGATGTCGTCATCACGCCTGTCGCCAGTGCCACTGATGATGCCCACTTTGGGGTTGCCTTCCATTTTACTTAAAAAATCACAGAGCAGGTTGAGGCCCGCAGGGTTGTGGGCAAAATCCACCAAAAACTGAAAATGCTTAAACTGGAACAGGTTCAGCCTGCCAGGTGTTTGAGCTGCCGTTGGAACAAAGGTTTGCAGCGCCAGCTTGATGTCTTCAATTTTTATTTTGCGGTAGAGGTAACTACCCAACACTGCAGGCAGACAGTTCATCACATTGTGTAAGGCCTTACCGCCATAGGTAACAGGGATCTCGGTCACTTTTTCGATCCTGATTTTCCAGGTCCCTTTCATGATGGTGATATAGCCATTTTCATAAACCGCAGCGTAGCCGCCTTCTGCGCAATGTGCTTTGATGCGCGGGTTGCTTTCATCCATGCTAAAAAATGCCACATTGCAATCCAGACCAATGCGCATGTTATACACCAGGTCGTCATCGGCATTCAGAATGGCATAGCCATGTTTAAAAACAGTTTCTGGAACCACCGCTTTCACCTTGGCCATCGATTCCAGGTCGTCGATACCACCGAGACCTATATGATCCGCGCTTACATTGGTTACAATCGCCACATCGCAGTTCTGGAAGGCAAGACCATTCTTTAAAATCCCGCCCCGGGCACATTCCAGAACGGCGAAATCTACCGTCGGGTCTTTCAATACAAACAGCGAGGAGAGGGGCCCGGTACAATCGCCTTTCATCAGCATCTGGTTTTGGATATACACGCCATCGCTGGTAGTAAAGCCTACTTTATAACCAGCCGTCTTCGCAATATGCGCGGTGAGCCTGGTGGTGGTTGTTTTTCCGTTAGTGCCCGTGATGGCAATGATTGGTATGCGGCCCGCACTGCCTAGCGGGAACAGCATGTCAATCACCGGCTCGGCCACGTTGCGGCCCAGGCCTTCGCTTGGGTCAATATGCATGCGGAAACCTGGTGCCGCATTCACTTCCAGGATAGCGCCGCCATTTTCGGTTACCGGGGTACGCAGGTCTTTGGCCATAATATCGATGCCGCAGATATCCAGCCCGATAATCTTGGAAATGCGTTCGCACATAAATATATTGGCGGGATGCACTTCGTCAGTAACATCGGTGCTGGTGCCGCCGGTGCTGAGGTTAGCCGTTGTTTTCAGAAATACCAGTTCACCTTTAACTGGAACGGTCTCCAAAGTGTAGCCCACTTCTTCCAGCATCTTCATCGTGCTGCCGTCTACCGTAATTTGAGTCAGCACTTTTTCGTGGCCGTAGCCACGCCGCGGGTCTTTATTGGTTTCATCCAGCAACCATTGTATGGTATGTTCGCCATCGCCGGTTACAGCCGCCGGCGTACGCAATGCCGCACAAATAAATTTATTGTTGATCACCAGTATCCTGAAATCAAAGCCGGTAATAAAACGTTCTACGATCACGCTGCGTCCATACACTTTAGCGGCATCCAGGGCCTTTACAGCCTGCTCCCAGGTAGTTATATTAGTGGTATTTCCCTTGCCATGGTTTCCGTCGATGGGCTTTATTACCAGTGGATAGCCATACTTGTCAATTGCTTCCTGCAGGCTAGCTTCCGTGCGGATCACGGTGCCTCTTGGTACCGGTATTTCAGCATCACCGAGCAGGTTTTTTGTTTCTTCTTTGTCGCAGGCAATATCCACCGCAATATTACTTGTGGTAGAAGCAATGGTAGCCCTGATTCGCTTTTGATGCACCCCATAACCCAGCTGCACCAGCGACTGTTTATTGAGCCGGATAAATGGAATTCCGCGTTTAGCAGCTTCTTCCACAATGCAACCCGTAGAAGGCCCAAGCCGGGTATCTTCCCTTATTTCCCGTAGCTGCTGGATATCCTCATCAAGATTATACGGGCTGTTATCTACCAGTGCCTGCGCCACCCGGGTTGCCGCTTTCGCTGCATATACGCCGGCATCCTCCTCCATGTATGAAAAAACTACGTAATATTCGCCATCCTTCCCGGTACCGCGGGTACGACCGAAGCCGGTATCCATGCCGGCCAGGGTTTGCATTTCAAGGGCAATATGTTCTATCACATGACCCATCCAGGTGCCTTCCCCGATGCGCATAAAGAAACCGCCGCGCACAGCTTCACTGCAGCGATGCTCGATCATGCTGGGAAACATTTTTTCGAGGCGGTCGCGAAAGCCCGGTATCATGTTGGTTGGTTTTTGCTCCAGGTCCTCCAGATCCAGTTTTAACTGTATCAGTTTGTTGCGCCTTACACTCCAGTAGTTAGGTCCGCGTAATACTTTGATCTCGATAATTTGCATAGCTGTTGGGTTTTGGTGGTTTCGCTGAACCAGAATTTCGAGGATATCAGATTAGCGCGCACACAGGCATTAAATAAAACTACTGCTGTCCAAAATAACCTGTCATCAATTTTCTGCCGGGTAATTTTCAGTCAACAGGGAAAGTAGGGATTTTTTACTGCGGGACAAATTATCGGCCGGAGTTTTTCCCGATGATTATCATCAGCGGATACCGATAATAAATACAAGCTGGATTTTGTTAGGATTGCAGGTAATCTGCATCGCTACGAATTGTCTTTAACAAAGGTCGGCGCCTGCCAGGATTTTCGCCATCGCTGGCATTTATTTGTTTACCAGCACTTTTATAGTTACATGCAACTGGCCGAGGTGCCGCATAGTATGTTCTGCACCGTGAAATAAAAGTCCAAGCACTGTTGATGGCAGCTGTTTTCGCCCGACCCCACGGAAAGCAGTAAGGGTATTCTCATCCGTTATTTTCAATTGATCCAGGGCCTTTTCTACCTGACCACTAAAACGATTTGCAAGTCCGCTGATCGTTAGGCCGGGTTGGTGGCTGATATCCTCCGCCCTCAGTTCCTGCATTTGAATTTCAGTCAATGTTTCTCCCCGGGCGTATGTGAAAACCCGGTCCAATACCCCCGAGAGATGTTGCAGGTGAAAGGCTGGTGAAGCCACCGCACCTGGTCGTTCCCAAAGAAAGGAATCCGGAAAGGTTTTTAATAGTTGTTCTAATTCTTCTCTTGCTTGTAACAGCGTATGTGCCACTGGCTGCAACAAAGGTAATATTCCATCCACAGGCCCGCGTTGCCATACTTCCAGAGACGGTATCGAATCACTCATATCGATCTTTATTTTCGGGGTAAATTACTACTATTCAGGCTTTGTTGGCGAAGACGATACTTTTATAACCATTTAACAAACATTCCGTTTACTGCAGGCCTGTAAACCTATTTTTGCCAAAATTCTTACAAATGAAGTTTTTGAAACGCATTGTTTTTATCGCGCTGCTATTCACACTGGCAGTGGTATCCCATGCCCAGCTTAACCTAAGCGAAACAATACCCGTGGATGCTAAAGTGAAGATCGGGAAATTGCCGAATGGCCTAACCTATTATATCCGGCAAAATAAAAAGCCGGAACAAAAGGTGGAGCTGCGATTGGTAGTGAATACCGGTTCTATTATGGAAGACGCCGACCAGCAGGGCCTCGCACATATGGCCGAACATATGGCCTTTAATGGTACTAAAAATTTCAAGAAAAACGATATCGTTTCCTTTCTTCAAAAAATAGGCGTAGGCTTCGGAGCTGATCTGAATGCGAACACCAGTTTCGACGAAACCATTTATATTTTGCCCATCCCTACCGACAAGCCTGATAATCTTGAAAAAGGTTTCCAGGTTCTGGAAGATTGGGCTCACCAGGTATCGTATTTGGATGAAGATATCAATGGAGAAAGGGCAATTATTCTGGAAGAAAGCCGCCTGGGAAAAGGTGCGCAGGACCGGATGTTTAAAAAGCTGTATCCCAAGCTTTTTGCCGGCAGTAAGTACGCCGACCGTTTGCCCATTGGCCTTGACAGCATCATCAAAACCTTTAACCCGGATGCCATCCGCCGTTTCTATAAAGACTGGTACCGTCCCGATCTGATGGCGGTGTTGGTGGTAGGTGATATTGATCCGGTTAAAGCCGAGGCAATGGTGAAAAAACATTTTGAAACCCTTACAAACCCAGCTAATGAAAAGCCCAGGGATCATGTAAAAATTCCGGCCTATACCACTACCGAAGCCATTGTGGTTACTGATAAGGAAGCCACACAAAATGTTATGTTTTTGCAGAATAGCCCGCGGGTCTCCACGCCATCAACCACCATTGGGGGGTATAAGAAAGACATTGTAAAAAATCTTTTTTTAACTATTGCCAACCAGCGTTTGGAAGAATTAACGCAGAAGGAAAACCCACCATTTGTGTATGCAGGTGTAGATTTTGGTGAATTGGTAAGAGGTTATGAGTCCTTTGGCGCAACCATTGCCAGCGGCACCGGCGACCCTAAAAAATCGCTTGCTGCGGCACTGGCAGAAGTGGAACGCATTAAGCGCTTTGGTTTTACCCAACCTGAACTGGACCGTGCTAAAAAATCGGTTCTGGCCAACATTGAAAGTGGCTTTAAGGAGCGGGATAAAACCGAATCGTCTAACTATGTCGAAGAGTATATTCGTAATTTTCTCTCACAAGAGCCGATTCCGGGCATTGCAAAAGAGTTTGAGTATTACCAGGCCCTGGTGCCAGCCATTACGCTGGACGAAGTGAATGCTATGGCCAACGACCTCCAAACCGATCCAAACTATATGCTGGCGCTGACCGGATCTGAGAAGTCCGCAGCGGGTTTCCCAAACGCGCAGGAATTGCTGGCTACTGTTACAGCTGTGGTAAACGACAAGAGCTTAAAGGCCTATGAAGAAAAAGCCATCTCAGCCTCTCTTCTTGACAAATTGCCCAAACCAGGAAAAGTGGTGAAAGAGACTACAGACCCGATTATGAAAACCAAGACCTGGACGCTGAGTAATGGCGTACAGGTGACCATTAAGAAAACAGATTTTAAAAACGATGAACTTTTACTCGGCGGTCGACGTGCCGGTGGCCTGGGTAATTATAGCCTGGCCGATAAGTATAATGCGGAGTATGCCTCTACCGTGGTAGCTACCATGGGGCTTGGTAATTTTAGCCCTACAGATCTCCAAAAAGTATTGGCTGGCAAGGTGGCCGGTGCCTCAGCCAGCATGGGGCCCAACTCCGATAACTTTGGTGGGAGCAGCAGCGTAAAGGACGCCGAGACCATGTTCCAATTACTCTACCTCAATGCCACCGCTCCGAGATTAGACACTGCCTTGTATAAATCGCTGGTGCAACGGGCAACAGCCCAGATGGCTTTTATGATGGCCAACCCACAAACCGCTTTTAGTGACACGTTGAATAAAGTCCTTTATTCCAATAACCCGCGGGGGCCAGAAACTCCAAAACCAGAAATATTTGAAAAAATTGACGTAAACCGGGCGCTTGCAATTTATATGGAACGCTTTGGTGATGTTACGGGAATGCAGTTTGCCATTGTAGGAAATTTCGAGGAAAAGAAATTAAAATCATTGGTAGAAACCTATATCGGCAGCCTGCCTGCCAGTGGCAGAAAGTTTAACTTTAAAGACAATGGTGTGCGGCCGGTAAAGGGCGTGGTGAATCTAAACTTTAATAAAGGCGAAGCCGATAAAAGCCAGATTGTAGCGATCCACACCGGTGAAATCCCATTTAGCGAAGACATGGATCTGAAGGCCGATGCTATTACGGAGATACTTAATATCAGAATCATAGAAGAATTGAGGGAAAAGATCCAGGGCATCTATGGCGGTGGTATGAGTGGTAGCCTGCGGAAAATACCTTATAACAGCTACAGCTTCCGGATTACGTTGCCATGTGGACCAGAGAAAATAGATACGTTGTTGTATGCCATGAACGCCGAGATCGCCTCACTCAAAAAAAACGGGCCTTCGAAAGAGAACCTGGATAAGGTAAAGCAGCAGTGGTTGGAACAAAATAAGGTGGATATGAAGGAAAATGGCACCTGGTTAAACGAAATACTGGAGATCAAATATCCGGGTACAGATGTGAAACGCTTTCTGAATTTCGGGCATTATGTAAAGGCGCTTACTCCTAAACAAGTGCAGGATGCTGCGAACACCCTACTAAATTATAAAAACGTAGTAACCGCGGTTTTGCGCCCGGATGAAAAGCCAAAAACTACCGCTACAAAACCCGCTTCACAACTGGTAGGCGGCCGTAAAGTGGATGTACAAAAATTATTGGAACTGCCTTCAGCGGAATTTACCGTAGATGTCTATGATAATGGCGATGTCGACGGGGATATCATTACGCTGTATTACAACGGTCAGCAGGTGATGAGCAAACAGCCATTAAGTGAAAAGGCAGTGTCTGTAAAGCTAATGGTGGATGCTACCCGTGATAAAAATGAATTGGTGATGTTTGCAGATAACCTCGGTACAACGCCGCCCAATACTGCATTGGCGATCATCACCAGCGGTGGTCAGCGTTTTGAAGTTCGCATCAGCAGCGATAACACCCAGAGCGGTTCTATACAGTTAAAGGTGAAGAAATAAGGTGTTTACCTGGTGATGCAGTGATCCGGAATTGAGTGAAGAAACAACCTGCAAACTATTCAACTAATCCACTAAATTGCAGCACTAAAATTTTTAAACTATGGCAACTTACAATGATCTTGAAACTGATAAGTACTACCTCATTAAAGAAGAAGAAGACGATGCGGTAGACCTGGTTTACGTATTAATGGAAACAAAGAATGCTATTTACCTGGAAGTGGAAGACGGCGACGACACACTGGTCTGGAAGAAGAAGTCGGCCTCTATTGCGGAAATCGTAGACGAACTGACTGAAGATGAGGCGGAGCTGTACGAGAGCATCGCTTACGAAGATGATGATGATGACGATGATTTTGAGTGGGATGACGAGGACGAGGACGATGGTGTTATACCAATCCACAACTGAAATTAATAATGAGCCCTGCTACTTTTAGCGGGGCTTTTTTCTCCGCTGCGCGTGCACGGGAACCTAAGGGGCGATGGACTTAAGAACCGTTTTCTGAGTGTTTCGCTTTGAACAGGAATGGTAGAAAAATTAATGCAACGCCGGCGGCAATAGCGATATAGACGCCAACAGCAGCTGAAGATTCAAAAGAAAGGCCACCGGAATCTGATGGGTTCAAAATTGATTTCTGACCAATATCCTGATAGGTATGCACCCCAACCACGGTAGCCAGAAGCCCCATTAGCAGCAGTGTCCATTTTGCAAAACCACCAACCGGCAATGCCCTCCTGCCTGTAAAACAGGTGAGCGCTGCTATGGCAAACAAGGCCATTGAGATCCAGCCTACACCCACTGTGCCTAACACATGCTCTACGATCTGGGTGCCGCTATGGCTATCAGACACGGTGCCAAGTACTGAAATGTTTTCCCAGGGCAAAAAGGATGCGATAATTCCGGCATCCGCGGCAGCTAAATAGATAAACCTGGAACGGTGCATGGATGTTGAATTGGCAGGTATGGAAATTTAAAGATGTAAAATAAGAATGAAAAGCGAAACGCAACCCATAAAGGATTGCGCTCGATACCTCCAACAATCAAAGATAATGACTGCATGTCGGGGAAGGGGTTGGGCAGGGTTAATTAAGGGTGGCTATGAGTTAGAGCGGTCAGGTAGCAAGCAGCGTGTGAGGTCGGCAGCAAAAGTTTTTGGACTTAGAAACTTGCCAGGTACCACTTGTCGTCTTTCTTCACCATGTTCAGGGTTTCTTCTTTGGTACCCTCCGGGCCGAAAAATATTTTTACGGCAGCTTTATCGCCTTCAACAGAAGCTACGCCATTTACTTTTCCCCTGCTGAAATACTCCACAAACTGTTTCTGGGATTCTTTATCCGTGGCCACTTCGCACACTTTTTTGCTGTCGCCATCGGTATCCACAGCATCATTGCATAGCGATTTCAAGGGTGCGAATTCACCTGTTCTGGCACTGTTAAATATAATTTCCGCCACGCCTTCCGGGGTAGACTGGTCGCCGCCCGATTTCCCTTTACAGCTTGCAAATAACAAACTGGCAGCTACAGATACAAAAAAGAATGATTTTCTCATGATTTTAATTTTAGGGAGATGTTAGTGTGTTAGGTCGATAAAGTAAAACTAGCCATCCAATGGTGCGGAAAGGATCACGGTTTAATAATGGTGGTGAACAGTTTATAAATGGCGGAAAAATAACGAATGGCGGGTTTGGTATCTAGGTTCAGGTCAATAGTCATTGGCCATTGGTAATCGGTCTATTTTGCAATCGCTTGAACTCACAAACCATGTCCGCCATGGGTTCGGTGACGGCGAAACATCCGCCGCTCCGATCAAAGTCCCTGATTTTTGCTTGGTTAACCGTTGGTGGCTACCTGTTGAGTTTTTGAATATGAAGGTTGTCCATCTTTGTTACCTGGTGATGGCCGCCTGGGTCCCGATGGGAATAACTACCGCTGCCGCTACATTGTTGCAGAATTGCGGCGAGCCTGAAGGTGAACAATTAGGCAGGCGTCTGGTCGATATTTTTATTGGCTTTAAAACGTTTGTAGGGATTGGTGTTCTGTTGTTGTATGGCTTCAGTGACGGGCAATAACAATGGATAGAACCCGGGTGTCCTTTTTGATGTCATCACCACCCAATGTACACCAGCCCTACCTTCGCAGCATGAATCAAGCCGACCCATTAATTCCCTCCATTCTCGAAAAGCTGGGCATTGAACAACTGAACGATATGCAGCTGGCCTCCATCGAAGCGGGGCAAACTGCATCCGACCTGGTACTGTTGTCACCCACCGGTTCCGGAAAAACACTGGCATTCCTGTTGCCCGTCGTGCTGGGGCTGCAGGAAAATATCGCCGGTATTCAGGCGCTTATTATTGCACCTTCAAGGGAATTGGCCTTACAGATTGAAAAGGTTTTTAAAGGAATGGGCACCCGTTTTAAGGTAAATTGTTTTTACGGCGGCCACGATATCAATACCGAAATCAATAACCTACTGCAGCCACCCGCGGTACTAATCGGTACACCAGGTCGCCTCGCTGAACATATCCGAAAGGCGAATTTCGCCCCGGCAACTATCAGAACCCTGGTGCTGGATGAGTTTGATAAAAGCCTCGAATTTGGCTTTGAAACGGACATGATTTTCATCATCGGTCAATTGACCGAACTTAAAAAGAGAATTTTGACCTCTGCCACACAAACGATTGATATACAAGCGTTTACCGGAATTGCCAATGCTACAGCCCTCAATTTTCTCACTCACGAAATCACTGATGGGCTCACCTTAAAATTGGTAAAAGCCGATAACAAAGACAAAGCCGAATCCTTGCTGAAACTACTTGCGGTTATTGGCAGCGAGCCGACACTGGTGTTTTGCAACCACCGCGAAACGGTAGAACAGATCAGTAAATTTTTATTTAAAAAGGGCCTGGTGCATGATATCTACCATGGTAAACTGGAGCAATATGAGCGGGAAATGGCCATCGCCAAATTTAGAAACGGCAGCAACAATATCCTCATCAGCACCGACCTGGCTAGCCGCGGACTGGATATTGACGAAATGAAAAATGTTGTGCACTATCATATCCCCGCCACGGAAGCGGTTTACACCCACCGCAACGGCCGCACGGCCAGGATGGAGAAAGAAGGTACCGCTTACCTGCTGATGAGCGAGGAAGAATACCTGCCGGGCTATATCACTTCAGCGCCGGAATGGCTGGAATTACCGGTCCAGGCCAAACTGCCGGCCAATCCTGCCTGGACCACAATCCATATTACCGGAGGCAAAAAAGAGAAGATCAACAAAATCGATATTGTTGGGCTGCTGCTAAAAAAAGGCGGCTTGGCTAAAGACGAACTGGGTTTAATAGAGGTAGGAGATCACCATAGCTATGCGGCGGTAAAAAAGCAAAAAGCGCAGCTGATTGTCAGTACTTTGGGCCAGGAAAAAATTAAAGGGTATCGCTTGAAATTGGAGATTGCCAGGTAGATTTTTTGCCACGAATGGCACGAATTGCCGCGAATGAATTTTCGCATTGGTTCGGGTCCCGTTGCAGTGTTTCGTGCCGCCGTTGTCTTTGCAAGGTTCGTGTCTCCACGAACCATCCTCCGCCCAGATAAAACTGGTGCACCAGTTTCGTCTTACGAATCAAAATCCAGCGCATAATTTACGTGTAAATTCCCCCGCCCCCTTTGCGCCTTCCTGCCATCGTGGCGAATCCCTGGCAGTGGTAGAAATTAAATTTGCCGGGAAACCTTCCCAGCCTTAATTTCGCCGACTATTTTACACATGCCTGGTTAAAAGTCAGGCTGAAAAAACTCCAAAAATGAAACAAGACATTCATCCAAAGACATACCGCCTGGTTGTTTTTAAAGACATGAGTAACGGTACCGCTTTTTTGAGCAAGAGCACCGCTAACACAAGAGAAACTATTCAATGGGAAGACGGTAACGAATATCCCCTGGTGAAATTAGAGGTGTCGAATACTTCGCATCCTTTTTATACCGGTAAAAACATTTTGATGGATACTGCTGGTCGTATCGACAAATTCAACAAACGCTACGCTAAGAAAGCTTAATTGCTTTTTCCAAATAAAGCCCTCAACTGGTAATCGGTTGAGGGCTTTTTGCATTTACCGGGTACTGTCCTGCGCATTTTCAGGTTCTGTAGGTTTTCTGCCTACCTGACGTTCAGAAGAGGCTCTGTAAACCAACGCTGTAGGCAATACCACATTTTGATAGGCCAGAACCGGTCTTTTTGTTTCAATTAACTGGATTAATAACTAAGCCGCGGTTTTGCCCATGTCAAAAGCCGGTTGTCTTAAAATTGTAAACGGTGGTGCGAAGATCTGCGGAGCACTTAAGTTGCTAATACCTGCTACGGCAATTCGTTCCCGGTAATATGGGCTATTCTTTTAAATCCATTTTCGATTAAGTGTTGGGTCAGGTTATAAGATCTTGTACTATTATCGGAGATTACTTTATGCGTTTCAAACGTATCACTTACCCGGTCGAAGTACACTACGGGCGTGCCACCGTGGTGTATTTCTTTTAGATGGACGCCATTGCCGGTGTCCGATGAAAGCGATACCAGCATGCCATCCACCGACCGGTACATCAGGGTTTCGATGTTCATTAATTCCTTATCGCTGGATTCCTGGCTCTGGGTGATGATCACCTGGTTTTTTTCTCGTTGCCAATGGATTCAATACCATTCAATACTTCGTAGAAAAAATTGTTTGCGATATTGGGCACCACCAGCCCGATGCTCCGGGTGCGGTTGCTGCGCAGGCTTTGGGCTGCAATATTCGGTTTGTATTTTATTTGTTTTGCGTAAGCTTTTACCCGGTTGCGAGTTTCCTCGCTTATCCGGTAGCTTCCTTTCAATGCCCTCGATACCGTGGAGTAGGAGAGACCCAATGCCTCGTCAATATCTTTAAGTTTTGGGGCAGTCATAATTTTATAGACGCGTCAAGGAGCCAGAAATGATGAACGTGAACATCTCCCTTTTTATGAAGATGTGAACACAAAGATTTCCAGATAGCATCTGTATGACCAGGAAGATAAAGGCAGGGCTGACCAGGCCCCCGGCATACAACGCAGCGGCTACAGGCTATGGTTCTCTTTCGCAAACGTTACTTGTGGAGAAGTAATATTCTTACTTGTAAATTAATCGCCGCGGTAGTGTTATTTTCCTACTTTGATTGCTTACTAAACTAGCCCTATGCAAACAATTCCATCAACTGGTAATCTGTCCACCAAAGGCGGTGCCAACCTATTGGGTATCTCAATGATAGCGGCCCTGGCCGGATTTATTTTTGGATTTGATACCGTGGTTATTTCAGGCGCCAATCTGCCCATCAAAGCCCTCTGGCATACTTCCACCTGGTTTCATGGATTCTTTATTATGTCGATGGCCTTGTGGGGAACTGTTGTAGGATCGATGTATGGTGGCGTGCCTACAGAGAAGTATGGTCGAAAAAAAGTACTGCTCTGGATCGGCATCCTGTTCAGCCTGTCTGCCATTGGTTCTTCGCTGGCCCAGGATCCTTACACCTTTTCATTTTTTCGCTTTATCGGAGGCCTGGGTATTGGCGTGTCTTCAGTAGCAGCACCCACCTATATTTCTGAAATTTCCACCCCAAAAACACGGGGCAGGCTGGGCGCCATGTACCAGTTCAATATCGTGTTTGGTATATTGATTGCCTTTTTATCCAATTACTTTTTACAGGGTCGCGGGGGTGTCAACGACTGGCGCTGGATGCTGGGTGTGATGGCCATTCCCTCGATCATTTACACCGTAATGGTAACCAGTATTCCTGAAAGTCCACGCTGGTTATTATCTGTGAAAAAAAATGCCGTGGCAGCAAAGGCAGTTTTGTTACGACTCGGCGTTTCCAATGCCGAAGAAGAGGTATTGTCTATCACTGCCAGCAACGAGCATGAAGCAAAAACCGGAGGCAGCACCCGATTCTTCGGCTCCAAATACAAGACCATTATTTGGCTGGCATTTATGGTGGCCTTTTTCAACCAATGGTCGGGTATCAATTTTATTTTATACTACGCGCCGGAGATACTGGAGCGTGCAGGGCTCGCAGCCAAAGACTCTTTATTCAATTCAATTGCCATTGGCGGCACCAACCTCGTCTTTACTTTTTTAGGGTTGTACCTGATCGATAAGGCCGGCCGTAAAACATTGCTGATCATTGGATCGATTGGGTATATTCTAAGCCTCTCCATGGTGGCATGGGCTTTTTATTCCGGTGCCAGTGCGGGTTTCCTGTTGTTATTCCTCCTGCTTTTTATCGCTTCGCATGCCGTGGGTCAGGGTGCTGTTATCTGGGTCTTTATCTCTGAAATATTTCCCAACCGGGTGAGGGCTAAGGGCCAATCGTTCGGCGCCAGTGTCCATTGGGTATTTGCTGCATTAATCACCTTAATAACACCGGCATTCCTGGATAAGGACACCGGTATTTTTAAAGACAATCCCTGGCCCATCTTCGCCTTTTTTGCTTTTATGATGGTGATGCAACTGGTATGGGTGCTTACTAGGGTACCCGAAACTAAAGGTGTATCGCTGGAAGACCTGGAGAAAAAACTGGTGAAGGACTGATCCATAAGGTGAAGTGACTTATTTTCCATTGACGAGGGCAAAACTGTGAATTAGTGATTAAGTCATGTGATTCACTAAGTCTTTGCCCCATGTTTCCAATGCCCCCATGTCCCTAATGTCCTGAACATGCTACGCCCCCAACACCAACCAAAAACAAACCAATACCCACTCCCAATTTCCCTAATCACAATCTTCACCCTAAAATAAACTGGCATAATTCATTGAGTTCACCAAATGGTGCTACCACGTAGCCATCATCGATGAGTCTATAAATGCCATTAGATTCTACTTCCACTGTATAATTGTTGGGTAGGCAAACCTGGTTGCCTTCCACCGATAACACTTGTATCCCATAGCATTCCAGCGCTTCTAATAATATTTCCAGGTTGTTTTCCATATTATCCTGCCAGCAGATTTTCATAAATTACTTTTCCGCCATATAAAAAGCACAAGATAGCAGATATGATAATCAGGAAGCTTTGTAAGGCCTGGGCCTGCATCATTTTTTTGGAGAAGGGAATGCTGAACAGTCCTGCTGCCAGCATCATCCCTGCGATGCAGGCGGTGCCGAATACCAGCAGGTAGGTAAATCCGTCAATAGCCCTCCTCATTTGCGACATAACCAGCACAATCAGTGCGCCGCTGCCGGCAAGCCCGTGAACCAGGCCTATACCAAAAGCAAGCGAATGCGGATGCCGGTGTTTTTGCTCTTTGCCAATATGCACATGCAGGTGCTGATGGGCAGCCCCGGTATGATGATGCGCATGCCTATGCATGACGATTTTTTTGGTCCGAAAAAAACGCAGCAACCGGTAGATGGCCAGCGCGATGAGCATAGCACCAACCGTTGTTTCGAAATAATGAAAGGACTGCGCTGAAATACCCGTCTTAAAAAGGATCATTAATATACCAATAAAAATTATCGTGGAGGCATGCCCCAGTCCCCAGAAAATGCCATCCTTGACTGACATCCTGGTACTGTTCCGCTGCGATACGATATTACTTACCGCCAGCAGGTGGTCTGCCTCGAATGCATGGGTAAACCCGGCATAGATGGTTAGCAAAAGTGGAAACGTAAACATGATGCGGGATTAGATATTATAAAAAACAATCCGGTGATTTCCGGTGTCGGCCACAATCAACTGATCATCAGTAAGGGTAACTGCAAACGGCCAGTACAAGCGTTCACTGTCTTGCTTGCCCACATCGAGGTGTTCGCCGATGGCTTCAAAACTGGTATTGCCATACTGTTCATCCGCCAGGGAATTATTTGTTGTGGGGATCGTTTCAAAAAATAACACCCTGCTATTTCCAGTATCCGCTAACCATAGCGATCCGTTTTTCATAACCATATCATAGCACCAATTCAGCGTATTGGCCTGCGGCCTCAGGCGGTACTGGTTCTGCCCGCAGCTTGCTAAATCCGGCTGACCGATAATTGCATGCGCAGTCTTTGTAAATGCATCCCGCCAATGATTCCAGATTAATACCCGGTAATATTGGGTATCGGTAATTGCCAATATACCGTCTTCCGATACTTTCACAGAATAGGGCCAAACGGCATGTTCACTTTCATAATCCTTGTCTTCAAAATTATTTTGGCCAATCAATTTATCAGCGGCCTGGTAATTTGTGGTAGGGATGGTTTCATAAAAAAGCACCCGCCGGTTACCGGTATCTGCGATCCATAAATGGGTGCCGTCACTCCACACACCGTACGGCCAATGCAGGTTTTTAGCGGAAGCATCTGAGCCAACACCCCGCACATTGGGTAAATTTTGTTCCATGTCCGGCTGGCCAACTACTACATCCGCAGGCTGCCCGTTAGTGGTGGGAAATGTATGCCATATTAAAACACGATGGTTCCAGGCATCGGCGAGAATCAATTTGTGTCCGTCACTCCACACGCCGGAGGGATACAGCAGCGACGAAGCATCTACCGCACCGCCGGAATTGCGTTGGGTATCGGTGTTTGATAATTGCCCCAGCACAACATCAGGCTGGTGGTAAGATGACCCCGGCATTTCATTCCAAATAAAAACCCGGTTTTGAGCGGTATCCGCCACAATCAATTTGCCATCGACTGTATGCAAGCCACGGGGTGCTAAAAAAGGATTGCCTTCATCTCCATAGAAAAATAGCGCTGCCTTACTCTTGGTAAGAGCGCCCCGATTCTTGTCCCCGATATTGATGACTTCTGTAATCATTTCATGTTTTTTTAGCTATCTCGCTTGTTTGCTTTTAAGGCGACGTCTCTGGCCTGGCTTTGTGTGTGGCCAGTACTCGCTCTAATCAATATGGTAATTTGTTCCTGAAAGGTTTCCAACCCTGAGCGTTCTAAATCGTCTAGGTCGCGAACCAGGGTCGGCAACCGTGGCTGTTTCTGAGGCGATGTCTCAGGGCCAGCCTGGTGCAGTGTGGCCGGGGCTCGCCGTAACAACGACTTCCAAAAATTCCCCCTCAGCAAATTCTTGGCAACTGTTCTCCAGCCAGCATGTTTACCACCCGCCTGCCGCCGATTGTACTTTTCATTACCACCTGGCGCAGATGTTCGGTGGTCACTTCTCCGATGATACAGGCTTGAGGTCCATGTTCCCATTTTTTCAAATAGTCCTGGAAAGCATCTGCCACCGCACTGTCGACAACTGCAACAAACAAGCCCTCATTAGCCACATACAACGGGTCCAGCCCCAACATTTCGCAGGCGCCATACACTTCTTCTTCTACGGGGATATTTTTTTGAACGATATCAATGCCCAGTTTCGCATCCCTGGCAATCTCATTAAGCACGGTTGCCAGGCCGCCCCTTGTCGGGTCGCGAAGCAGGTGAACTGCGTTGCCAAAGACATCCAGTAATTCCATGACGATCTTATTCAATGGCCTGGTGTCGCTGGCAATGGTAGTTTCAAATTGCAATCCCTGCCGATGGCTCATGATCGTGATGCCATGCCTTGCAAGTGGGCCACTCAGGATAATCTTATCACCGGGTTTTACACGATCAATATCAATACAGGCAGCAGGATGCACTTCGCCGATGCCGGTGGTGTTGATGAAAATTTTATCGCCTTTACCTCGTTCCACCACTTTGGTGTCGCCGGTTACCACCTGCACGCCAGCGAATTCGCAAGCTGATTTGATGCTCAGCAATATTTCCCAGAACTCCGTCATCAGCAAACCTTCTTCGAGCACAAAACCCAGTGAAAGATATTTAGCAGCCGCACCACACATCGCAAGGTCATTCACGGTGCCGTTAATAGCCAGGTCGCCGATATTACCACCTTCAAAAAAAATGGGCGACACCACATAGGTATCCGTACTCATCGCCACTTTGCCAGTGATATTAAAAATGGCACCGTCGTGTTTTTTATTCAGCAGGTCATTTTCCAATAATTTAAAAACACCAGCATCCAGCAACTGGCTGGTGAGCGTACCTCCACTGCCATGACCCAAATTAATCGTGTCAAAATCAAGTTTCGGAAGCGGGCAGGAGAGCGTCATCGTAATGGATAATTGATAATGAGAGAATGAGGTAATGTGATAATGAGATGATGAGATAATAGAAAACCAATGGTGAGTTACCGGGTATTTCTATGTGGCAAAGACTGTTTAAAAAATGTGAGCTATGGGAAATTGCAGTAAGTATCAATTATCCATTGAGACAATTATCCATTATTCAATTATCAATTAATTCTTCTGCCAGGTTAAAATGATAATATGCTGCACATGCGCCCTCGCTGCTTACCATGGGGGCGCCGAGGGGCTTTACGGGGGTGCATTTGGTGCCGAAATTTGGGCATTGGTTGGGCTTGATTTTTCCCTTCATCACGTCGCCGGATAAACAGGTTGGGTCTTCGTGGGCTTCTGGTATATCGATGTTGAATTTCTTATTGGCATCGTAGTCGCTATAGCCTTTTTTTACCTGGTAACCGCTAAAAGGAATATTGCCGATGCCCCTCCATTCACGATCGGTTACTTCAAATATTTTGTCGATAGTGGCAATGGCATCTTTGTTGCCTTCAGCGCTCACCACACGGGTGTATTGATTTTCTAATTTGTGTACGCCCGCTTCCAGTTGCCTTACAGTCATCAAAATCCCCTCCAGCAAATCAACTGGTTCGAAGCCGGTTACCACGATGGGGATTTGATATTTGTCTACCAGCGGGTAATATTCGCTGATGCCCATGATCGTGCACACATGGCCAGCCGCAAGGAATGCATCCACCCGGCAATCCTCATCGCTCATGATTGCCTCCATGGCCGGAGGAACTAACACATGAGAGGTAAGGATGGAATAATTTTTTACCCCCTCGCGGTGCGCATGTACCACCGATAGCGCATTGGCGGGCGCGGTAGTTTCAAAACCCACCGCGAAAAAAACCACTTCCCGGCCTGGGTTTTCCTTTGCTATCTTCACCGCTTCCAATGGAGAATATAAGATCCGCACATCGCCGCCCTTTGATTTGGCTTCGAGCAGGCTCATACCACTCCCCGGCACCCGGATCATGTCGCCATATGAACAAAGGATCACATCTTTTTCCATTGCCAGGTACACCGCCTTATCGATCAGGCTAACCGGTGTAACACATACCGGGCATCCAGGGCCATGAATCATTTGCACATTTTCGGGCAGCATATTCAATAACCCATTTTTCACCAGCGAATGGGTTTGCCCGCCGCATACTTCCATAATATTCCACTGCCCTTTTACGGTGGCTTTGATCTCCGTTAATATGGCATCTACTATTTCCGGAGAGCGAAATTCTGATACGTATTTCATGGTTCTATTATTGAGACAGATGCTATCTGTCAATGAAAAAAAGAATCGCTGAGTTTGATTTTGTGCATCATTAGTCTGGCTGTCGCTCAATCTGTGTGTGTGCTACCAGTTCATCCAGTTCCCCAATCATTTTCAGGTACTCAAATGTTTTCGCAGCTTCCTCTTCATTCACTTTGCTGATAGCTACGCCCACATGTACCAACACATAGTCACCCACATCAGCCGTAGGAAGCATTTCCAGTGACGCTTCTTTAATTATGCCACCAAAAGATACCTTGGCCATTTTTACGGCACCGTCATATTGAAATTCGATGGACTGTATTTTTCCCGGTATTGCTAAACACATGAGGTTCGATTTTTGATTTATGATGTATGATTTTTGATGTAAGGATATCCGATGTCTGATGTCTGATATTTGATTTGATATGGGGTTATGAAGTGTTTGATAGGAGTTCGGGTTGGTGATTGGGTTTGATTATTTTGGTAGTGACATCGTTATCGTGATGGACCAACTGCCCGAATGAGATATTCTCGTCGTTGGGTGACAGGTTTTTATGGAAAAATAAATGGTACCTGCCGCTATGTTCTTTTTGTATCCAGTCGACCAGCAATGCGTTTTGGAAAACGCCACCGCTAAAACTAAGATGACTTACGCCGGTATGCTTTGCCACAATACCAATAACGGTTACCAGCGAATAGTGAAACTTGGCGGCGATATAGTCTTTTGGCTTTTCCTTCCTGATATCCATAGTTATGCCCTGCATTAACGAAGCGGTAGGTATGCGATAGTAATGGGCATCTTCCGTAAAATAGGAGGCATTCATCACAAAGCCATTTTTCTTCACCCAGGATTCGGCCAGCACTTGTACATACATCGCAGCTTCGCCCTCGTAGGTTTGTTTGTCGCAAATATTCAGTAGCGAAGCAACGGCATCAAACAGACGACCCACCGAAGATGAGAAAAGACGGGTGTTTGCGGCCAGGCTTTGATAACTGTTCCATTCCGAATCCGTGAATTTATTCTTAAGTTGATCGGATGGCGGCCAGCTTTCACTTGTAGCACAGAGCGCCGCTATTCTTGGTTCCAGGGCAAGCTTGTCGCCAGCAATGGCTGGGAAATAATCAAAGTGATAGCAGCGTAACATTTCATTGTTTTCGTATTTGAAAAACTCCCCGCCCCATAGATTACCGTCATCCCCCAGACCGGTGCCATCCCAAACCACACCTAGTACGGGTTCCGTGGAATGCAAGAGATTATTTTCCGCCAGCACTGATGCGAAATGGGCTTCATGATGCTGAACAAACCTTGTTTCAGCTTCGTAGTAGCCAGCAAGTTCACAGGCATACTGATGAGAAAAGTAATTGGGATGTTTATCTGTGATAATTACAGCGGGTTTGGCTGCATACAAGTTCAACCAATGGGCAAGGGTAGCTTTGTACATCTCCTGCGATTCATAGCTTTGTCCACTCCCCAAAAACTGGCTTACAAACACATTGCCGTTTACCGATAAGGTAAAGCTGCTTTTTAAAAAAGCACCGGTAGCCAACACTGTTGTGTTTTTAACTGGTTGATATTGGAGGAATGAAGGCGCATAACCCCTGGATCTCCGGAGTATAATGGGTTGTTGGGTGTACTTTGAAACCTGCACTACGCTATCATCCTGCGGAATTACAATTTCCCGGTTATAGCTTACAATATAGTCGGCGATCTCAAACAACCAATTCAATGCGTCAGCATCTTTATAGATAATTGGCGAGCCCGAAATATTACCACTTGTGGCAATTAAAGGCCTGCCGAAATCGCCGGCAATTAACTGCAGTAGCGGGCTGTATGGTAGCATAACGCCTAACCTGTTCAATCCTGGTGCAATATTCTGAACGGCAAGATTTAAAAGTGCTGTTTGTGTTGGTTGCAATAATATTATTGGAGCAGCTGGACTTAAGAGCAGATCGGCTTCTGAATTGCTGAGTTCGAAATTGTTCCTGGTCGTTTCCATATCCGGGAGCAAAATGGCAAATGGTTTTGTAAGCCGGTGTTTTCGCGTTCTAAGTAAACGAATAGTCGCCGGGTTATTAGCATCGCATAATACCAGGTAGCCACCTATGCCCTTAACAGCTACAATTTTACCGAGTCCCAGCGCAGCTTTCACATGCTTTAAAATGGGTTCAGTCTGATTGGATAGAGGAGAAGTAGCGTTCGCATATAACCGGAGTTTCATACCACATTCCCCGCAGGAATTGGTTTGTGAAAAAAACCGCAGGTCCGAAACTGTATCGTATTCAGCCTTGCAACTTTTGCACTGGATAAAGGGCTGCATGGCTGTTGCATGTCTTTCAAAGGGCAGGCTGTCTACAATCGAATACCGTGGTCCGCATTGCGTACAAGTGATAAAGGGGTAGCGGTATCGGCGGTTCCTCTTGTCACCTAATTCATTTTTACAGTCAGGACAGATAGAAATATCAGGCGCCAGTAACACCTGCTTTTTATTGCTATCACCCTCCTCAAAATTGATTGAAAATCCCTGGAAATTCATTTTCTTTTCCCGATGGAGAGTGGATTTAATAATGGTAGATCGTGCCGGTGCCTGCGAAAGTACTGTTTCAAAAATTTTTTTTGCATCGTTTGCTGAAGCATTAAAAAAAATATGCACCCCATCGCTTCCATTGCTCACGTTACCACTCAGTTGCATCCGGCTTGCCAGCTGGTACACGAATGGCCGGAAGCCAACGCCCTGCACGATGCCGTTGATATGTATATGGTAACTGTTCAATTGCTATTGTGTTAAGCCATCACGAGTTTATCTTTCTTTTCCTGCACTTTCATCATCAGCCAGTCACACCACTGATCCAGCCCTTCTCCTTTTAAAGCAGAAATGGTAATTACCTCCAGCTCGGGATTGATATCCCTGGCATCCAGCGTAACAGCCTCCACAGAGAATGGGATATAGGGCAGCAGATCCGATTTAGATACCAGCATCAATTCGCTCGTTAAAAACATGCGTGGGTATTTTTTCGGTTTGTCATCACCTTCCGTGCATGAAATCACCGTCACGCGGTAATCTTCACCGAGGTCGAATGCAGCCGGACATACCAGGTTACCTACATTTTCAATAAACAAAACATCCACACCATTTAGGTCGATATGGTCCAATGCCTGCAGAATCATCTGGGCTTCAATATGGCACATGCCGCCGGTTACTATCTGCAACGCATTAATGCCCACATCCCTCATACGAATGGCATCTCTTTCGGTCTCGGGATCGCCCACCAAAACCGCCATATTGAGCTTGCCTTTTAGCAGTTTCCCCGTCTCCTGCATCAACGTTGTTTTACCGCTTCCGGGCGAAGAGCAAATATTCACCACCAGCATATTTGGTAACCGCTCCCTGATGACTTTAGCGACAAAATCATTTGCCTTCAATAAATTTAAACTGGTGTTTTCGCATTGCACCGAACCTACCGGCGCCCTGTTTGATTTTGGTGTCGTCATCATATTAAATCGTTTTTAAGTTTCATTTTCTGCCAGTTGTTCCGTTTCCGCAAACTCTACTTTACTGATCAGCAACTCTTCACCCTGTACAATATTCCTGGAAGGTTTGCCGCAGGTGCATACAAAACTGTAATTCTTTACCTCGGTGGTTGCGTCGCATTCATCGCAATGAATCAAAACAGGCAAAACCGTTACATGCAGCGTTGTTTTACTATACCGGGGCGCATCCTGCAGTACGGCTTCAAAAGCATTTTGCATCAGGATCGGTTGCACATTACTCAAGATCCCAACTGTAAGATGAATGCCCCGTACCTGGTCTATCTGCCCGGGAAACTCGTCTTCCAGAGTATTGAAAATATTTCTTACCAAAGAAATTTCATGCATGCGCTTGGCAGTGGATTTTATTGTAATAATAAGTTTGTAAGCCTCGCAAAAGGTACGGCTTACTGGCTCCGCAAAGACATTGAGAGGTGTGGTTAGAAAATGTTTTCTAAAGGAGGGAGCATCACTATCAGAATCTGATAATGTTATTTCTCAGTACAGGTCTTTTATGAAAAGCTAGTTACCTGGCAAAACGAAAAGCCCATTAAGTGATTTTAGCAGGCTGCGGTATTCAACAAGTAAAATCTATAACTTAAACCTGGCCAGTTCTTTTCCTGATTTTACATCATGGGCATGCACGGTACACACCAGACAACTGTCGAAAGACCGGGCCACAATGCCCACTTCCACCGGGTCGTTGACATCTTCTATTTCCAGCCCTGTCAGTGCTGCTTCTACTGCGCCAGGTCGGCCTTTGTCATCCTGCGGGCCAATATTCCAGGTGGTAGGGGCCACGATCTGGTAGTTTTTTATAAGGCCATTTTCTATCTCTATCCAATGGGCCAAAGCTCCCCGAACGGCTTCTGTAGCGCCAAAGCCTTTTCCATCTCTTTCCTCGGGCTTGATATAAAATTCATCGTTAAGGTTAATCTCGCTAAGCCATTGATTGAGCATCGTATACAGGCGTGTGGCTTCGTGCATCCGTGCCAGGCAACGGACAAAAACGTTAGGACCCATTTCCTTCATAATGTCACCAAACAGGGGGTCCTGGTATTGGTGGGGTAAATTAGCCGGGTTCGCATTCATCATTGCCCTCGCGAGCGGACCAGCTTCGGCATTGTGGTCGAGGTAACGCGGCGCCTTGCTCCAGGTGTATTTGGAAGTAAAGTCGGTGTTGTTTAAATGCTGTGACTCCATGGGCTCGGGCATCCCCTCACTCCAGGGATGTGCCGGCGGGCAATCTTCGTACCAGCTATGTTTCACATGCTCCCGAACCTTCATGTGATCAAATGGCTCATAGTTCTTGCCATCATAAAAGCCACTGGGGCAGATGAGGGCATCGTTGCGCCCCTCAACGGTTGGGTGGTTGTATTTATCCTTGTGCAGAAAAGTGCCAAAGGCGATAAACTTACCAATACCCTGGCCGAATTTATCCAGCCCAAATTCCATACCCACCCGGAGAAATAATCCGAGGTCGCTGTTGCGATGGCTTTCACTCTCGTCGAGCCAAACCATTAATTCGTCCCAGCTTTGTATTTGCATATACCGCTCAATGGAGCAGCCCAGCCAGATAGTTTCCAGCCAGTCGTTTTTAAACTGGTTCAATATGGCATGCGCCCTGGTAATGTCTTTTAAAGTTGGCGCACTCATAACACCGCCTGGCACCATATAACTGCTATGTGGCCACTGACCGCCGAAGATCGCGTAGATCTCCACCGGCTTGCTGCTGGCTGAAAGCCCCTGCTGAAATGAGGTACCCACAAATGCTGACCAACGCCTTACCACTTCATCGTACAAGGGCTTGTTGGAGAATTTTTTATTGGTGAGGTCCGTTGCAAAAATGGCGTAGAACCAGCGTGGGTCGCTTTGTAAACTCTCGCTTGCCTGGCCGATGGCCCTTAACAATAATGCATTAGGAGGAAGTGTTGTTTTCCAAACAGTATCCAGCGCAAAAGCAGCACTATATAAATGAGATCCACCGCAAATGCCGCACACACGTGGTGTTACCAGCAGCCCTGCATGTGGATCCTTACCTTGTAATATTTTTTCAAAACCACGAAACATCGAAGCCTGGGTATGTGCCCGGGTTACCACTCCATTTTCCATATAGACATTCACATCCAGATCCCCTTCCACGCGCCCTACGGGTGAAATATTCAATTCTTTGGTAACCATTTTTCGATTATTAATTTTACAAAAGGTCCGTTTCTATTTGGTGCCTTCAAACATTTTTTTAGGGCTGCCGATTAGCTTGCCCACGCCTGATTTAAAATAGTGGGTTAAGCGGGTTTCACCTGTGGCCACTTCTTTCGGTAAAAAACCAAGGTACCGGAGCGTTTTAAAAATACTCCCTTTCGCCAGGTCGTGATGTGGAAAGCCAGGTTCTGTGCAACCAAGGCAGGGATGATTGGCCCTTGTTTTGGACGAGTGTCTGTTCCAGAGAATGCGGTTGCAGCTGGCATGGGTCATTGGCCCACGGCAGCCAACTTCGTAAAAAAGGCAGCCGCCCCGCTTGCCAAAGCCACCGCTCACTTTCTCACTGAACGCCCTGGCATTGGTGCAGCCCGTTTGTACAAAATCGCTGAAGAAAGTGGTGGGGCGCTGGTAGCTGTCAATCAAAACATCTTTTATTCTCCCGGTCGAAACCGCCACCAATATTTGTGTGATCCAATCAGGATGCGCCGGGCAGCCCGGAATATTAATCACCGGCATGCCTCCTTTTGAAATGAAATCGGCGCCCAGGTAACCGCCTTTTTCTTTTTTATGAAATTGCAGGCCCGTACTGTCTGTTGGGTTGGGAGGCACAGCGGGGATGCCGCCCCAGGTTGCGCAATCGCCGATAGCTACAACATAATTTGCCACGGCGGCTAATTCTGTCACCCAATTTTTCATAGGGCGTTCGCATAAATAATTCATGGTACCCTTACCCTTTGGCCCCTGAATTACCGTGCCTTCAAAAACGAAAATATCCACCTGTATTTTTCCCGAAACACAATCATTTAAAATATCAGTCACCTGTTCACCAATCTCCAGGCCCATGGACGGATGCCAAATAATATTGATGCCAAAATCAGTAACCAGTTCTACCACGGTAGGTTCCTGGGCATTAAAAAATGACATGGTATTTCCGCTGCATGCACCGCCCTGTAACCATAAAATATTTGCCATATTAAGCAGAGAGATTTAATTCATCGTATTGTAACAACCACGCGGCAAAGGAGGTGCGTATTAAACTATTTTTGGTTTTAACCAGGTCCATGACTTGATGACCAAATGACCCCGTGATTCATTTATGATTCAGGCCCTTATCACTTAAAATATTATACTAACCTCCGATAAATGCCACTTCAATGCTAACACTATATTCCGCACGTCCCTTTGTTGTAAAATAGGGTAGGATATACTCCCATAGTCTGCGCCGGTATTGTGTTTCTGTAAAATTGTACTTTCCGTTGAGTTGTGCTTCTTCCGGCATAAACAGCATCATCAACACAATATTCGACGCTATACTCTTATTATTCAATTCTTTTTGCAGCAACCTTTGCTGTAATAAAAGTTCCAGTCTTCTTTCTACCTGCAGTTTTATTTTATTGATGATGGGTTGGATCACCTCAAAGAGTGACGGGAAGTTTCTTTTTATCTCAAGGATATCAAAAATTAAAAACCGGTAGAGGTTGCCCAATTGATAATATTCCCGAAAGAAAAAATCAAGATCATTCAACGAAGGATATTTGCCATATTGCCTTAATAGTTCCTGCAATGAGGCGATAACATTTGTGATAAGCGACTCGGTGATGGCTTCCTTATTATTAAAATGTTAGGCCAGGTTGCCTACACTGATCCCGGTTTCATCCGCTATTTGTTGCAGGCGGGTATTGCTGATGCCATTTTCATTAAATAAATGTAGAGAGGCATTTAATATTTTCTGTTTGGTATCGGCAGTGGCCATGGATCGTTAATTTATACAAAGATTCAAATCCTTAATTGTTACTGTTAGTGTTCCCCGTTGGTCTTTTGCTGCTTGTCGTCGCATGTAATGTGCGGCCATGGTGGCTTTAGATTCACTATAACACCTGGTAATTCTGCGGACGATTAACTGAAGCGGGCGCATGTAATTGGCAAACGTGAAATATACTTCCCAACCCCCTTTCTTGTAGTTGATAATATCAATAACAGCTGTATCTGCCAGCCACCAATCATTTTTGAGAAACACGAGATTTTCCTCATCGGCGGCAATTTCTGTACAGTGCTGGTTGTCCAGGAAACACAACATTGCGTTGTAGGCATCATCATCCAGCAGTTGTTGCATTTGGTTTTTTTTTCTAAATCTACAAAAAGTTTCCCAACACCTCTATCGTTGTTCCTTTTTAGAAATAATATCCCTTACCGTACTGGCACTTTCATAATCCTCCTTTTCCAGCAGATTGGACAGGATATCGTACAGTTCCTCCAGGCTGTACTGATCTAATTGGCCGCGCTTGTCGGAAAAAATTTTTCCTTCAGCCGGTTCTCCTACAGCCATTTCAGACAGCAGGTCTTCGCTGATATAAATACTGCATTTTTGCCGTACGGCCAAAGCAACAGCATCTGAAGTACGGCTGTCAATCTCAATCAGGTTTTGCGCATTGTCTTTCACCACGATCACGGAAATATAAGTGCCCTCTGATACCATGCAAATCCTGATGTGGTCAAGGCTTGCTTTTAAAAAAGTTATGGTATTCAATAACAAATCGTGCGTAAGTGGGCGCAGGGGATGCATTTGTTCCAGTGCCACTGCAATAGACTGCGCCTCCTGCAGCCCGATGATGATGGGCAATCTCCGGTTACTGTTTATCTCCTGGAGCACCATTACATAATTACCTATGCTGGTGGTGCTGGCATTCAGAGCGCTGATATGTAATTCTACATTTTTCATGTATCTGTGGTCATTCGGTTAATTCCTTTTCTAAGGCTTCCAAAGCCTGCAAATGCTTTTTGCTTTCGGCAATAAGTTCGGCATCATTGGTAAGGATACTTATTTCATTCGCTTTGGCCACCATCTCGAGGTAGCGGGCCGTATTAAACCCGTCATCCGGGTTGCCCACTTTCCAGCTGGCGTCAAGGTAGTTCAGCAGGGTTACTGCCCTTTCAGTCGGGTATAGTGCGGCCGACCTCACAGATAAAGCTTCATCGTAAAAATTCAATGCCTTCTCAAAATTATCTGTTCTGTGTCCTTGTGGATATTTAGCATAGGCATTCGCAAAATTGTTACAGATCATTCCAAACTCATATGGGTGATCTACTTTGTTGTAGTAGTCCAGCGCCTCGTTAAATGAAGTAGCCGACAACGCTGCCCAGATACTCCGCTTTTTATTTTCATCCGGCAGTTCTGCATAAATAACGCCGAGCTGGTGGTGTATATCTGCAAATACATCCGGGGCTTCTTCTTTCTTAAAAACATGCAGCGCTTCATGGTATGCTTCGAGAGCACTGCGGTAAAATTGCGGATTACCGGTTTGGGCCCAATCGTAAAACAAGCGGCCTCTAACAAGCTGCGCCTGGGCCGTCATTTCTTCCTGTCCTTCCTCTTTAAAATAACTAACCGCCTTGGAGATATACCCCAGCGACTCTGCATAACTGTTGCTCAGGTTGGCGATGGTTGCAGCATCCATCCATAAAAACGCCGCAATAGTTTTATGCCCATGCTTGTCAAAAAACTGCAATGTTTCCCATATGCGATTTTTGAGCTCGGTCATGATTTCCGGATCATACGGAAAGCTAATTTCCTTCATGGCAGCCTGGCACCAAACCCGCTCCAGCGCATACTTTGGGTAATCGTCTGAGGCTTTTAAGGGGTGCTGGTTCAGCAAGCGGATAGCGGCTGCCGGATCGCCACTGTCTATTAAAAATGTAGCATAGTATTTTAAAGTATATGCTTTGTAAGAGGGCTCAAAAGCCATTTGTACCGCGTCAGCATAGTGCGCTTCTATCGCTTCGGCATTGATTTCACTACTGTAATGACCGTAGTTTAAAGCAACGGCTACATTATGGTTGAAAGCATAATTTTCAAAGGGGTGCGCAAATTGGGTCCTGCTTAAAATGTTTTCCAAAGCGCTGTCGCCTTCTTCGCCTTTAACAATGGACTGTACCAGGTCAAAAATAAAAAGCATCGCCGGGTACCCGGTAAAATATTGTGGGTACTTTTCTTCATTTCCCAGCAAGCCAAAAACAGTTCCCAGGAAATAGTTTTTATTAAAAGGGATCTCAGAGGGAAAGACAATGGCGGGGCGCTGGTCCAACCAGTCGGGCCGTATATGGATCCTGTTTTCATTGATATAGATCGCATTGGAAATGCCAGGCATTACCGTGTCTGAGTGCTGAACCGCCACCAGTTCATCCAGCCGGTCAACAGATTCAATATATTCATGGATCGACGGCGCATCCAATGAGTCCTGATAAAAGACATACAACAACTTCTCACTCATAATTACAATTTTACTTTTAAGATATGCAAGGCTTCTTCCACCGTAAATTCAAGGTCGCGGTCATTTTCGTCTATGTCATGGTCCATTAGCAGCTCCTGTACGGATATTGATTTGTCGCCGGCAGCATTCTTGCTTTTCAGCATTTGCTGGCTGGCTTTATGAATAGTTCTGAAGAGTTCTTCGCTGGCTGGTGCTACCATAAAACTATTGTCTTTAGCATAGAACACACTCAATACAACGGTCTCATCGCCAAAGATTTTTCCGGCAGTATTTTTCTTAATACAGATATGGCCACCTTCCATATACACGTCGCTGACAGATATAAAGGATTGTGCCCCGGGTATTGTTTCTTTGGGTAGCAGCATGGTTGTTTTTATAGATCCTGTAATATGGTTGCAATCAATTGGTCACCTGCCGCTTGCACAACCTCGCTTAATTCCATATTAATCTTTATCTCGGAAATAGCCACCAGGTATACCTGGATAGTATCTTCGGGAAATTCACTACCCATTAATTTTTTAGCATAGCTAAGCGCCTGGTCCCATTTCATACCATGCAGAAAAAGCATCGGGTCTTCCTGTATCTGTGCTTTTATTTCGGATGCCGGAAGACAAAATAAAGTGCCATCAGGTTCGCCTGAATTAATAACACCGTCTACTATAATAATACGTTGATGGCCTTTTAGCTTAAAGAGAATTTCAAAGGCAGAAGTGCCCATGTCGAACAACATGATATCGTCACTGGGTGGTAGTTGTTTCTGCAGCTCGTTGACCACATAGATGCCAATCGCATCATCACTGCGTACAGGGTTTCCAAAACCAAGGATAGCAGTCTTTACACCAGCAATTATTTCCATACTACAAGTTAGGGGAAAAATATCAAGGTTCAGGGTCCAGGGATCATGGTCCAAGCTTCGGGAGGCAAGATTCAAAGATGGAGGGTTGAAGCGTCAAATGTCTGGCCTTCAGCCTCAGGCCTGGTACAAAATAAAAGGTGCAAGGTGAAGGCCAAACCTTTCACCCCACACCTGTCCCTTTTCCATCCTTCGATCATAATTTAAACCTTGCCAATTCTTTGCCCGATTTGTTATCATGGGCGTGTACGGTACATACAAGACAGCTATCGAAAGAACGTGCCACCAGCCCCACTTCTACCGGGTCATTTTCGTCTTCAATTTTTAATCCTATTAATGCAGACTCAATAGCGCCGGAATTTCCTTTCTCATCTTTTGGTCCTACATTCCAGGTGGTGGGCGCTACAATCTGGTAATTTTTTATTACGCCGTCTTTTATATCTATCCAATGTGCGAGTGCGCCCCGTACAGCTTCAGTTGCTCCAAATCCCTGTCCATCGCGTTCTACGGGTTTGATATAAAATTCATCATCCAATCTTATTTGACCAAGCCATTCATGCAGATGGGTGTACAAGCTTGCCATTTCATGCATTCGGGCGAGGTTTCTAACGAATACACTTGGTCCTAGTTTTTCCATAATATCTCCAAACAAAGGATCCTTTATCTGGTGTGGCAGGTTTAACGGATTTGCATTCATAATAACCCTTGCCAACGGCCCGGCTTCTGCTGCCTGGCCCATGTAACGGGGCGCTTTTGCCCAACTGTATTTGCCACTGAAATCTGTTTTATCCAGCACCGAAGATTGTGTAGGTACAGGTGCTTCTTCCATAAAGGGATGTGCGGGTGCGGCATCCTGGTACCAACTGTGTTTTACGTGTTCGATTATATGATTCTGATCAAACACATGGTAGTCTTTACCATCGTAGAAGCCGCTTGATTGAATAAGCGCCTGATTTCGGCTTTCAATGGTTGGATGATTGTAACGGTCTTTATGGAGATAGGTTCCATAAGCGATGTACTTGCCCAGTCCCTGTCCCATTTTATCCAAACCAAATTCCCTGCCTGCGCGGAGATAGAGGCCCAGATCGCTGTTCTTATGACTTTCACTTTCTTCCAGCCATTCCATCATATCATCCCAGCTTTTTATTTTCATGTACCTGTCTATTGAACACCCAAGCCATACAGATTCCAGCCAATCATTTTTAAATTGGTTTAAGATGGCATAGGAACGGGTAATGTCTTTTAGCGTGGGTGCACACATAACGCCGCCTGGCACCATGTAACTGCTGTGTGGCCACTGCCCACCAAATATTGCATAAATTTCCACTGGCCTGCCACTGGCTGTTAATCCAACCTGGAAAGAAGTGCCTACATACGCCGACCAACGCCTGGCTACTTCTGCATACAAAGGTTTATTTGCAAATTTCTTATTGGCCATGTCTGTTGCCATAATTGCATAAAACCAACGCGGATCACTTTGCAGGCTCTCGCTTGCCTGTCCTATAGAGCGCAACAGCAGTGCATTTGGACTAAGCTGTGTTTTCCATGCCGTATCCAGGGCTGATGATGCACAATACAAATGTGAGCCACCGCAGATGCCGCAGGCCCGCGGCGTAACGATCAGGCCAGCCTGTGGGTCCTTGCCTCTTAATATGATTTCAAATCCCCGAAACATGGAAGCCTGTGTATTGGCGCGGGTTACCACGCCATCTTCCATATATACATTCACATCCAGGTCGCCTTCTACTCGACCTACCGGTGATATATTCAGTTCTTTAGTTGCCATTTTGTTTTAATTTATTTTCAGTGCCATTAAAAAATCTAAAAACCTTCAACCAAAAACCCTAAACCTTACTTCGTAGTTTCGAATATTTTTGCCGGAGAGCCAAATACTTTGCCCACGCCCGCCTTGAAATAATAGCTCAGTTTGTTATCGCCTACAGGCACTTCTTTTGGAAGGAAGCCCAGGTATTTCATCGTTTTAAAAATACTCCCCTTTACCAGATCGTGGTGCGGAAAGCCTGGTTCCGTACACCCTAAGCAAGGATGGTTGGCCCTTGTTTTGGAGGAGTGCCGATTCCAAAGTATCCGGTTACAACTGGCATGCGTCATTGGCCCCCGGCAACCTACTTCATAAAACAGGCATCCACCGCGCTGGCCGAAGTGGCCATCTACTTTTTCACTAAATGCCCGGGCATTGGTGCAGCCGGTTTGTACAAAATCGCTAAAGAAAGTGGTAGGCCTGTGGAACGCATCTACTTTCACGTCAGCAATACGCCCGGTCGCTATCGCTACTAGTATCTGGGTGATCCAGTCGGGATGTGCAGGGCAACCAGGAATGTTTACCACAGGCAACCCGCCTTTGGAAACATAGTTGGCACCCAGGTATCCACCTTTCTCTTTTTTAAGAAACTGGAGGCCGGTGCTTTCACTTGGGTTAGGTGGTACTGCAGGAATACCGCCCCAGGTAGCACAATCGCCAATCGCCACCACATAGGCTGCCACCGTGGATAATTCCTTAACCCAATCTTTCATGGGGCGTTCGCAGAAATTATTCATGGTGCCGGTTCCGTTAGGCCCCTCAATAAGGGTGCCTTCAAATACAAGGATGTCGAGGGGAATCTTTCCGGCGATGCAATCTTTCATCAGGTCGGAGACCTGGTGACCAATCTCTAAACCGCAGGTGGGGTGCCATAATATATTGATGCCGAAATCTACGACCAACTCTACTACGGTTGGTTCTTCAGCATTTAAGAAGGACATGGTGTTACCACTACAGGCGCCACCTTGTAACCATAGTACATTGGCCATAACAATCGTTTTTAGTTAGAAAATATTTTCTAAGTTAGCGCTGTTTATTAGTATTAGGAAATATTTTCTAAAATAGTTCGAACATTTCTTCCGGTACGTTCACCTTTTCTACTGAGGCTGACTATGGGCAGTAATCATTAAACAAAGCGGGGGCCAATAGCAAAAAGGGGGGCAATTTCAGTTATTGCATATACTAAAATAATTAAGCGACAATGCCAGGGTGCCCCGGCGGTCTTTGGCGGCCTCTTTCCGGATATAAAATGCGGCAACTCTTGCTTTCTGTTCGCTAAACTGCCGGGTAATGTTCCGCACGATGAGTTGTAGTGGTTTCTTATAATGAGCAAAGATCAGCGAAACGTCCCATCCTCCCTGCCGGCTTACAATTGCGTCAATCACCGCGGCATCTTTAAGCCAGGCGCCTTCGGTGATAAAAAGCATATCGGAAGGCCCGGCGGTTTGGTCCAGCAGCAGTTCATTGTACAGGAATTGTTTCATGGCCGACAAAACTGTTTCGCTTATGGAAGGCTTATTATTCATGAAGAAAAATGGTAGAGTACATTTTAAAGGTAGTTCATTCCTTTGTTCCCCAATTGTCTGAATTCGGGTAGACCCATATCGGTAAACAGCACGCGGACAATGCTCCAAAGATCATTGCAATAATCATTTTCCCCGGCTGATGCACTTCCATTGATATACTGGTAGCTCAGCCAATGGTCCATCGTCATACAGAAAATATGAGCCAGGTCTGCAAATTGGGTTCCATAGATGGGTTGGATAAAAGAGCCACGCGAAGCATTGAATTGCATCATAAAAATAATTTGTTGCCGTTGGAACCGGAGCAACTCGTGGTGTTTTTCTGCGATTTCAGAAAACGCTCTTAATACCTCCAGCGTATCCAGGTAAAAGAAACGATACTGTTGCTGTAATTGGTACATATGCCGCAACAGGAAATCAATATCTTCAAATAGTGGCAATATCCTGAATTCGGTGAGTAGCAGTTCCTGGCTTTTCTTCAGTTTTTTATAGATCGACAAAACGATGTCTTCTTTATTTTTAAAATGATAAGCAAGGTGACCCACGCTTACAAAGGCGCTGTCGGCAATATGCTGTAGCCGCACATTTACAAAACCCTTCTCGTTAAAAAGGAGCAGTGCTTTGTCGAGGATATGTTGTTTAGTGGGTTTCATAATGCCAGGCAAGGCCTGGTAACAAAATTAAGTGCTGCAAATCAATTTGTACAGTCAACAGCGCATAAGAAGTACGACCGAAAACGAATCGGAGAATAGGAAGGTACCATAAAGAGAGCGCTATTCACCAAAGCATGATCAGGGACCTGAAATCAGAAGATCTTTCCTGGACGTTTGCAGGTGATGGAAACGTGAAGGAATTCCCGGACGACAGTGGATTCGTTGCTGGTCCTGCCCTGAGCCACAGCTGCCAAGGTACTAAAGTACAAGTTTGAACTTCCAGCCTTAAAGCTGGAAATGCATTGTTTACAGTTGGCTTTTCAGCTATTTTTTGAACATTCGAATTACACGAATCAATGCAAATATTATAGATTGCTTAAAGCTTATGACGGGAACCAGCCCATGAGTACGCATTATTTTCTTAAAACGTTCAATGTCGGGTGGTCCTTTGACATTTACGACAACCGCAATGTCCCGAAAATACTCATAGCCAAAAACACCGGGCCTGATTTCACATAAGAATTCAATTGTCTGGTTTGTCTTATTTGTAATTTGATGTACGGCACCGCGTGGAATAAGAATTGAATTTCCAGGGCCAAGCTCAACGACTTTGCCATCTGATATGATAGTAGTGGTGCCAATCAAACCCTTCACAGTCTCGTCAAATTGCTCATGGTAATGCGGTACTGGTGTTCTGGCCCCGGGGCGAACTATACATTTGAATATATTCAGGTCAGCTGATTCTGAAAGAAAGTAGACATCAATACCACCTTTAAAATAAATTTCTTTTAATTCCATTTAACAGCAATTTGAATTGAATATAAAAATGCTGGTTCCTTATACTTCCTATTTTCTGGATCTTTCTTAGGAATGGCAGTTGCCGCCAATGTTCTGGGTATGCGGGTCTGAAGCTGGAATTTGAAAATAGTTAATGTTACAACTTCTTGCCCAACCTGCATAAATCTCTTTGTCAACTACCGCATAAGGGTCCGCCATATCAGTCGCACCGAAAAAATTGCCACACATTTTTTGTCTTTATAAAATCGAAAGTCATTGTCCAGGCTCTATGAGGAGTCAATTGTTTAGCTATTTGAAATTGTCTTAAAGCAATTGCGTCACCTTAATATTCAGCTTTATTTAATGTGGATTTTGTAATGTATCCAGATTGCGTTTCTGTATCTGTTGATCAAAAAGACCGTTGTCTACGACGACAGTCCCGTCGAATTCGATAGTTCTATTCTTCATCTTTTTGGGTGAGTTTTAAAAGTCAGATTACGATGACCCCTAACGTTAGGGTTTGGCGATGACCAGGTCTTTTATAACTGTAAGCTTGAAACTAATGCCCAATAGAATTATCAAAGATGAAGATAACAACAAAAGTGAATTAAACAAATCAAGCTTGAATAACTGCTGGTATTGATTTGTTATCGCTTGTTCTTCCCTCAGCCAGCCTGTTGCCAAACATCATATTGTGCGTTTGTATTTCACCATTCTATTTGCTCTTTTCTATTTCTCTTTTTAGGCCCCATCCAGTATACCAGGTACGAACGACGTTTCCTGCCGCACCTGTTTCAAATTCTATTTGCTGGTCTGTGCCATCAGCAAAATAAAATGTGGTTTTTGAATCAGCTTTAAGTTCAATATCTGTACCTCCGGGCGGGTGGAGGTATAATTTATTTTTTCTCATGATAATTTCTACCGGGAATCTAACCATATAGGGAGGCCTGGTTAAAGGCATTGTATAGGCACCGATATACTTATCTAAAGCCGTGTTTGATTTAATTTCTTTGTGTGTAGCGGGCATTACTATTTTTTTATTCAAAGTAATAGCGACCAATGCATCTGCAATAAACTCTGCGTGAGATTCATTATTAGACAGGACAATTACTGTAATATCGTCATTGGTATAATGCATGTGCATACTTAAGTACCCCGGGAAATAGCCATTATGAAAAAAGCAATTTCCAAAATCATTCTTTTCTATCCGCATTCCATAGCCGAAGTGAACCGGGGGGAATGGAGCTTTTTCCGCCTGCTTAGAAAGCATCGCAATTTGGGTAGCATCAGAAAGTAACCTGTGATTTTTCAGGGCTTGGTCCCATTTTAAAAGATCTCCTGTACTGGTAACGATCATTCCTTCCCCCGTTATGCCAGCGAGGTAACTCGTCCAACCGCTATGCATACTGTCTGCGTTTACATAGGTTTCCAAACTATCGATATACACAAATCCATCTGCATAACCGGGCATTGCTTGTGTTGAACGGGGCCCGTTCGCAACCATGGTATGCATCATGTTCAATGGTAAAAAAACATGCTCCGCCATATAAGTCTTATAAGACTGCCCTGAGATTTTTTCAATGATTGATGCGAGTAAGTTAAAAAGCGGTTCCTGAATACATCAGGTCTTTGCCGGGATCAAATAAAAGCAGCGGTTTTTCTCTTGCTAGCAATGCGATTAGGTCATCATTGCCTGCGGTTTTATGATGATCAAAAAACTTTGACACCAGGGAGAATCCGTCTGGCATTCCGGAAGTATGCGTAAGTAGTTGCTGGATGGTAACATTATTATAAGGAAGTTCGGGAAAAAACTTTCGAAGGGTGTCCGTGTAAGAAATCAACCCTTTATCTTTCAATAGTAAAATTCCAACAGCAGTAAATTCTTTCGCAATAGAACCGCAATCAAAAAGGCTGTTACTGTCAAGTTTGCTTTTCGTATCATAATCGGCATACCCAAATGATTTTTTGTAAAGAACTTTTCCATTTTGCGCAACCAACACATTTCCATTAAATCTGTAGCGGTCTGTTTGCCCTTGCATGTATTTATCAAATAATGATGAATTGTTTTGCGCATTCAACATAAGTGATAACCAAAGACATATAACAGATACAAGAGAAAATGATTTTTTGTTCATGAATGAGTTTTAATTAAATTATCAAATACTATATTTTACTAAAAAATCGTAACCTGAATAAAAACACTAACTATTTCAGGACTATACAAGTCAACCTATTTCAGGACTATACACTATCTTTATCGTTGGTTGATGGGGCAGTATTATTGCTGCCACAACCTGTGGTTAATAAGCCGACAAGTGTAATTGTTATCAGTAAAATTGAAAATTGTCTCATGTCATTTATTGTTTTATGGTTTATAGTAAAGAAAAAAATAATTATAAAATTTGCGATCTATTGAGCTCTTCGTTCTGGTTGCATGCAACGTTCAAGGCTTGCTGCTGTGCTGGATTTATAAGTGTCCGCCCGTAACTGAAGCCTGATTAAAAATATGAAGTTGAAGTTAACAACTAAAAGCCAAATTGAAAAACGTCAAGCCGAAACAAAAGCTGGTAGCGAATAAAAAGCTGAGAATTTATTCATCTGCCAGCATAGCAGCAAACCCAATGTTGTACTAAACCTTCGGTAGTTTTAAAAAGCCACTACATTTCTGAATTGGCTTTGTTTTGCATTTCACCTACATACAAATTGTTATGCAACAACAACAAACTACCAACGGCCAACCGGGTAAACGTTCGGCCGATTATGTGACCCTTGTAGCGCAAGCCTGTGCTAATGTACCCGAATTTGCGCACTTTACAAGGATATCGCGCGATCCATCAGTATCAGCGGCAAAAGCAGCAGCCTGCTGACCAATTACGGTCGGCAACTGGCACACCTGGCGCTCCATTTTAACTGTTTGCCTACCGAACTGGATGCAGAACAAGTAATGGATTACCTGTACCTGGTAAAGAGTCGCGGCACTACTTCTGCCACTTTTTTTAACTTCACTGTGTACGGTCTTCGGTACGCCTGCAAACTACGCGGGCTGGCATATGAATCCTTTGGCCTGCCAAGCATCGACCACGATGATAAACTACCCGTGGTACTGAACCAGGAAGAAGTGCGCCTGCTACTAAAAAATTGCTGCCTGCTCAAACACAGGCTGCTCATCGGTTTGCTGTATGGTTGCGGCCTTCGTTGTTCGGAGTTCGCAGCCTCACCATTGCCGATGCCGATCTGGTGCGGGGGATGCTGCATGTGCGCCAGGGCAAAGGCAGCAAAGACCGCTACCTGCCTTGGTCCGCTACTGACCCGTGGGATAGCGACTTACATTGACGCGGTGCGTCCACAGCATTGGATCTTTGAAGGGAATGTGCAGGGCCAGGAGTTGTCGCAGCGCGGTACGCAGTGGGTGGTAAGCATGGTGGTGAAAAAGGCAGGTATCACCAAAGCGGTCAGCACGCATACGTTGCGGCACAGTTATGCCGCGCACCTGCTGGAGCAGGGTGTTAATATCCTCAGCATCAAAGAGCTGCTTGGCCATGAATCGATCGATACTACGATGGTGTACCTGCACTGTATGGTCTGCTGTTCGAGGCATACTGAACAGTACGAGCAAGGAGCGGAGCAGCATGGTTATCAAAGCGCAACTCTCCCCGTTATCCCCCCCGCCACCGCTACGCGGTGCTGCACCGGCACCTTACAACCCGTTGCAATGTCCTTGCTGCAAAAAAGACACGATGGCTACCATCATGGTATTCAACCGGCGGGGTCCGCCGCCCGACTGGCGCCAAATGGCGCTGGATCTTTTAGCATGCATACAATAAAAAGCGACTATCCAAAGATGGCCTGGCACTGCCATGCCCACACCACAACAAAACGCCGCCAAAACTGGCTGTAAACCAACTTTGGCTGCCCAGGGGCAGCCAAAGTTTCAAAAATAATGATGGACTTGATTTACATATTACCCATCTTTTTACATGCCATATGCGGCATCTTCCCCTGTTTTCCAATACGCCAACAACGCAAACCCCATAGCCTAGATTACCCGCTACCAGCAGGTTCCGTACAACATCTGCTTCATCGTTGGTTCTTCGAGCCCGACGAAGCCTTGTTTGTTAGCTGTAGTGCCTTCTCGTCTCTAAGTTATAATCTGTTACGTAAAGAGTGCAAATTCTAAAATCACAACTCCCAAATTTGCAAAGAGTGCAATGTGATGTTGAGTAATTAAATGTCTAACGTTGGCAGTTACTAAACTTAATTCTTGGTCACTTTTTATTGTCATTAAGTTTTTTACGGCTGTTGCAATTTTTCCTATAAAAATTATGTAAAGTGTAATTCCAATATAAAATAAAGGGATGCTTAAACTTTCAAAATTCCAAGACTGTAAATTGCATTGATAAATTAGTGCACTAATACCAAATAGAATTACAAAGCCGTTTGCTGGCGGTAATAAAGGTGATAATCTTTTTAATGCTTTGTGTGTAAATCGAATATTGTCTTCGGTTACAACTATTTTGCCTTTATTGAATACCAATTTTAAAACTGATTTTTCAACACAATACAGACAATAAAATATTGCTGTTCCGAATGCAAATGTTGCTGTGATAAATGGAATGATAAAATTCATTTTAATTATTTGTGTAAAAATACTTTTCTAAATGTTGGTTTATTTGAGCTTTGTCTATATTGTCTGAAATGTATAAAATATGTTGGTCAGGTCTAACTAAAATATAAATGTCAGAGGAAACTCCAAAACTCTGCCAACGACTTGAAATTTTGTTTTCAATAATTTTAATGTCAAACGGAAATGAGTTTTTTATTTTTATTTTTTCTGTTTCAGATATTTCTGCATTAGAAACTCGTATCAAATTGAAAATGGGGTCTTTAAAATTATTGTAATATCCTTTTTCAATATAGGGTATTCGGTCGCCTTTATTGAATTTTAAATTTTGCTTTGAGTTAGATTTAGAAAGTGAAAACTTTTTGTAGGAATATGCAATTTGCG
>JBDSXW010000004.1:0-131394 GCA_039925965.1 Chitinophagaceae bacterium
TAGTCGATAGTGCCTGATCCATTAGCGACTCCATCTTTTACATCTCCTTCGTACAAGCTGCCATCTTTAAAAACCATTTTTCCCTTACCCGAGGTGCAATTTCCCGCCACGCAATAAGCGTCGCCTGTCTTTGTAAGATTAGTATATAAAAGGGTATCGTGGTAATAGTAGTCGTATGTTTTTGTATGGGAGGGGTTATTAAAGAAACCTGTTTTACCGGTCTTATTTTCCTGGGCAATGGTGGGGATACCTATACAAAATAGAATAAAGAGTAGCAATGATTTTCTCATAATGTTCCTTTGACAATTTTTAATTGTAATGAAAAAATGTACCGGAAGGTTAAACTTACTTTCCATTTAGTGGTAGAATTAAGTATCAGTAAAGCCAATTATAAAGACTCATAAATAACTTCTCCATGAAAATAAAATCAGCCGCCATCTCCATACCGTTATTATCCATGATGTTAAAATTACCTTTTTCGAAGTCATAATTGTTGAATCTTTGGCACGGACCTTGAAAGATTTTCAAAAAATTTCATAATGAAAAAAGCCATGTTTATCGCCGCCGCAACCGTAACCGGAGCTGCCATCGCCACGTACTTATTAAAAGGAAGAAAAGCAACTATAGCGCCTCCTGAAGCCATACAACACAGTAGTTCTCATCATATTACCGATGTTTTCGCCAATGCAAAAAAGCGGATGAGCAATATCGAAAAGGGAGAATCCTGATCAGTTTCGTCAACAACTCTTCAGTAAACTGCATCATTTTAAAACGCTGGGAAGAGGAAGTAAGATACCTGCGTAGATTTTTCCCCACCCCTATGAAGCATGTGGAGTAATGGCGACAGTGAAACGGTAGTATTTTCCAGGATGAATATTACTGTTTAGTTTGGAATGAATGTACCCATCCCGGGCAAAGCTGTTTTTATGGCATATGCGGTTGAATAATATTTGTCGGCCGGCATTAGATCATACAGCCTTAAAAAGCAACAGAAAGGATTAAAAGCTTACACTGATGTGTACGGATACGGCTGTATCCTTCCAAAATCCTAGGCCACAAAAAGGCGGACCAGTACATTTAATAATTTGAAAACGGGAATCCTTGATAACCTGATGAACCTATGTAACGGTAAACTCATGAACCGGCTATCTCAAAACTTTGCGGCCACTTTATTCTCACTATCGAATTTATAGTTTACAAAAAGTCCGCTGCGGCCTACGCGCATAAAGCCCTTGAATTTTACCAGCAGTGAATCTTTTCCCAAAAAAGCTAATCCACCGAGCAGCAGGGCGCCAGTTTTAAGTTGTATATCTACAGGCAGCGAAAATTCCTGCCGGGCTTTTATGCGCACAAAAGTGTCGGTCACACATTGCCCGAGGTCATTACCTTCTACGGCTACATCGCCTTCCAGATGTTTGAGGGTAACGGCAAATGAATTGGGATTGTAAAACAAGAGCCGGGCCGATATCGAATTGCTGGCAAGTCCGAGGCCGTTGATCTTCCAGCTTTCAATTTTCCGGAATTCAAAATCCTTTACTTCTTTACAGCTCATGCCGATCATAATGATCAGCAGGAAAGAAAAAATGGCCCTGGTTATGTTCATAGGCTGCAAAGTAATCCTGAAACCGCATTTTTGTAAAGCGGATTTTAAATGGCGGGATTTTATATTGGCGGGGTTATAATGCAGGTAGTTGCTGGTTGCGATTTTTTGGAGGTTGTTTCGAATGAAACGGATGCAAGGGGTTGTAATTGGATGGGGTAAACAGATGTTGTGGGGTTGCTTCGTCGGGGCAAGAACCCCTTCTCGCAATGACTGGTTGTCAGTATTTTTACTTCATTTTATCAGTGACGCACTGATGCTAACCACCGCAGTAACCAAAACTATTTATGGTCTTATCCACACAATATTTTCCATCAGTTTCCTGGATGCAGGCATTTTTACTGCAAGACGACATACAAATAGCGCAATGGGAAAATTACCAGAAACAGGGATTGATGAATCGCTGCAAGATCATGGGGGCGCAGGGCATCATTACCCTCAGCGTGCCGCTGACAGGGGGCAGGGAACAAAAAACATTGGTAAAAGACGTAGGTATTAATAACACCACCCGTTGGCAGACCGACCAGCTGCGGGCGATTACAAGTTGTTACCGCAAAGCTCCGTTCTACGAATATTATTTCCAGCAGGTGGAATCGCTGATCCTTGTCAAGCATGACAACCTGCTGGAATTCAATGTAGAAATATTGAAGCTGCTGATCCGCTGGTTTAAGTGGGGGGGGCAAGTGCGGCTTACCACCAACTTTGCGAAAGATCAGCCGGCATCTTCCCCAAGCTATGATTCACAGTTTCTAAGACCGTATATCCAGGTGTTCAGCGACCGTCGACCATTTGAAGCAAACCTGTCGGTGCTCGACCTATTGTTTTGTACAGGCCCGCAGGCAAAGACTTTTTTATTGTCGTGAGGCAGCATCCAGGCTAATTACAGCATCCATTTTTTCGATTTTGCCAATAACGGTTAACGCATTAGATAGAACCGGTTTACTGCCGGTAATTGCGTAATTTGCCCGCTTCAATTCTTTTAAACTTTTTCCCCGATGAAAAGACTGGTTTCCCTGATTGTATGTGGTTTGGCTGCGTTTACCGCGTTTGCACAGGATTTTTCTAATAAGGGAAAAGACTTTTGGGTGGGATACGGCTCCCATGTGTCTATGTATACCAATACGGGAGTGCCCAATGCAGCCGGAGGCGGACAAGACATGGTTCTCTATTTTACTTCTGATCAAAACGCCACTGTGACGGTAGCCATTCCTGCCACCGGGTGGACCAGGAGCTATACCGTGATTGCGAACCAGGTAAAAGAATCAGACGTTATTCCAAAATCGGGATTGGACGATGCCAGGTTAACCACTGAAGGCGTTTCTTCAAAAGCAATTCATGTTACCAGCACAAACAACGTGGTTGCTTATGCCCATATCTACAATAGTTCGGTATCCGGAGCATCTTTACTTTTTCCCACCAATACTCTTGGCAGAGAATACTATTCCCTGAATTTCGATCAAAAGTCGAATAGCTTATTTTCCTACCCATTCTTTTTTGCTATTGCTACCGATACAGGCACTACCACCATCGAAATAACGCCGACTGCCAATACGCAGACCATGGTTGCAGGAACTACCTACACCTTCAATCTTCAGCAGGGACAGATTATAAATGTATTGGGCGCTATTGTAGGAAATAACGGTGTTGACCTCAGCGGTAGCGTTATTAAAAGTGTAAGTACCGGATCTAATGGCTGCAAACCTATAGCAGTTTTTTCCGGCAGCGGAAAAATATACATCAATTGCTCTTTTGGAAGTGGCGCTACGTCGGCTGATAACTACATGGTGCAATCTTTCCCAAAAAATGCCTGGGGCAAACGGTACCTGACCGTGCCTACGAAAGACATGCCCTATAATTATTACAGGGTGATGGTATCCGACGCTACGTCGGTTGTAACATTGAACGGCGTTCCTTTAACCGGCCTGATTGGTGGCAGGTATTACCAATTTCAGAACACCACACCGAACTACATTGAATCCGATAAGCCAATTATGGTGGCACAATACATCACCACGCAGCTTACATGCGGTAATCCCAGTTCTGTTGGCGACCCTGAAATGATATATCTCAGTGCCATTGAACAGACCATCAATAATATCACCTTCAATTCCACATTTCACGCTGCGATTACAAAGCAGTATTTCAATGCCGTCATTAAAACATCAGCCGTCAATTCCTTCAAATTCGATGGCACGTCTTACGCCGGCTCGTTTGTGCCGCATCCATCGCTGGCAGGATACTCCTATGCCCAGTTATCTGGCCTCACAGCTGGCAGTCATACAGCCATTTCCGATTCTGGTTTCAATGCGATTGCTTATGGCTATGGCCAAGCCGAAAGTTATGGCTACAACGCAGGTACAAATATTAAAGATTTGTTACAGCATATCGTTATCAAAAACCAGTACGCCACCATCGATTTTCCGGCAACCTGCGTAAATACCCCTTTCACTTTTGCCATCACGTTACCTTACCAGGCTACGAGCCTCAAATGGGATTTTCATGGCGCATTTCCTAATATCACCAACAATAATCCGGTGCCGGATTCATCTTACAGCGTTGATGGTAAAACAGTATACCTGTACCGTCTGCCGACCAATTATTCCTACAATGCTGCAGGAACCTACCCTATTTCCGTGCTGGCCACCAATCCCACACCTGAAGGTTGCAGCGGTATTAACACGATTGATTACGATGTAGAAGTGTTTGAAAAACCAAAAGCAGACTGGTCGTTTTTACATTCCGGCTGTCTAACCGATTCCGTTAAGTTTATTGATTCGAGCAAGACCAATGGGCGGTCTATCATTAAGTGGAATTGGGATTTTGGTGATCTCAGTACCGATTCTGTAAAAAACCCATCCAAGTTATACAACGCTGGCGGCGTTTATCCGGTAAAGCTGCGTATTATCACCGATGTCGGCTGCCTGACTGACACTACAAAAATATTTAATATCTCGGCGCCACCGGTTCCGAAGTTTGGCAAATCGGCATTGAATTGCCCACAAGCAGATATCAATTTTACCGACAGCAGCACTATATCGACCGGCAGCCTTGTGAAATGGTATTGGGATTTTGGGAATGGCAGAAAAGATACCCTTACCGACAATAGCCCAAGGGTGGTGAAATTTGCCACCGCTGGTACCTATTTTGTAAAACTGGTAGTGGAAAGCAATACAGGTTGTAAAAGTTATGCCTTTGTAGATACCTTGATCGTGCATGAAATACCTGTCGCTGATTTTACACCGCCTGCACTGGTATGCATTCCGGATAGTGGCCGGTTTATTAACCTAAGCTCCATTATGGATGGCACTGCAGCAAGTTTTAAATTCCTCTGGGATTTTGATGGCACCGGCACGGATACGACAAAAAATCCGGTTCATTATTTTACTGTTGCCAGGGTTTATAATGTCAGTTTGAAGGTTACATCTACCTGGGGTTGCTCCGGTACCAAGGCGGCAACTTTTACTAACTATACCAAACCGGTAGCCGACTTCACGGCACCCGCCGATATTTGTTTCAAGGATAGCGCTCGTTTTGTAAGTACGAGCACCGGTCAAAACCAAACCCTTAATAATTGGAGCTGGAGCTTTGGCAATGGTCTGGTTAACAATGGAAGTAACCAGTCGCCATCAGTATTCTATATCACACCTGGCTCTTATAAAGTAAATCTGGTAGTAGCCTCTACTGAAGGTTGCAAAAGTGACACGGCCACTAAAACGGTAGTGGTAAATGCCATACCCGTAACTGCCTTTATTAACTCAACACCGGTGTGCGCCACGAAGCAAGTGCTATTTACCAATCAAAGCACCACCGCAACGGGCAATATTACACGTTGGTACTGGACCCTGGGCGATGGAAGGGTTATTGATACCACCAATGGCAATCCTTTTAACCAAACCTATGCAGCGGCAGGGCCTTATACAGTAAAGCTGTACGTAACTACCGATAAAGGCTGTAAAGGAGATACGTTATCTAAAAATATCACAATCAATGCTCAACCAACTGCGGCGTTTATTCTGCCCGAGGTTTGCCTGAGTGATGCCTTTGCTCAGTTTACTGATAGCAGCTTTATTGCTGACGGCACGGCTGCAGGATTTACCTACTCCTGGAACTTTGGAGATCCAAATGCCAATGCCGGCAACCCTAACTCGTCCACGATCCGGGATGCCCGGCATAGATATTCGGCTTCAGGGAATTATACTGTGACGCTAATTGTGACTTCAGTAAACGGTTGCATTTCGACGCTGGTAAAACAACTAACGGTAAATGGAGATAAGCCTGTTTCAAGTTTTAATATTCTTACTGCCGGTGCCTTATGCAGCAACCTGAAAGTAGAGATACAGAATAAGTCGACGGTAAATTTTGGTAGCATCACCAAAACTGAAATTTTCTGGGACTGGGTAAATAATCCGGGTGTAAAGGATGTGGATGATGTACCGGCTACTGACAAGATATATAGCCATCTCTATCCAAATTTCCAGTCGCCGTTGACTAAAACTATTCAGATAAGACTACTGGCCTATAGCGGTGGGGTATGCGTGGATGATTCCATCCGGACTATTACACTCAGCGCCAGCCCGAAAGTTAAGTTTACTACTACACCGGGTATTTGCCTGGAGGCTACGCCATTGATCATTGCCCAGGCATCTGAAACCGGGGGTGTTCCCGGCACATTCACGTTTAGCGGACCGGGTGTAGCACCCAACGGGTTGTTTAATCCCGCAGCCGCAGGAGTGGGCACCCATACGATCAGCTACCTGTATGTATCCAATGCTGGCTGCCGCGATTCTGCCACCCAAACCAAAACGGTATGGCCAAGGCCGGTGGCGAAATACGCTTTCTCCACACCCGCCTGCGAAAAGACCGGGGTTCGGTTGACAGACTCTTCTGCACCTAATTTCGGTAAGCTTACCCAATGGAAATGGGATTTTGGCGATTCCACCTCTGTTAATAATAATAGCAACGCTACTTTCAGCCATTATTATTCTATCAGTGGTACCTACCAGGCCGCACTGACAGTTGTTACAGACAGTGGCTGTACGAGCATTCCGTTTATAAAATCTATAATCGTTAATCCGCTACCCAAGCCAAATTTCAGCCTGCCAGCCATCTGCCTGCCACCAGGCGCTGCCCAGTTTAATGATAGCAGTACCATTGCTGACGGTACAGAATCACAGTTTACTTATGCCTGGAGATTTGGTGATGGCGGCACTTCAGTCGTTAAAAATCCGGTGCATATTTTCACAAGTGCAGGGCCATTTACAGTGGTGTTGGCAATAACATCGGGCAATGGTTGTACAGATACGGCCACCAAACTGTTGACCGAAGTATACCAACAACCAAAAGCTGATTTCACGGTATTGCCAGCTTTTGTTTGTATTGGTGATATCCTGGCTTTCAGCGATCAAACAAATCCATTGAACCAATCATTGACCAACTGGTATTGGGATTTTGGTGATGGCAGCAATAACGGAACGCTGCAAAACCTGAGTCACCTGTACACCAGGGCGGGTGCCTATCAGGTAAAACTGTATACAAAATCCGACAAAGGTTGCTTTAGTGATACAGCGATAAAAACCGTCAATGTTTATCCCTACCCGGTTGTAAATGCAGGCCCGGACCAAGTGGTGTTGCAAGGCGGTCAAATTACTTTACCAGCTACTGTAAGCAGTGCTTCCGGCTACAGGTATCGCTGGACGCCAAATACTTTTCTGAACAACGACAGCATCCTGAACACTACCGTAGTTACCCCAACCAACGACATCACGTACACGCTTACCGTGGTGGCAGATGGCGGTTGCAGCGACAGCGACCGGGTTTTTGTAAAACTATTACTGGCGCCAGTTATTCCAAATGCGTTCAGCCCCAATAAAGACGGCATTAACGACACCTGGGAAATCAGGTATCTCGACTCCTACCCTGGCGCCACCATTCAGATATTTGACAGGTATGGCCGGATCGTGTACACCAGCGTTGGCTATAACAAGCCATTTGATGGCAAGCTTAACGGCACTGATCTGCCTGTTGGTGTGTACTATTATATTGTGGATCCTAAAAACGGGCTGAAGCCAATAACGGGATCTATTACGTTATTGAGATAAAATAGCCCATGGCTTTATAGGTGTTTACCCGGTCTACTGAGCGTTGCTAAGACGAGTCTGGCAGATAAGGTAGGCACCTTTTTTGTTTCAGATTTACGGGCGGAGTCGGGTTAGGCAGCGCTAGTAATGGCGTGGCCAAGGAATAATCAATCATACCATTCTTAGAAACGGTACAACTACTATTCACACCTTTTTCCAATGGGAAAAATAAGTGTTCATCCGTCTACTCCGTACCATCCACGTGCCAAAGTCCATGTTATAAGTTACCCTGCCCGAAATATTACGGTTGGGGTTTTGCCAGTCGGTGAATACTGTCCATCATCACCAGCGAATCTATGCGCCCAAGAAGCCCGGCTGTTTTCAGGCTGTCGCAGCTGAGGGATTCCATTTCGTAAAAATTATCCGGCATGGCATTACCCGCGCTATCCACTTTTTTTTGCCAGGCTTCCCTGATCGCCCATATCATTTTATATTTTATTGACTGGGCTAATGGCCCATGTGGCGGAGACCAGGGCACAACAAACACGGCTACACCGATACACCCTGCGTATTGTGTCAACCTTACCCTGTTGGTCTACGGTGCTGGTTTTAGTGGGAATGGCAATGGAGGCTTACCACCCACTTTTCGAAAGATCAGCCGGCCTCTTCTCCACCCCATAATTCCAGGTTCTGAAACCGTATATCAAGGTGTTTAGCGACCTGGTTCCATTTGAACCCATCCTGTCGATGTTCAATCTATTGTTCTTTACCGGCCCGGGGCAAAGGCTTTATAATTGTCGTGACGCAATGTCCGGGGCTAACTGAGCATCCGTTTTTCGGATTGTGTTAATATACGTTAACACCTTAGATAGGCCCGGTTTAATGCGGGTAATTGCGTAATTTGGCGACTTCAATTCTCATAAATTTTCTGCTCAATGAAAAGACTGGTTTCCCTGATCGCATGTGGTTTGATTGCTTTTAATGTGTTTGCACAGGATTTTTCTAACAAGGGAAAAGACTTTTGGGTAGGGTACGGCTGGCATTCGCGTATGACAGCCGCCCAGGGCAACACCCAGCAGATGGTGTTGTATTTTGCCACTGAAAATGCCACCAATGTAACGGTGCAAATACCTTCTTTGGGTTATACTGCCAGTTATTCGATCCCTGCTAATACCATTTACACCACCGCTGCCTTGCCAAAAACAGGTGGCCAGGATGCCCGGCTCATTACCGAAGGCATCAGCAACAAAGGGATACACGTTACTGCCGACAAGCCAGTTGTTGCCTACGCCCATATCTACAACAACAACGTATCGGGCGCTACGCTCCTGTTCCCGACGAATACTCTCGGAAAGGATTATTACTCCATTAATTTTTCCCAGTATTCCAATGAGGTTCAATCCAATTGTTTCTTTTATGCGGTGGCTACCGATACTGGCACTACCACCATCGAAGTGATACCATCAGCGTCCACGCAAACCATGACTGCGGGCCAGACGTATACTTATAACCTCACCCAGGGGCAGGTGTTTAATGCCTTGGGAACGGTAACGGGTAATAACGGTGTGGATTTAACCGGAAGCAAAATCAGGAGCATCAGTACCGGGCCCAGCGGTTGTAAACCCATCGCCGTGTTTTCTGGTAGTGGAAAAATCAATATTGTTTGCCCGGTTGGAGCCAGTGGCAGTTCTGCGGACAATTATATGGTGCAATCGTTTCCGCAAACCGCCTGGGGCAAGCGTTTTCTCACCGTTCCCACTGCTACTTTCCCCAATAATTTTTTCCGTGTTTGCGTATCCGATCCTACCACGGTGGTGAAAGTAAATGGCGCCACCCAGGGCGGTCTTATCGGTAACTTCTATTACCAGCTTGGGCAAACCAGTACGCCCTTTTACATCACTGCGGATAAGCCAATTACTGTTGCACAATATATCACCTCCGCCAATGCCTGTGGCAATGGTGGCCTGGGTGATCCGGAAGTGATCTACTTAAGCCCGATTGAACAGAATATTAGTAAAGTAATTCTGAACTCCACCCCGAATTTTGCCATTACGGCCCATTATATCAATGTGATCATTCCTACGCCCGGGGTGACTTCGTTCCGACTCGATGGTAACGCTTATACGGGATCCTTTGTTAATCATCCGCAACTGCCGGGCTACTCGTATGCGCAGTTAGGCGCTGGCCAGGGCGTAATTGCCGGGCAACATACAATTTTATCCGACTCCGGTTTTAACGCTATTGCCTATGGTTATGGCTCGGCAGAAAGCTACGGCTATAATGCGGGCACCAATATCAAAGACCTCTTCCAGCATATCGTGATCAGGAACAAATATGCTACGATCGATTTTCCCGCCACCTGTGTAGCTACGCCGTTCACTTTTGCCATCACACTGCCTTACCAGGCCACCAGCCTGACGTGGGATTTCCATGGCACGTTCGCGAGTATTATCAATAACAGCCCGGTTGCGGACTCCTCCTATTTTATCGATGGGAAAACGGTCTATGTGTACCGGCTTCCCACCACTTATACTTATAATACAGTAGGCACTTTTCCAGTCTCTGTAATTGCAACCAACCCCACACCCGAAGGCTGTAGTGGGATCAATACCATTGATTATGACCTGGAGGTATTTGAGAAGCCAGCGGCAGATTGGGCGGCAATACATTCGGGTTGCCTGACCGATTCCGTTAAGTTTATCGATTCCAGCAAAACCAATGGGCGTTCTGTAACTAAGTGGAACTGGGATTTTGGTAATATGACCACCGACTCGGTGAAAAACCCAACGAAGCTTTTCCTTGCCGGCGGCGCTTACCCGGTAAAACTCTCTATTTTAACTGATGTCGGTTGCCAGTCTGATACCACCAAAATATTTAATATCTCGGCACCACCGGTTCCTAAGTTTGGTACATCTGCGTTGAATTGCCCGCTGGTGGATATTACTTTTACCGACAGCAGCAGCATATCGACAGGCAGCCTGGTAAAATGGTATTGGGATTTTGGGAATGGCAGAAAAGATACCCTTACAAGTAATAGCGCAAGGATGGTGAAATATGCCACCGCCGGTACCTATTATGTAAAACTGGTAGTGGAAAGCAATACGGGCTGCAAGAGTTTTGCTTTTATAGATACCTTGATCGTGCATGAAATACCTGTCGCTGATTTTACCCCACCGGCGCTGGTATGTATCCCGGATAGTGGCCGGTTTATTAACAGCAGTACGATCGCTGATGGCACTGCCAATGGCTTTAAATTCCTCTGGGATTTTGACGGTACCGGCACTGATACTTTAAAAAATCCGGCTCACTATTTTACAGTTGCCCGGGTGTATAATGTCAGCATGAAGGTTACCTCTACATGGGGTTGTTATGCTACCAAAATGGCCAGTTTTACGAATTTTGCCAAACCGGTAGCTGACTTTACGGCCCCCGTGGATATTTGCTTTAAGGATAGCGCCCGTTTTGTAAGCACCAGCACCGCACTCAACCAAACCCTGAACAACTGGAGCTGGAGTTTTGGGAATGGCCTGATGAACAATGGCAATAACCAGTCTCCTTCTGTGCTATATGCGGCGCCAGGCGCCTATAATGTAAAACTGGTAGTATCGTCTACTGAAGGTTGCAAAAGCGACACAGCTACTAAAACGGTGGTGGTAAATGCTATACCAGTAACTGCCTTTATTAATTCAACACCGGTGTGCGCCACGAAGCAGGTACTATTTACCAACCAGAGCAGCACCGCTACCGGCAGCATCACCCGCTGGTACTGGACCCTTGGCGATGGCCGGATTGTGGATACCACGAACGGAAATCCATTTAACCATATATATGCAGCAGCAGGGCCATATACGGTTAAGCTGTATGTAACTACCGACAAAGGCTGTAAAGGAGACACCCTTTCTAAAAACATCAATATTAATGCTCAGCCAACTGCCGCATTTATCCTGCCAGAAGTGTGTCTGAGTGATGCCTTTGCACAGTTTACGGACAGCAGCTATATATCCGACGGTACTGGGGGTGGATTTACTTATGCCTGGAATTTTGGGGATGCTAATGCCAACGGCGGCAACCCTAACAGTTCGACGATTAAGGATGCCCGGCATCGATATTCGGCTGCGGGCAATTATACCGTGACGCTGATTGTGACCTCAATAAATGGTTGCAGTTCGACGCTGGTCAAACAACTAACGGTAAATGGGGATAAGCCGATTTCAAGTTTTAATATTTTTACCAACGGCGCACTTTGCAGCAACCTGAAAGTGGAAATTCAGAATAAGTCTACTGTAAACTTTGGTTCTATTACCAAGGCTGAAATTTTCTGGGACTGGGCCAACAACCCAGGCGTAAAAGACCTGGATGACAATCCGGTACCCGATAAGATTTACAGTCATGTGTACCCTTCGTTCCAGTCGCCGTTAACCAAAAATATCCAGGTTCGCTTCCTGGCGTATAGCGGCGGTGTATGTGTGGATGATTCCATCCGCACCATTACCCTGAATGCCAGTCCTAAAGTTAGCTTTACTACCACCCCGGGCATTTGCCTGGATGGTACACCATTGATCATTGCCCAGGCTACTGAAACCGGGGGTGTTCCGGGCACGTTCACGTTTAGCGGACCGGGCGTTGCTGCCAACGGGTTGTTTGATCCTGCCGCCGCAGGCGTGGGCACACATACCATAAGTTACTTGTATGTATCCAATGCAGGCTGCCGCGATTCGGCAACACAGACCAAAACGGTATGGCCAAGACCTATAGCAAATTTTGCATTCTCCACCCCCGCCTGCGAAAAGAAAGGCGTTCGGTTCACCGATTCTTCGGCAGCTAATTTCGGGAAGCTTACGCAATGGAAATGGGATTTTGGTGATGCCACCACCCTCAACAATAGCAGCAAAACTCCTTTCGACCATTTTTTTGCTAACACCGGCACTTACCAGGCTGCGCTAACGCTTGTTACTGATAGCGGATGTACCAGCATTCCATTTATCAAATCCATTATCGTTAACCCATTACCCAAGCCAAATTTCAGCCTTCCTGCTATCTGCCTGCCTCCGGGAGCTGCCCAGTTTAACGATAGCAGTACCATTGCTGACGGAACAGAATCACAGTTTACGTATTCCTGGAGATTTGGAGATGGCGGAACTTCGCTCGTTAAAAACCCGGTGCATATTTACACCGGTGCAGGACCGTTTACGGTGGCGCTGGCAGTTACATCGGGCAATGGTTGTACAGATACGGCCACCAAACTGTTGACCCAGGTATATCCGCAGCCAAAAGCAGATTTCACGGTATTACCGCCATTTGTTTGTATTGGTGATATCCTGGCTTTCAGCGATCAAACGACTCCATTGAATCAATCACTGACCAACTGGTATTGGGATTTTGCGGATGGAAGCAATATAGGAACGCTGCAAAACCTAAGTCATTTGTATACCAAACCCGGCGCCTATCAAGTGAAGCTGTATGCCAAATCTGACAAGGGTTGCTTTAGTGATACGGCGGTAAAAACAGTAAATGTATATGCGTACCCGTTAGTAAATGCGGGTCCGGACCAGGTGGTGCTACAGGGCGGCCAGATCACGCTGGCGGCCACTGCTACCAATGCTTCCGGCTACCGGTATCGCTGGACGCCTAATACCTTCCTGAACAATGACAGCATCCTGCAAACTATCGTAGTTAAACCAACCAACGACATCACGTATACCCTCACGGTGGTGGCGGATGGTGGTTGCAGCGACAGCGACCGGGTTTTTGTAAAACTGTTACTGGCGCCGGTTATTCCAAATGCGTTTAGTCCTAATAAAGATGGCATTAACGATACCTGGGAAATCAGGTACTTAGACTCCTACCCAGGCACCACCGTACAAATTTTTGACCGCTACGGCCGGATCGTGTACAGCAGTGTTGGCTATAGCAAGCCATTCGATGGCAAGCTGAACGGAACAGATCTGCCGGTTGGTGTGTACTATTATATTGTGGATCCTAAAAACGGGCTGAAGCCGATAACGGGATCTATCACATTATTGAGATAAATAGCCGAAGGCATTTGAAGTGTTTACCTGGTTTACCAAGCGTTGTAAGGCGCTAGCGGTAAAAAGGTAAACACTTTTTTTAATGGCGCAGGCCGATCGAAATTAATATCAGATAGTCATGGTAGTTCTGAATCCCGGTAAAATCTATATTCCTGCTGGAAAAAATCGGTGTTCATCTCCGAGATAATCGCATTGGCGTCAAGTTAATGAGATAAGATGAGGTGCTATCGTTGGAAAAGAGGAGTTGGTGTTACAAAAAGGACCTCCTTACTAACCCAAGGCTTAAGCCTTGAGATTACTGGCGTCGATAATTGGCAGCGGGTTATAAATATGCTGCCCACTTCCCAAGGCTGAAGCCTTGGGTTAGTGAATAAGCTCTAAAAATCTGAAAGCCTTGATGGCTTTGCATTTCAGCGTTTGGAGAGAGCACTTAACTTGACGTCAATGGAAAATAGTCGGGACAGGCTGTCTCTTCTGTACCAGCCGTGTGCCTATCCCCGTGAAATTAGTCACGGCAGAATAAGATTTAGCTACTGAGGTTTTACTTTTTTCTTACGTTGAATGCTGTCCGCCATCACCAGCGAATCTACCAACCCGGCAAGCCTGGCTGTTCTAAGGCTGTCGCAGCGTAGGGATTCCATTTTGTAGATACTGTCCAGCATGGCATTACCTGCGCTGTCGACTTTTTTTTGCCAGGCTTCCTGGTCGCGTATTTTTTCTTCGTTTAGTTTACAGGAAGCAGCGAAGCAGGACCATGCAATGCCTGTTACACAAATACTTATTATCCGGGTGCTGTTCATCGTATAGTCCTCGTCGGTAAATTTACAGGTGTAATGAAGAAATTGTGGCTCCATATTATTTTATTAGCTGGGCTGCTGGTCCAGGCGGCGGCGGCCAGGGCACAAGAACCGCGGCCCACGCCGATACACCCGGCATATGGTGTAAATGATACGCTGGTGGTGTATGGAACGGTGATGCCTGATGGCACCATCGTACCTACCAGTGTATTACCCGATGTATGGTGCTATGGCAAATTGCCCCAGCGATTGGCTGAGAAAATGAAAGAGTGGACCAGGCTTCGTAACGCCGTGTATGTGTGTTATCCCTACGCGAAGGAAGCCGGAAAGATCATCAACGAAGTAAACGCAAAACTCGCAGGTGTTACGGATGACAAGGAGCGAAAAAAGATCATCAAGGCCCGCGAAAAAGACATGCGTAAAAGCTTTACCAGTAAAATTACCGATCTGAGCGTGTACCAGGGAAAAGTGCTGATGAAGCTGATCAACCGCGAAACCGGTAACAACTGCTTCGAAATCTTAAAGGAATATAAAGGTGGCTTTAATGCGGTGCTGTACCAGTCCATCGCCTTTGTATTTGGCAGCAATCTGAAACAATCTTATGAACCCACCGGTACTGATCGTGATATGGAAGTGATTGTGAAAGACGTGGAAAAACTCTACCGGGGTTGATTCCTAAATAGGTCATTTGTCATTTGTCAATAAGTCAGTAGGTCATTTGTCAATGGTCATTAAATTAATTACTCAATCTGCACCGATACGCTATTAACCCATTGATCTATTGACCCATTGACCTTTTGACTTATTGACCAAATGGCCCATTGACCAAGATAAATCCACTTTACAGAAAAATTATATGGCGCTACTGAAACGGATCAATAACCGGGCAAAGACGGATGAAAATACCGGTTTTGGAACCAACAGCAATATGTATGGCGGCCGCTTCTTCAACAAGAATGGCACGCCTGACCTACTTAAGACCGGCATTCCCTGGCTGGAGAGAAATAGCTGGTATCACACGCTACTGCAAATGAACCGATGGCAGTTCCTGTTGACTATTTTTATTACCTATGTGGCCATCAATTTATTTTTTGCCATTATATACCTGCTGGTTGGTATCGATAAACTAGCCGGCATGATTGCAGAATCACCCCTTGAAAAATTTGGAGAAGCTTTCTTTTTCAGCGCCCAAACCTTCACCACCGTAGGTTATGGCAGGCTGGCACCTACCGGGTTTATGATGAGTTTTATTTCGAGCACGGAGGCCCTGATCGGGCTGCTGAGTTTTGCTGTAGCCACAGGTTTGCTATATGGACGGTTTAGCCGCCCTCAGGCTTTCCTCAAATTTAGCCATCAGGCCCTCGTGGCTCCTTACAAGGAAACCATCGCTATCATGTTTCGAATGACGCCCTTTAAAAACAACCACCTTACCGAAGCAGAAGTTAAATTGAGCCTGGCGCTGATGGTAGATTTAGGCGGCAAAATGACCAATCAATTCTATCCGCTTAAACTGGAATTAGAAAAAATAAATGCCATGTCGCTTAGCTGGACGGTAGTGCATGTGGTAGACGAGGACAGTCCTTTTTACGGCCTGTCAAAAGAGGAACTGATAACCGGCCGGGCAGAATTATTAGTATTTGTTAAGGCCTTTGACGATATGTTCAGTAATACAGTTGTTGCCCGCAGTTCCTACACCGCCCACGAAATGGTATTTGGCGCCAAATTTTCGCCCATGTACCACCGCGACGAACGGCGTGGCAAAACGGTTTTGGAAATAGATAAGTTGGATGATCATGAACCGAGTGATATATCATTTACGGGGATGATGAAGGTTGGGTAACGCGGCAACTTTCAATTTTCCCCGGCCAAAAAAGTCGCAACGCTGCGAAGGCATCTCCCAGGCAGGAATGATCGAAAGAATGGTTCATGTTCCCACTTAGTAAAGTATTCAAAATAAGTTAGGCAAATTTACACCGACACTGAACCTTTTGCCAGCTTTGCGTGATGATAAGAAAACTTGAAATCAGATACTTGAATCGTAGCCCTGATAGTGGATCGGCCTCGAAAGAAACGCGTTAAGAAAATTTTGATGAAAGCCGTTAAGAAGCCGGCGCTGTTTGAGCCGGTCGGGGTTGTTCAAATTTTGACTCTTGCGGCGAGTTTAGCCGGCTTTAGGCTTTCATCAAAATTTTTACTTGTACCGATGAACGAAGTGATTTCGGTAGCTTTTCGTTCGCAGCCTTGATTTTTTTTACGCAACCTCCGATTTCGGTTGCCTTTTTTTTATCAAGAAAAAAAAGAAAAACACTGCCAAACAAGCCTTACAATAAAAGTGTGGATTATTCCAAGTGGATCCTTGGACAGTGTGTACATCTTAAAAAGCATGAGATATGCTTAACTTATTTTGACAACTTTACTAAGAGATACTTATGCATTACATGATTTAATATCTGCTTATGAAGAAAATGATGTTTTTGATTGGCCTGTCATTCTTAATAACAGGTTGTGTTAAGCAGTATAAGGGAACAGTCAAACTGCATGAAAGGAATTTGTATATTGAAACTTTTAACGTGAATCCTGCGGGTGTCGATTGTCACTATGTGACAGATTCAGTCACCTTCAGGCTATACATTGGCAAGTTCGATAATGAGCATGAAAATTATCATTATTGGTGTCGGGACGATAGTTTATTGGTACAGAAAATAGGGTGCAATGCATTTACGGGAAATATGCAAGTTTTGGACAGTCCCAGATCATTCAGTTTATCTGAATTAAAACAACAAAAAACATTTGACTGATGTCTTCTTTCGCCCCGATTGGTGTTCCCCCAAAAATTTGGACCGTTGCAAAAGCATCACCCATGCCCTTGTTGAGTTTTTTTCACCAACAAGTACCACACCCTAAAAGATCGCGTTGCCTGGAAGGTTGATTTTGTTGGGTAGCAAGGGATGATGCTTATAATTGCCCTGCGGGTGATTCATAATTTGTAGCCACCCATTGGCCGTTGGTGAAAACACCCAACCGGCAGGTACGAAGGACTCATATCGGAACAACGAACCAGGGCAATAAAAACGGCTGCTGCAAATGCCTTGATCGCATTTACAGCAGCCGTTTTCGAAAAATAACATTAACGATCTGGTTAACAAAACCCCTGGCTGCCGTCAGTTCAACAACAAGTTATTTCAGGCCATTTATAATGACGCCGAAATCGGCAGCTACCAAACTGGCGCCACCCACCAAGCCACCGTCTACATCCGGAGCGCCAAATATTTCAGCCGCATTGCCGGCTTTTACACTTCCGCCATAGAGGATGGAGATGGTATCTGCCACTGCTTCGCCATATTGAGCAGCGAGTACGCTGCGTAAATGCGCGTGCATTTCCTGGGCTTGTTCGGTAGAAGCGGTTTTGCCGGTACCAATCGCCCAGATGGGTTCGTAGGCAATCACTACTTTTTGCATTTCGTCAGCGCTTAAATGAAACAGGCTTTCCTGCAGTTGCACGGCCACATAATCGTTCTGTGTACCTGCTTCACGGATATCGAGTGCTTCGCCGCAGCAGAAGATAGGCGTGAGGCCATACGCTAACGTGATGTTTACTTTCTCAGCCAGCAACTGGTTGCTTTCATTAAAATATTCTCGTCTTTCGCTATGACCGATAATTACATACTCCACACCAATCGACTGCAACATTTCCAGCGATGTTTCGCCAGTATAAGCACCACTTTTTTTGTTGCTGCAATTTTGCGCAGCCACAAAAAAATGGGCTTTGTCTTTCAATTTTTTCTTAACTGCCAAGAGGTAGGGAAACGGTACACCCAGAACCGCGATCTTGTTGTCACTCAGGTGTACTTCCTGCTCTAACAGGTTATGCATTAAGTCGTTGGCCTGATCCAATGTCAGGTTCATTTTCCAGTTAGCTGCGGCGATTTGAGTTCTCATGGGTTTGTTTTTTGGTGGCCACGAATAGCACGAATAGACGCGAATATTTTTTTAAAATCTGTTCAGTTAGCCTGCCTGTCAATCCGTGTGATTAGTGGCCGTGTAAAAATCTATTTTAGTTGTTGTTCAATGATTTTATAAAGTACAATTCCGGGGGGAACGCTGATGTTCAGCGAACGCTTCATACTGAATTGTTGTTTTTCGATGCAGACATCCTAGCGGCGAATCATATCCTCATAACGGCTATTTCACGCTGTTTTTATGATGTAATTTCTCTCTTCAAAATGATCACCACGCCGCGGCTCGCGCCTTCCCACATATTCGTATCGGTCGTGCTGATTACCTCCCAACCCTCACGGCCAAGTGCATTCAACTTAGTTGAGAGCTCATGAAAATCTATTTTACCACCAAACCATCCTTTCGTGGGTATATCCAGCACGTTGTATTCAAATTTTCGCATCGACTATTTTAGTTGTCGTTCAATGATTTTATAAAGTACAATTCCGGCAGCAACGCTTACGTTCAGCGAGTGCTTCATGCCGAATTGCGGTATCTCGATGCAGGCATCACAGCGGTCGATAACATCCTGCTCCACGCCATCTACTTCGTTGCCAAAAATAATGGCCAGTTTTTCATTGGCCGAATAATTTATTTGTGGCAGCATGATGCTTTGGGTTGCCTGCTCCACAGCTAGCAGCTTATAGCCATCCTGCCGCAGCCGCTTGATCGCTTCCATCGTGGTTTCAAAAGCTTCCCACTGAACGGTTTCGGTGGCGCCCAATGCCGTTTTTTGGATATCCCGATGCGGTGGCTTTGGGGTATAGCCACAGAGATAAATGGCTTGCAACAAAAAACCGTCGGCTGTTCTGAACACGCTGCCGACATTGTGCATGCTGCGTACATTATCCAGCACCACAATCACCGGGAACTTCTCTGCCGATTTAAATTCGGTGATGGTCTTCCGGTTGAGATCGTCCATTGAAAGTTTGTCCATAAAGAGATTTTAGTACAAAGATTTTAGTACAAAGATTTTAGTACAAAGATTTTAGTGCAAAGATTTTAGTACAAAGATTTTAGTACAAAGATTTTAGTACAAAGATTTTAGTACAAAGATTTTAGTACAAAGATTATAGTACAAAGATTTTAGTACAAAAAATGCAGGGTTCAAAGATTATAGGAGCGCCTCATCCCCGGCCCTTCTTCTCTCGGGGAAGGGTGCCTCGCGGTGAGGGGTTGATAGCATTGAAGCTGTTAGCCAAAATAATTTTACTTCCCCAATTAATAACATCCGTTTACATCCGCCTAATCCGCTCCATCCGCGTATCTATCTACTCCACACCCTTCTTCTCATACACATAGAAATTCCAGGGGTGCATTTCGAAATGGCGGTTTTTTGTGATGTCATTGGGCTCGTTGGTGAACAAGTTTACAAAATCACCTCCAGCTCTTTCATCGGTTAATTCCGCCCAATAATAATCGGCGGATAGATTCAATAGCACTAAGACTTCGGCGTTGCCATTTTTGCGTAAGTAACCATAGAGTTTATCGTTACTATCTGTAGTAAGCCGGGCAGTGGTTGTAGCTTCATCCCCACCGCGCAGTGCAGCGTTATGGCTATGCAGGTGCAGGAGTTTTTTATAAAAATCCTGCAGCGGAAAGCCGGCTTTCCAATCAATAAAATCCTTGTCGAAAAATTTGATGCGTTTGGTGTTGGCGGCTTCTTGCCCGCTATAAATAAGCGGCATCCCGGCCCAGGTACAGGTAAGCACTGCGAAGGCTTTAGCAGCAGCACCGAGGCGTTCATATTCGCTGCCGCTATGGCTGTTTTCGTCGTGGTTGCTGGTAAATAGCAACTTAAAACCGGTGGCCGGAAACTCATTTTTATACCAGTAAAACGTTTCATCAATCCCTGCAATGCCTGTCTCCTTTTTCCAAAAGCTCTCTAAAGTATGCAGCAATTTCCAGCTGTAGGTGGCATCAAATACTTCATGATAATTGGGCGCTTCACATTCTGCCAGCCAGAATATTTTTTTTGCGGAATCGAGGCTGAGCCTGGCTTCCTGCCAGAAATCAAGTGGCACCAGGTGGGCCATATCGCAGCGAAAGCCATCGATATTAAATTGCGTCAACCAGAAACGCATGGCTTCGATCATCGATTTTCTCAGCCCGTCATTGTCATAATCCAGGTGGATCACATCTTCCCAGCCATGTTTCATAATGAAACCTCCATCTTCACCACGCAGATAATATTCAGGATTGGTGATGGTCCAGGTATGGCCAAAGCCGGTATGATTCGCTACCCAGTCGATGATCACTTTAAAACCCATATCGTGGGCCGTTACTACGAAGCTTTTAAAATCTTCCAGGGTTCCAAATTCTGGATTGATACTGGTATAATCGGCACAGGCATAGTAACTCCCAAGGGTCCCTAATCTTTTTTCTACAGCGATCGGCGTCAATGGCATAAACCAAAGTGTCGCTACGCCCATGTCCTTTAAGCGTGGCAGGTGCTCCGTAAAGGCCATGAAAGTGCCTTCGTAAGTGTATTGCCGCAGGTTGATCTCATAAATATTCGTCTTGTGGCTCCAGGGCACTGGGGTAAATCTGAAATCAGGCATTGGGGTAATGGATAATGATAATGGGATAACGGATAATTTGTCAGCAGCACCGGACACTTCTATATCCTGGCTTTATACTATTTGCATAATTACACATTCCCGTTCAATTAGCTAATATGCTAATTAGCTAATTCTCCTTTAATTTACCGATAGCACATTTTCACATTTCCACATTAGCACATTGTCTCATAAGCAAATTAGCTCATTGGAACATTAGCTCATTACCCATTATTTTTGCGCTACTTATGAACGACTCCGGCACTGGTTCACCCATCTCCATCAAAAGTTTCAGGCATTTTTTAGTGGCGCGTTTCACTTTTATCATGGCCTTGCAAATGGTTAGTTTTGCCATCGCACTTTATATGTATGCGCTTACAGGAAGCAAGCTGAGCCTCGGTTTGCTGGGATTAAGCGAAGTGATTCCTGCCATTACTTTTGCCTTGTATGCCGGGCATGTGATAGACCGGAGCGACAAGCGAACCCTACTGCTGAGAAATATGCTCTTGTACTTTATGGCGGTGATTGGCCTGGGATTTATTGCCAGCAATTATGCTAAACAAAACTTCAGTACCGGTATCCTGGAGTACAGTATCTATTCACTCATTTTTCTAACAGGGATTTTCAGGGCCTTTACCGGGCCGGCAATGGGGAGCATTGTGGCACAGCTGGTGCCTAAGGAACAACTGGCCACAGCGATTTCCTGGAGCAGCGCCTCCTGGCAAACCGCGTCTGTAGTGGGGCCGATTGCTTCGGGTATCTTAATTGACAGCGTCGGCACTTTTACCACATTTTCTATTGCCGTGGGCTTATTGCTGATTGCGATTGCCACGATTTACCTGGTGCCAAAACAGCCGGTGGTACACGCCAATAAGGAACAAAAAACCTGGGAAAGCGTAAAAGAAGGTATTCGGTATGTTTGGGAAACCAAAACGCTTTTGAGTGCCCTAAGCCTCGACATGTTCGCCGTTTTTTTTGGCGGTGCCACTGCCCTGCTTCCAGTTTTTGGTAAAGACATTTTACATCTTGACGCCACCGGTATCAGCATACTGAAAGCTTCCCAGGGGATTGGATCGATATTGATTTTACTTTGGCTTACCCGGCGCCCATTGAAAAATGCACAGGGAAAAACCTTGCTATACTGCGTGGCGGCTTTTGGTATCATGATGATCGTTTTCGCCATTTCCAAAAGCTTTTGGCTGAGTCTTGGTGCGTTATTCCTCGCGGGTGTATTCGACGGCATTAGCATGCTGGTACGTGGTACGGTATTGCAGATGTTTGTACCCGACGATATGCGGGGCCGCGTATCCAGTGTAAGCTCGATGTTTATTAACAGTAGCAACGAACTCGGCGCTTTTGAAAGTGGCGTGGCCGCACAAGCCCTGGGTACGGTGCCTTCAGTAATTTTCGGCGGCTGCATGACCATTGTCGTGGTGGCCATTACCTGGAATAAGGCGCCTTCGTTGCGAAAAATGGAGTATTAGGCAATTGCCCTATTCACCAGCGCATCATCCGACTTCTCCAGTAAATGCCCCTTATTTATTTCTGAATCAAAATTACTATTGGAATACTTTCCCCATTTGGGGCTTTCATTTGTGACCTTGGTTCAAAAACCAATTGATGAAATGCCCGGTGCACAAAATTTCCCGGATTAATTAAAGTTGGAGATTCTTCCTGATAATAGAAGATAAAAAACTCTTTTTATTTTAAAATAAATTTCTACCTTTACATTCTTAACAAATAGAAATGTTTTCAAAATCTTGTGAATATGCTATTAAGGCAATGATTTTTATTGCCCAAAAAACCAATGAGCAAACCAGGGTTGGGGTAAAAGAGATCGCAAATAACACAGATACCCCTGAACATTTTACAGCAAAAATTTTACAGGAATTGAGTAAAAAAAAATTAGTCCAATCCATGAAGGGGCCAAACGGTGGGTTTTTTATGACTAAAAAAAATCTTGGGTCGTCAATTGCTGACATTGTAAAAGCAATAGATGGCGATGGTATTTATAAAGACTGTGTGCTGGGTTTGAAAGCCTGTTCCGAAAAAAATCCCTGCCCAGTTCACTTTGAATTTAAAGAGGTAAAGAAAAACCTGATAAGCATGATAGAAAATAACAACATTGGCACTTTTAAGGAGAAGTTGGAAGGCGGAGAATTTTTTCTAAAAAATAAGTAAAAAATTTTGGCAAAAGAAAGGATAAAAAGGTCTTAATATATGAAATTTAACATGAAAAAACTACTAATTTTCGCTGTTGCTTTATTGGCGAGTAGCCTGCCCTTCGCACAAAATGCCAATAACTATATTGACATAAAAAACACTTCCATAGGGCTGTTACTTATCGGGCTTATAAGTGTGGGTGTTTTACTGGCTATAGTAATTTATAGTTATTATAAATTTAATCAAACGCTACAGGATAACAAGAAACTATTCAAACAGGAGCCTTCGACGCTACTTGACAACCTTAATAGCCGTCAGATTGATACCTTTTTAAAATTAAAAAGCAAAAAATGTTCTGGTGTTTGCAAGAAAACCGCGACATCCTGTGCTGTAATTAAAAGTCTGGCAGGCCTGGTTTTATTACTTTTTACTTCTACCATAGCGATGGCACAAGACGCCAATGCGGCCAGTCAACCGTTAATGAGCCAACCCGGCATTATTATCACGATCGCGTTGCTTTTATTGCCCGTACTGCTGGCTGTTATACTGGTATTAACCCGGGCAAGAAATGCTTTAAAAAATAATGCGAATGAACAAAAGAAAATCCAGGCACGGGAACTGGCCCTGCAAATAGCTGCGGTAGATGGCATCGAACTGGAACATGAATTGGAAGAACGTAAAAAATCTTTAGATTTTTCATTAAGCAACCAGGAATTATCGGGTGATGCTAAAGCCGAAGACGAGCGAGGAATAATAAAAAATGTAAGTACAAAACATGAAGTACGTTTCACCGCGCTTAAACGAAAAGCTACGCCCCGGCCGGGTTTGGACCCTGCTATTTCGAAACTTGTAATATGGTATTTAGGTTGTGCCGCATTCTGGTTGGTAATTGGTTCTGGTATTGGTGAATATGTGGGTATTAAATTCGTTGCGCCAGATGTCGACCATATTAGTTGGTTAAGTTTTGGCAGGCTGCGTCCCGTACATACAAATATTGTTTTTTGGGGTTGGGCTTCGCTGGGCATTTTAGGTTTGGGATACTATGTAGTTCCTACTGTAAGCAATACCAAGCTTTATAGCATTAAATGGGGCTGGATCGCTTTGTTATTAACCAACCTGCAGGTAACACTTGGCAGTATTAGTTTAATGGCCGGCATTAATAATGGCGGGGGCGAGTTCAGGGAGTATATCTGGCCTATAATGGCGCTGTTTGCCGCGGCGCTTATATTAACACTTTTTAATTTTATTAAAACGGTGGCCAAACGCACCACGAAAGAAATTTACATTTCAAACTGGTTCATTATTTCTGCCATAATTTTCACGATTATAATAGCACTTACTGCCTACCTGCCTTTTTGGCAAAATGGTCTTGGTGAAACAATCACCCAAGGTTATTACATGCACTCTGGTGTGGGTATGTGGTTCACCTTATTTACCGTAGGGCTGCTGTATTATTTTATCCCCCAACAATTAAACAGGCCTATTTATGCTTACAGCCTTGGCATACTCGCCTTTTGGACCCAGATCATTTTTTACACCGTTATAGGCACCCACCATTTTGTATTTAGTGCTATCCCATGGTGGTTGCAAACGGTGGCAATTGTAGGTAGTGTTGGTATGATTATCCCCGTAGTAGCTGCCTCCATAAACTTCTTTATGACTTTTAAGGGGCAGGTAAGCAAAGTGTCCAATAGTTACACATTACCTTTTTTTCTTACTGCCATTGTATACTATTTCGTGGTGTCCATGCAGGGAACAGCCGAGGCATTCCGTTTTACAAACCTGCTCTGGCATTTCACCGATTTTACCGTGGCACATTCGCATCTGGGCTTTTATGGTATCATAACATTTGCAATATGGGGTGGCTCCTATGCCATTGTGCCGCGGCTTACAGGCAAAGAACCACCGCAGCATTTGGTAGGTGTACATTTTTGGCTGGCCTTTACTGGGCTGCTGCTCTATGCCATTCCTTTAATGCTTGGCGGCACGCTGAAAGGGTTGATGTGGATGGAAGGAAAACCATTTATTGATAGCGTGGTAAAGATGTTTGATTACTGGATATGGCGGGCCATTGGCGGAAGCTTAATGTTTATCTCCCACCTTATTTACTTCTATAATTTTTACAAAATGACCTACAAAAAAGTAGAAGAGATAGATGTAAAAGAAGAAGCATTCAGACAGTTGGCGAATGATCTCCAACCAGTAAACTCTTAAAAAAAACCGATGAATATTTTCAACGACCATAAAAAACTATACATCACAGCAGGTATACTGTTTACATTGCTGACCTATCTCACTACTATCAGACCAGCCCTGGTTAATCAAAAAAACAACGCACCCCTGCCAGGCTCAGTTGCGCTAAGCGGCGACGCACTGGAGGGGAAAAAAATTTACATCTCTGAAGGTTGCGTTGCGTGCCATAGCCAGCAGGTTCGCAATGTGGATATGGACAAGCAATTTGGCTCGAGACCTGGCCTGCCTGCAGATTATGCCAACATGAAAAGAATGAGTATCTGGGTAAATACCGCCACCCTGATGGGCACCGAACGCACCGGCCCGGATCTCACCGATGTAGGCAACCGACAACCCAGCAAAGATTGGAATTTAATGCACCTTTTCAATCCCCGGTCGGTAGTGGCGCAGTCCATTATGCCCAGTTTTGAATGGCTGTTTGAAGTGAAGGAAACGCCCGCGAAAAACGATGTAATCGTAAGCATGCCCGCCCGGTTTTTATACGGTCGGGAAGGCAAGGTAGTAGCCACAAAAAAAGCCATGCAACTACTTGCTTATATTCAATCCTTAAAGCAGGCACCACTGCCTGATGGTACAAAACCATTACAATTTTTATACAAGAAGGAAACGACTACGACTGCCGGCAATACGAGTGCAGCTGGTTCCGAAGTAGATGGTAAAGGGCTTTATACGGCCAATTGCCAGGCCTGCCACCAGGAAAACGGCGAAGGCTTAGCAGGTGCCTTTCCACCCCTCAAAGGGAGCCCGATTGTAAATGGCGACAACCTGGAAATGTATGTTGATATAATAATGAACGGTTACGATGCCCGGGCAGAGTATGGAGTAATGGCAGCCGTAGGCACCAATATGAATTTTGATGAAAAAGCAGTGGCTGCCATCATTAATTACGAAAGGAGCAGTTGGGGCAATGCCGGCAAAAAAGTTACCCCCGATGAGATTAAGAAAATTATGGATTTTGTAAAAATAAAAGCCGCTTCAAAATGAAAAAACCAGGCTTCACCTTGTTTATTTTTCTTTGGCAAATAGCCGCTATCGCATGCCCTGTTTGCGAAAGGTATAAACCCAAATTTTTACAAGGGATAACGCATGGTGGAGGCCCCGGCGGCTGGTGGGATTATACCATTGTGGTTGCTGCAATTATAATAACGCTCCTCACTTTATTTTACTCGATAAAATGGTTCGTAAAACCAAATGAAACCAATCAGGATCATATTAAATTTTCGATTTTAAATGACCAATAATATGCAAAACGAAAGCACCGTATTCATTTATATGGATGATGATACAAGACCTATTGGCGAATACAAAACGCCAATCAATTTTGAATTGGATACCACCAAACTGGTGGATGGTGCCCACATTTTAAAAATAGTGAGCAAAAGCTGGTTGGGAAAGGAAGGGATACGCAATATTCCATTTACAGTTCGAAACGGCCCTGCCATAGCCATCGAAGGGATCAAAGAAAATACAGTGGTGGATGGGGTGTTGCCGCTGATGATTAACGCCTACACCAAAGGTGATCAAAAAAGTTTTATAATAGCAGGAAGCGAAACACCACATAGCATATCAGCCTGGTTGTGGGTGGTTATTGTATTGTTTGTCGGCTGGTCCATGTATTTTTTGATCACTTCGTTAAGCATGGATTTATAAACATGAAACCGCTGTTTCACTGAATTGGATCCAAATGGATCTTCCTCCACCAAATATGAAATAAGCATGGAGAAAGCGGAATCGTTTTACGAACCGAACATCCTTGTAAAGAACTGGTAAAAATCCCAGCTGCGGTAAATGTAGATGGCCATAAACAGCATCACCAGCATGCCCCACAGTAACACGGAGAAAAGGCTGACAGTGAAAGTTTTAAAGATCTTAGCGGTGGAGCGGAAACCCAGCATGGTATAAAAACTCCAGCTAAAATAAAGCACCTGTAATAGCATGCCTGCCGCAACTAAAATTCCATTAGCCCCTGCATGCCGGGCCATAGAACTGAACGGACGCACCAAGAGCATAAACAACAGGTTAGCAAACGGCACAAAAAACACGTTGGCAGTAAGGTGTTCGGCATAATTATACCGCTGCTTTCTAAAGGCCAGCCAGGTAATGAGCGATAGAAATGGTATAGCGATCATAGCCATGACATTGCCATGTTTGGTCATCAGCGTAGTGACATCGGATACCCTCGTCATCATCGTGATATAATTCGCCCTGCCTGCCTCGGAAGGTATTCTTGCCAGCACTCCAGCATCGGGTGTGGGAGATTTTGCGGCCGGCGTAAATTTCACATTCACCAGCACAAACAATCCCATGCATAATATAAAAAAAGTGAATGGATTAAAATAAGTCTTGTGTTTGCCTGCCAGGTATTCCCTCGCTACTTTGCCTGGATGTACTGCCAATGCTTTCAGCAAATGAAAAATTCCCTTATCCGCATGCGTAATTACGTGTACGATCTCGTGAACGATATGCTTGATGGTAATGCGATGGGTATCTGTTTTTTGCCCGCAAGCCGGGCAATATTGCATACCCTGCGCAAGATGCAGGCCGCAGTTAAGACAGTTGGTTGAAGACATAGCTGATTAATAATGGTGGTGGGCCAAGATAATAATTACCGGACAGCATTTTAAAACGGACTGTGGTTTCGAAAATAATCATGCTGTCGTAACCAGGCCTACTTCTTCTCCAGCAATTTCTCAAACACATAATACACCGCCGGACATACGGCGCTGTTTGTAAGTGTCAATACCGGCCGCTTGATAAACACATCCTCATCGGTATACGGGTATCGGGCGCAGTCGCTGGGACGGTCTTCGTAAATATTGCAGGTATTATCTTCGGCCAGGAAGGCGCAGGGCAAACGCTTATTTACGTAGTCGCCGTCGGCGTCCATTTTCAGGTAATGGTCAATAAATTCCACCTCCCGCATGCCCATGGTTTTGGAGATCCGTTTGATGTCGGGCATCTTGAAACGGGGCGAATGGTTTTTGCAGCAGCGGCCGCAATCGAGACAGTCGATCTTAGAAAACGCTTCCTCGTGCGCCTCTGGCAGCAGTTTCAGCACCTTGCGTTTATCGGCGCGGTCCAGGTAATTCTTGTATAATTTCTGGTGCTCCTTGCTTTTTTTCTCCCAGTCTTCTAAAATATCTTCTTTCATATTGGTAAGTAATTTTCAAGTTTTTCCTCTATTTTCTTTTATTTTTTAAAAGTTATTGAGAAAAAAACAGCCCTGATGTGAATAACAATCCCGCAAGGTAAACCACAATAGGCAAAGCGGTTGCCAACGCCTAAATTTGCCGCGAAAATTGGTTGATTGGTTGATTGGTTGATTGGTTGATTGGTTGATTGGTTGATTGGTTGATTGGTTCATTGGTTCATTGGTTCATTGGTTCATTGGTTCATTGGTTCATTGGTTCATTGGTTCATTGGGACATTGGGACATTGGGACATTGGTTGATTGGTTGATTGGTTCATTGGGACATTGGGTGAGACGTTGGGGCGCTGGTCGGAGGAATGAATGCTTAGCCAACTTTTTATTATGTGCCGCAACAACCATTGAACGGGGCTATCCCCAACTACGAATCTGTAAACACAGCCGGTGCAGAGGCACCCTTCTCCGCCCGCGGAGAAGGGCTGGGGATGAGGACCGAACAAAAGCAAACTCAATCCTGTAATCACACTTCGAACTAAGCCAGCTGCCACACCTACCACTGTTCAACGGAGCGTCGCCAATGTTGCCCAATAATGAACAGAAACCCGACTAACAAAAATTAAAAATCTAAATAGCACAGATGAATCTTTTTGAATTACAACAGCAGGAATTTCGTGGCCGCCATATCGGACCTAATGCATCGGAAACCGCAGCCATGCTGAAAACAATCGGAGTTGGAACTGTGGATGAACTGATTGATAAAACCGTTCCTGCGGCCATCCGGCTCACCAGCCCACTTGCCGTGGACGGACCAGTAAGTGAGTTCCAATACCTGAACGAGCTGAAGCAGGTAGCGGCCAAAAACAAAGTGTATAAAACTTATATTGGACAAGGCTACTACGATACCATTACGCCGAGCGTTATCCTGCGCAATGTGTTTGAAAACCCAGGCTGGTACACGCAATACACCCCCTACCAGGCCGAAATAGCCCAGGGCCGCCTGGAAAGTCTGCTGAATTTCCAGACCATGGTGAGCGACCTTACCGGTTTGCCGATTGCCAATGCCTCTTTGCTGGACGAAGGCACTGCCGCAGCCGAAGCCATGACGATGTTCTTCAACCAGAAAAACAAGGCGGATCATATCAGCCATCCAAAATTCTATGTTGACAACAACATATTTGCCCAGACCAAAGACCTCCTGCTGACCCGCTCAGTGCCAGTAGGAATAGAACTGGTTTATGGCGATTACGCCAGCGCCAGTCTGGATGACTCTTATTTCGGCGCTATCATTCAATACCCGAACAGCAACGGTTCGGTGGAAGACTACAAAGAATTTATTGAAAAAGTGCATGCCGCCGGAGCTTATGTAGTAATGGCAACCGACCTACTGGCATTAACGCTGCTGACCCCTCCGGGCGAACTGGGTGCAGATGCTGCTGTGGGTAATTCCCAACGTTTTGGCGTGCCGATGGGTTTTGGTGGTCCGCACGCCGCGTTCTTTTCTACTAAAGACGAATTTAAAAGAGCCATCCCCGGCCGCCTGATCGGAGTGAGCATCGATGCCCAGGGTAACCGGGCCTTACGCATGGCGCTGCAAACCCGGGAGCAACATATCAAACGCGAAAAAGCCACTTCCAATATTTGCACGGCACAGGCGCTACTTGCCAATATGGCGGCGATGTATGCTGTCTACCACGGTTCGGAAGGATTAAAAAACATTTCTCTGCGAACCCATTTACTAACCAGTGCTTTGGATGCCGCATTGCAGCACCTTGGGCTTACACAGGTGAATGCCTCTTATTTTGATACCCTGAAATTGACAGGGCTGGATATCGCTAAAGTGAAAGATTACAGTGATAAGTTTCATGTGAATTTTGGATATGGCACTGATGGCAGCGTTATTATTTCGTTAGACGAAACCACTGGTCAGGCAGATGTGAAAAATATACTGCTGGTATTTGAAACTATGACCGAACTGCATAGCAGGCTCAGTTTTGATACCCCTTTTACGGATAAAATTCCTACCGCATTAACCCGTACTTCCCCCTTTTTGACCCATCCGGTTTTTAATACGCACCATAGCGAAAGCGAAATGATGCGGTACCTGAAAAGCCTCGAGAATAAAGATTTGTCGCTGAATACTTCGATGATTTCCTTAGGCAGCTGTACGATGAAACTGAATGCTGCTACGCAACTGATACCTGTTAGCTGGCCGGAGTTCAGTAAGATCCATCCGTTTGCCCCAGCGGACCAGTGGGAAGGTTACCAACAGATCATTACCGAACTGGAAGGCTGGCTTAGTGCGATTACTGGCTTTACTGCCACCAGCCTGCAGCCCAATAGTGGTGCACAAGGCGAGTATGCCGGCTTGCTTACCATTCGTGCCTATCATGCCGACCGCAACGAAGCCCATAGAAAAATCATCCTGATCCCAATCTCAGCGCATGGCACCAACCCAGCCAGTGCAGTAATGGCCGGCTTTAAGGTAGTGGTAACCAAATGCGACGAGGCTGGTAATATAGATGTGGCTGACCTCCGCGCCAGGGCCGAACAATACAAGGATAGCCTGGCCGGCCTGATGGTAACCTATCCCAGCACCCACGGTGTGTTTGAGGAAAGCATCATCGATATCTGCAAGTTGATACACGATAATGGTGGCCTGGTGTATATGGATGGCGCTAATATGAACGCACAGGTGGGCCTTACTTCGCCTGGCAATATCGGGGCCGATGTTTGCCACCTCAACCTGCATAAAACCTTCGCCATTCCGCATGGCGGTGGCGGACCTGGCATGGGCCCGATCTGTGTAAATGAAAAACTGGCGCCTTACCTGCCGGGCCATGTAACTGTGAACTCCAGCGACAAGGCGATTCATGCCGTAAGCGCCGCCCCCTTTGGTTCGGCTTCTATTTTGCTGATTAGTTACGCCTATATCAAATTGCTGGGAGCCAGCGGTGTAACCGATGCCACCAAATGGGCGATCCTCAATGCGAACTATATGAAGACCAGGATTGAAACGGCTTACCCGATTTTATACAGCGGCAAAAATGGTACCTGTGCCCACGAATTTATCGTGGATTTGCGGCCGTTCAAACAAAGTTGCGGCGTAGAGGCTGAAGACATTGCCAAGCGTTTGATCGACTATGGTTTCCATGCTCCTACGATGAGCTTTCCGGTTCCCGGCACCATCATGATTGAGCCTACCGAAAGTGAAGACAAAGCTGAACTGGATCGTTTCTGCGATGCATTGCTGAGCATTTACGATGAGATAAAAGCCATCGAAATCGGGTCTTCCGACAAACTGAACAATGCCTTGAAAAATGCCCCGCATACCCAGCATGTGGTATGCGCTGATGGATGGACCCGGCCCTACACCCGCCAGGCTGCTGCATTCCCGCTGGCATATGTAAAAGAAAATAAATTCTGGCCAGCCGTAGCCAGGGTGAATAACACTTTCGGCGACCGCAACCTGATCTGCACCTGCGAACCGGTGAGCAGTTATATGGAAGTGGAAGTAACCGCATAAGCAGATCATTGAAGGATAGAAGCGCGGATTAGGCGAATAAAACGGGTTTTCGCGGATAGTTCGGTTATTGTCAAATGGATGAATGACCGTTTTTTTCTACCAATTGTGGTAAAATAAGCCGGTGATCGATTTTTGAAAAATGGGGACTGCCTCGGCGGGTTTTGACATGACACAACACAGAACTATTAGTGCCCTAGCGTGAACCCCCGAAATGCTTCGGGGCAAGCCGGCCGCAGGCAGCATCCTACGCCTGAGGCATCTACAAAATTTTCAGTATGTAGAAGATCTTAGGGAGATAAATCCCGATTATTTTCGGGAGATGATACGGAGTGGACGGCCTGGCCCGATTATTTCGCGGATGATCATGGATTCTTTTTCTAGTGAGAAAAAAGATGCGTACATAAAATCAGACTTCAGAGCGGAAATAGGATCGAAATGAGTACCCTATAATTTAAACGTTACAAAATGGAACGGGCTGTCGGTAGCTACGCCAGCTGCATTAAATGTATATACCTGTAAGCTGTTGCTGCCACTACTAGTTCCACAAGTAATGGCACTTGATACGATAATTGGTGTCACAATCGTACAGTAGGATGAAAATATATACGATTCTCCCGTGATGGTGATAATATATACGCCGGCTGAGAACCTGGAAACTGTGAAGTTGGATGTACTACCCCCTGTATTTATACCTCCTCCGGCAGTTATGTTGCCATAAGCAATGGGTACCATATTTGCAGTGCCCGTCTGGCTGCGTTGTACTTCCCCGGTCACATTGATCGTACCTGTCACCGACAATTTATCCCCTGGGAAGACATTTCCAATTCCCAAATTACCATCTCCCCTCAGTGTGAGGAGGGTGTTGCCGTTGAAAACAAAATCCATGTAGGAATTAATTGCTGCTCCAGAGGCGGGGAGTGTGTTTACCAGGCTGAATTTCCCGCTTCCGGTAATATTCTGAAATTGCAGTATGCCGGAAGCAGAATCCTTGATCATCAGTGCTGGGTTGGATACACTACCCCTATGGTTGATCTGTAGTCGTGCCAACACAGTATCTGTGCCAATTCCGATATTGCCGTTTGGCTTAAAGTGCATCAGGTTACGCCTGCCCGTGCTGGTAAAAGTGGGCCAATAAGATATCTGCATGTATTGTTTGGCAGGCTCACTTCCGGTGTAGGCATCTATCTCGTATTGATTGGCCGTACTGCCTTTATTAAAGAAAGAAAGCCTGCTGGTAGAGCCTGCTGGAAATGCCGGATCGAATGTTGCCCTGTGCGCAATGATGCCGATTTGCGGATAGGATTCGTTCAATTCGTTGAGTACGGCAAGCGTATGGGTAAAATTACCCACGCCACCCAGCATTGTTTTACCTGCATCATTTACCCATACAAGCGTGTCGTTGTCAGCATTCTTTACAATCAATGCCCGGGTACTGGTTGTATTTCCAAAGCCTTTTACTTCCAGGCTGGCAGCGGGTGTTGTAGTCCCGATACCTACGTTTTGTGCGTAGCCAGCAGAACAGAGGATCGATGCTAGAATCAGTAGTATTGGTTTCATGATTTTGATTTTAATTTCAAAAAATAGATGCACAATCACTGCATGAATCAGGCCAGCGATTGCACCGGGACAGGCTGGGCATTTCTTATATAACGCGTACGCAGCCCTTGTATAGTTTTCCTAACGGCACCAGCCCAATCTCATTCAGGCAAGGACAAATATTCAACGCTCAGTATTCAAAATTCAACAACGTGGATTCCGTTGTAGTATCACTGATTATTAAGCATTTATCGTTGGTTAGTAAATATTACCTTTTGAAAAATAGCTTACCTAAATGACATTGGCGCCAGCCAGCGGTTGGGCAAAAGCCGATTTTGATATTGAGTGTTGCCTTCTCAATCCCCGCTACTTTTCCCTTTCACCAGATTCTGCCAACAGCTCATTATTCTTTAGGTTTCCACATTTCTGCTAAGACCTTTTCGATGCTATTATTGTTCAACAGGTCCATAATCGTGTCCTTGCCGTTGTGCGTAAACAAGATTTTGCTACAGGGTTCTTTAGCCAGTAACAGGCCCATTGCGGTATCTAGTTGCAGGTAGTAGCTGGGTGTGAAAATGCAGCGTTTGGTATCCTTTGTATTATAGTTCTTCGGGGATGCCAAAGCTTTCCGCAGGCCATCGCTTTGCTCCGCAGAAAAGGACGCAGTGCCGGTTACTGCAAACCCATTTTTATACAGGATACCCACTTTGCGTTCGGCAGGTTCTGTTGGCTGCGATGCAACCTGGAAAATGGTTACAGGCCCTGGCTTCAGTATTTTTTCTTTGTTTGGCATAGCATTCTCGCAGCCCAATATGCTAACACCGAAGGCAAGGAGGGCTACTATTTTTTTGATGAACATAGTGGTTATTTGATGGTGTTGTAGAACATCCCGTTCTGTGTGGTACAGCCGCCCAGGTTCTGTGTGCTAAACTTCGCCGAGCTTATGGCGTTCTGTATTACACGATCCCAGTCCGGCGTGTCGTTGTTAAGGTAGCTGGTTTCTTTGGCGATAGCCTGGAAAAAACTGCTGGTCAGGTATCCCCCATCGCGGCCGTTGCCACAGGAGGTTTCGTTGGGGCTGGCAGCAGCCAAAAGCAAGTTCCCTTTTTTGTTGGTGAACAGCTGCTGCAGCTTGCTGGTATTGCCATTGTTGCCGGAGCGGGAACTAAGGGCTGCGTCTCCACCCCTGCTGGAAACGCCAATAGATGAATTACAGCAATCGCCAATAACAATATTCATCCGGGCACCTTTCTTAATGATCTTGTCATAAATATCTGCCAGCAGGTAACTATTACTTTCTGCCACCTGCTCATAGCTGGAATATTTAAGCGATATCGAAGGGTACTGGTTGCTTTGATTGGTCCACCGGAAGCCATGGCCGGAATAGACAAATACCACTATATCGTTGCTGGTTGGGTTGAGTTTATCGAGTTCCGCATCCAGGGAAGTTTTGGAGAAACCGGTACCATCAATAATATGCGTTACCAACGGCATATTGAGTTCTTTGGAAAAAATGGAGAACTCATTCACGGTATGATCTTCGTCTACTTTACAACTGGTGCCGATATCAGAAATATAAGTATTAGCCACCATAATTAAATGGATGCTACCCTTTGCCGTAGGGGCAGCTGTATTAGCACCGGGGTTGGTATTTAATGACAGGCTGCTTAATGCTGAGACCTTGCCATCCCATTTTTCCTGCACCCAATCGCGGGGGTATAATGGGGTGGTGTTATAGGTCTGCTGCGTAATACCCGTTCCCTGCGACATCACCAGGAACCATTGATTGGTACCATATGCCGCAGTACTTACTTCATACGCAGAACCCCATTTTTCTTTTACGTATTCACCAGGGTAGGTGTCGAGTTTCTTATAATTCTGCATGGTGATGCCCGAACCTACCGACATCACCGTAATCCATTTCCCATTACCATAAGCGGCGTCAGTTATCCGGAAGTTTTTGTTCCAGCGTTCTTTGATCCAGTCTTCGGGTAGATAGTCAGAGGTTTGGAATTGTTGATTGGTAAAGCCGGTACCCTTGGACATAACCACCAACCAACCATCTTTCCCATAGGTGATACTGCTGATATAATAGCCTAGCAATCCTTTTTCGCTCACCCAGGCGGAAGGGAAATCCATGGTGCTGGTCTTATAGGTTTGGTTGGTGATTTTGGTATTGGCCGACATGACCACCAGCCATTGCCCATCACCATAACCTACGCTAGTGATCTCTTTTCCTTCATTCCAATTCTTGAGTATCCAGTCTGTGGGAAAGGCTGTTTCACGGTAAGTAGATTGCACGGTAATGCCCGTGCCTTTAGACATGCATACAAACCACTGGTTATTGGTGTAAGTGGCCGATGAGATTCTGTAGCCGCCTTCTATCTTATTCGTTTGCACATTGTAGGCCAGCAGCTTCCCGTACATCGGCTCTGTTTTCTCAAAATAATTACGAACATACTTTTCATTAAAAACACTCGTGGCAATTTTAGTCCAGTTATCCACCCGCAGCATTTTGGAAGATGCATTACTAAGCGCCATACCATTGTCATCGAGGGTATAGGGTGTACCATACCCTGTGCCTTCCTTATAAAAATAAAAGTTATCAGGGCTATAGGTACCCCCACCAGTAACGGGATACACCACTTTTGCATTCGAACCATCGAGAATATAGCCTTCCCGGCCACCCATCGTCATGGTTTTATACTGGCATTTAAATTCCGCCACTTTGTACGCCCCGCCTACGGAATAGCGCACCCGCATAAAGGCGTCGTCGGCATTGTAATAGATGAGCAGACCTGTATAAATGATATTATCGCTCTTCCAATTCACTTCGTAAAAATTCTGTGCACCAGCCCTTGTAAATAGCAGCAGTAAAAGGCAGGCGCAGAAGAATAGCTTGAGTTTAAACATGTTAAATGGGAAAACTTGTTTTGAAAAAATGCTTGCTTTTGAGATGGCTAAAATACAACACGATTTGGATGATATCGTACGTACCGGAGGGTAATTTGTTGAGGGGTTGGTTGGCGGTCAATTCCATACACCAACTCAGTGGACGCGACTTTCGGATTTGCAATGCATATGTTGACCTACACAAAAAGGACCGCTGAAGAAACACCGGACTCTGACAAATAATCAACACGGAATAATGCCTTTACATGAATGTTGAGTTGCCAAAACCTAATTGACCCCAATCCTTTATTTTCGGCCCCTTGAAACGCCTCTTTCCACCCGAACGCATCATTTCTTTCAGCCTGCTGCTGGTAACGCTGGCAGTAAACATTTCGATGCCGTTATTCCGGGTGTATTCAAAGGACGCGGGTTTTGGAAACGGGCAAACGGCATTGGTGCTGGCGGCCTATATTACAGGCATGTTGCCCTGCTATATTTTCCTCGGCGGCATCAGCGATCGCGTGGGCAGGAAGCCGGTTTTGATATTGAGTGTGGCGTTCTCATTCCTCGCTACTTTATCCGTTACCATTTTTCCACATGTATACGCGCTGGTGGTGGCCCGTATTTTCCAGGGCGTGGCTTTGGGCTTAAGTATGGGTACAGGCACGGCTTACCTGGCGGAAGTGCTGCAACACAAACCAAATGCAGTTACGCTGGCTGCTAATAAGGCCTCCTTTGCTACTTCGATTGGTTTTAGCGGTGGTGCATTGGCCACAACCCTTGCCCTGCTGGTTCATTTTACCACTACCCCGCCCACTTACTATGCCTTACTGATGCTTACTTTTCTCGGTATCCTGCTGATGTTTTATTTGCCAAATTTAAAACCTATCGGTGGCAAAGTGGTGCGATTGCCCTATTTCCCCAAAGGGTCTTTTCCCGTCAACATGGCCATCGCCATTTGCTGGGCCACCACAGGAACCATCATCGCCATTATTCCATCGCAGCTAGCCAAACTCGGTCTGACAGCCTACGCTGGTTTTTGCATTGTACTGATCAACTGGACCGGAGCTTTCATTCAGCCACTGATCAGAAAAATGGATCCCATCAAAGCGATAAAAATCGGGTATGTAATGATACCCGCCGGCTTTGCGATTGTGATACTGGGTTGCCATCTGGAAAAGCTGCCGGTGATACTTTCTGGCACAACAGTTATAGGCCTCGCCGCCTATGGCTTTTCGTTTATGAGCGGCATGACGCTGATTACTCATGCCGCCGGCGAACACCGTGCACGGGCCGTTTCAGGCTTTATGTTTTTTGGTTATATCGGCTTTGGCATACCAGCCATTTTCCTGGGCTTTCTCAGCGACAGGTATGGTATCGTAAATGCGCTGTTATTGTTTGAAGCAGTCGTAATTCTATTGAGTATTTTCTTATTTCTAAAAATTTCCAGACAACAGGCTTTTGCAGCCGGGAAATGATTTATCATTCCTGGTCCAACTTATAGTATCACCGCGGCAGGGTCTTTTATTGCTGCTACACACCCATTTATTCCAATTACTCACTAATATCGACCAATGCCTTTCTCGGGTGGTAATAGCCGTTGAAAAAAATCTAATTTGCTTTGGCTTCATGTATTTCGATTGGTATTGAAACCAGTTATCTACGCCGCTTTTACCAGGAATTAAAAAAAACATCCTTATGAGCCCGAAAATCGTGCAACAGCTATTGGTAGCGATCATTGCCCAGCTATTATTTTGTTTTATTTGTAATTCTTCTACCGCACAGACTGTTCCGCCTGCCCTGGCTCAAAGCCTGGTTGGCAAAACCAAGCTGAAGGATATTATGACGGAGGTGGACAAATACTACCGTCCGTTATACCAACCAAAGTCCAAAAATGCCGAAGGGGAGGAAGAAGGGGAGTATTCTCAATGGGTAAGATGGGCCTGGTTTGCAGGCCTTCATACCAACGAATTAGGTGAAGTAGATGACTATTCGAAAAGAACCCTCGAAGCCTACAAAGCCACCAATACAAAATTTGGTTTGAAGGCCTATACCAATGGGTTACAATCGCCGCAGGCCGCCAACCCGGTATGGTACAATATAGGGCCCGACTACACGGTATATGGCACGCAAAACAAAAATGGACGCGGCCTGGGCAGGGTGGATCGGATCGCCTTTGCGCCGGGCAGTTCAACCACCATTTACGCCGGTACACCCGCCGGGGGTCTTTTTAAAACCACCAATGGCGGGTCTAGCTGGGCGCCGTTGTCCGAGTACCTTCCTTCGCTCGGGGTATCTGGTATTGTGGTCAGCTATAATAATTCCAACACCATTTATGTGCTCACAGGGGATGGCGACTCCTGGTTTGTTGGCGGCTTTGTGAAGCAATTCGGATATATAAGATATTCCCAGGGTGTTTTTAAGTCGACCGATGGTGGCAATACCTGGCAGGAAACCGGCAACCTTTTTACCGGCGGCAATTATGTAGGCTTCAACCTGGCGCAATCCACCACAGATGCTAACACCCTGCTTGCTGCGACTGACAAGGGCATTTACCGCACCACCAACGGCGGTACATCCTGGACCCTGGTAAGAGCCGGTGCCGTAACAGATGTAAAATTTAAGCCGGGTGATGGTACCCGTGCCTATGCCTGCGGCTCAGGTTTTGTAACCTACTCTACCGACGGCGGTGCCACCTGGACAGGCGCCCCTACTTACGACGTGGCATTAACGGGTGGGGGAAATGGCCGGCTGTCGGTTACTGCAGCCAATAGTAGCTATGTATATTACTTTAATGGTGTTTATGTAAACAGCACCCACCATGGTGGCGTGTATCTCTCTACCAATTCCGGTGCCTCTTTTGTTCAAAAAAGCAATTCCCCACTCATTATCAGCGATGCGGCATCGGGATCCGCCGGCAATACTTTTCCGACCTATTGCCTGGGCATTACTGCGAGCCCACTTAATGCTGCCAAAGTAATGACCTGCTCGCCATTGGTTTGGGGCAGTACCAACAGCGGCGGCACGATGGGGGTAAAAGTAAAATATTTTGAAAATGATGGCGGCACATTTGAGGCGGATAAATACACCCACCCCGACGTGCATACCATCGTATATGCGCCGGATGGATCGGTATGGGTAGGCAGTGATGGCGGCGTTTGGAAAAGCACTGACGACGGCACTACCTGGGCGGATAAAGCCACATTTATAGATGCCGCACAGGTGTACCATATGGATAATTTTGCCGGCGACGATTACTGGGTGCTGGCCGGCATGCAGGACAATGGCATCAACCACAAAGTGAATTCGTTAAACTCTTTTACCCATATAGCCGGTGGCGATGGATTTGACGCCGATGTGTTTAATACTGACAAGAATCAGGCGCTGGTGTCGATCAATACTGATACCTATAGGTTCAGCAGCCTTTCGGGATATACCAATGTGTATACGACGCCTCCGGCAAAACAAGGTAACAGTTATGAATGGTACCCCAAGGTATTGGCGCATAATTCGGTACCCGATACTATTTTTAATGGCTTTAGTGATATCTACCGGTCGGTAAATGGCGGCTCGACCTGGACAAATACAGGTGCGGCCGGCAACTGGGCCATGATCGGCTGCCCGAGTAATAACAGGCGTTTTTATGCCGCAGGCGGTGCTGATTTTTACACACCTCCCGGTGCCTTATACCGCTCGGATGATGGTGGCGTGACCTGGATTACCAAAAGTGGAAACGCTAATTTCCCCGCCTCAGGGTCGCGGGGAAGGATTACAAATATTGCGGTACTTCCCAGCAGTTCGTTTGTGGTTGCTGCATCACTGGGCGGCTATAATGCGGGCAATAAAGTAGTCTATTCCACCGACGGCGGCGATAACTGGACCAATATATCGGGCACACTGCCCAATGTGCCTGTGTACAGTGTAGCATTCGACGACAATTCAAATATTTATTGCGGCACCGATATAGGCGTATTCGTGCGGCCTTCGGGAGCTAACGATTGGTTACCATTTTATAATGGCTTACCGCCGGTACCGGTAACCGAACTGCGGGTGAATAATGTAGATAACACCCTAAAGGCTGCCACCTTTGGAAGAGGCATCTGGAAAACCTCACAATACACCACCTGCGATGCCGATATCAGTGTTAACTACAATCTCGAAGGGCCCAATTTTTTTGAGGCCAGCAACACTATTACAGCTTCTGGCGCCAGTGCAGGGGTAGCCAATACAGCCAACACCCAGGTCTTTTTCAAATCAGGAAATAGCGTTACCCTGTCGCCAAGCTTTATAGCCCGCGAAGGCTCAGAATTTAAGGCTTATATAGCTGGCTGTAATTCGTATGGTGTCCCCACATTTGCTGCAAACACAGAGATTCCACAACATATGCTAATCAACCAACCTTCAATGGCAACACTTGATGCCGGCCAGGATGGTAATTCACTGAATGCGACCATCCGAACTTACACCGGCGGAAATTATGTGCTCGCCCTTTGGCAGGGTGGCAAAATCATCCAGCAACTGCAAGCCTGGACTTTAACTAATAAAAGAATTATCAATAAATCCTATGCGCTTGATTCTATCAAAAAGACTTCAGATACGCGACTGGTACTTTGGAAGGATGGGATTATAGTAGCAGTCCAGGAATTCTGATGGAATAGCAACGCCTTTATGTAGACCGCTATTGTCGGAAAGGGGGTGTCTCGAAACTATGGGACACCCTCTCTTTATTCGGATATCCGCTGGGTTAGATTTTCGTCGATGCGATTCTCTGTGCCTTCGGGTGTGTTTTGATACTTCCATTGTCTACTGGTTAATCAGCCCCTATATTGTGTGATGAAAACGGCATGCTTTATTGCCACTCGTTTCTGTACAAAACCATTACATGAAAATTAGCTGGAGTTACATTAAGAAAAATTTTAAAAAAAAACTGGCCCGCAAGCTGGTGTCGGACGGGTTTTATTTTGGCCACAAGGGGTATTGCCCGTGTTGTGATCAGCAGGTGGGATTTGAAACCTGGAACTACGAAATGCGGGAAACTTTTAAGTGTCTGAATTGTGGCTGCATTCCCCGTGAACGAGCCCTGATGGTGACCATTGAAAAATACTTTCCCAACTGGAAAACGCTATCGATACATGAGTCGTCGCCGGCTCAAAGAGGTACCAGTGTTAAGCTAAAGGCCAACTGCAACAACTATACAACCTCCCAATATTACCCGGGCCGGCCTTTTGGAACCGTAATAGACGGGCATCGGAACGAAGACCTGGAGCAGCAGACATTTGGCGATGCCCAATTTGATATTGTTGTCACCCAGGATGTGCTGGAGCATGTATATGATCCCTCCAAAACCTTTTCTGAAATAGCCAGGACTTTAAAGCCCGGAGGCGCCCATATTTTTACTACACCGCTCATTAACAAGCATTTCCCATCAGAAGTATGGGCCACTAAAGGCCCGGATGGCAACCCTATTTTCACCAAAACGCCGGAGTACCACCGCAACCCGGTTGACCCGAAAGGCTCCCCCGTAACCATGCATTGGGGTTTTGATATTGTAGACCATATAACTGCCGCCAGCGGATTGAGTTCTACAATTGAATCGATTGATGATTTGAAATTTGGCATCCGGTCGGAATTGATTGAGGTGGTGGTAAGCAGGAAGAAGAAAATAGTTGACAATGAATGAAGAATCCACCTTACATAATCCAATTACATTAAACGCAACCGGCACAAAATATAATGCTATTGCCATTGCGGTACAATTGACAGAACTTAGAAAAAATGCCTCTTTTTTTCAATTTGATTTTATGGCTCTTAAAAAAGAAGGGTATGATATTTATAAGATTTGCAGAGAAAACGATCTTGAAATTATCCTAGGACTTGTTGCATTCAGGCCTTCACCCGGTGTCCTAGACTGCGCAAATATGGAAACAAGTAATATCAATAAAAGTGGGATTTCCCTGTATGGCGGAACGGGTAAAGCACTAGTAGCACTTTGTTGTCTAGTCTCGTTTAACATGGGTTTTGAGTGCTACATAACATTCGAAGCTAAAAACAGACTGGTCCCATACTACAAGCGTCTGGGAGCCGTAATGGTAATGGGCAAACGGATGGCTATTGCAACGCGTGAAGCATTAAAACTGGTCAATTTATACTTTTAAAACGTACATTTATAACATGAAAACAGTCGCGAAAAAAAATGAAAAAGAAGTTACGCCTGAAAATATTAGCGGAGCTTGTTTCAGTGGCAAAGGCATGACTAAATTGGAAGCTGTTGAAATTAAAAAATGGATAGCGCAAAATAAAATCTCCACTGAAACCAAGGTGAAAACACAAATTTCCCCTTAATCACAAAAGGAATTTTAGCGACTACCGTTCCTACCCCACCCTTTCCACCACAATCCGCTTACTACTCAAATAACTGATCAGCACTTTTATCATCGTCCCTTCTTTCAGTTCCGTGCCATCATTGGGTAAATCGATCTTGGATTGCACTTTGGTGCCTACCACATTTACATAGGCTGCAAAAGGGGAAACCTTATACACCGTGGCTTCTACCGGTATTTTATTTTTGAAATAATGGAGGGCACTTTTGTATTCCGCTATGTATTCGTGGGCAAATAACTCTGCCGAAAGCGTCTTAGGATTGTCGAGGTTAATGAGTTTGAAATCTACTGCTTCATTAAAAAGTTTTTCGTCAGGCTCCTTTTCCCATTTGCTCAGTTGGAGCGGAAAGAAAATATAACTATCCAGTTCTTTCACAAAAAACTGCTCATCGGCCAGTTTTAAGAAACCCAGGAACCGATTTTCTACAGCCGCTTTATTCAGCAATAACTCCAATGCTGTATTGTATAGGAACCGCAGGTTAAAGGCGTTCATCTTATCGCCACGGTCGGTTAGTTTTATTTCAAAATTCACCTCGTCTCCTACCCTGAACTGGTGGAGCTTTTTTACGTTTTTGTTGGAAGCAGATTGAAGCTGCGCTGCCGGTCCTATTTTACAGGTGATCGTTTTTTTCTTATCGTCCTTTTTATAGTCGATGGTCGCATATTGCTTTTCGTGATTGATAAAAGTGATAACACCCTTGTAAATGCTCTCTTCCATGGTATTGTATTTGTACGAAGATGGGCTAAATATCGATTCGGAAATTACGACGGCTTTTGCAATAAAGGACCAGGGTGCAAAGGTGTACAAAAATTGCGTTGTGGTCTCCGCTCTTCATGGGGCTTGGTGGCTAAACAAAGGCTTGCTATTTTCACCCCGAAATGAATGACACTTCTCCTACAGCAATTTACAAAGGCCGCATCAGCTCATTAACAGCAGAAAGAACGGAATTGATCAAACAGAAATCCCTCGTATCCTGGAGCAGGCTGGCCGCTATTGTGGTCGCTATTCTTGCTTTTTATTTTTTGCGCAATGATTACCTGGCTGTAGCGATAGTCGTGGCAGTATTATGTGTCGCGGTATTTTTCAGGTTAGTGGTGGTAGCGATCAATACGGGGAAAAAAATAGATAATCTCAACCGGCTAATTGCGATCAATGAACAAGAGCTGCAAACCGCTGCCGGCCAGTTTTTCGACCTGCCGGATGGTGCGTCATTCCTGCCACACCTGCATCCATACGCCAATGATCTTGATATTTTCGGGAGGGCTTCTTTATATCAATATATCAATCGCACCGGCTCCGGCCAGGGAAGTACCAGGCTGGCCGACTGGCTCCTGCATCCTGCTGAAACTTCCATTATCACCGCGCGGCAGGAAGCAGCGAAGGAGTTAAGGGATCAATACCAATGGCGGCAACAACTGCAGGCAAATGGCAATGCGGAGCCCATCACGATTGCCACCCAGCAGAAGATCAAAACCTGGCTAGAGAATGAGGACGGCTTTTTTACCAGCGCCGCCTGGCAAGCCGTCCGATTTATTGGCCCGGCGATTATGATTACGCTTACCATCCTCTTTATCGGCGATATCGTACCCACCAGGTGGTTCAACCTTTCCCTGTTGCTGTTCTTTATCATCACCGGCTGGATCAGTAAAAAAGCAACCAACACCTACAACACCCTCAGTAAAATTGCGCCGGAAATTTCCACCTTGTCCAGTAGCATTGGCCATATAGAACAGCAGGAGTTTACAGCTTCCTGGCTGGTGCAAAACCGGCAACGATTTACTGATGGCACCCACAAAGCATCAATAAGTGTTAAAACCCTGAATGGCATTTTAAGCCGGCTGGATATCCGGTTAAATCCCATTGCCTTTATACCCCTGAACATATTGTTGTTTTGGGACCTACAGCAAATGCTGGCTTTTGAAAAATGGAAGCAGGCCAATAAAAAAAAGATCATGGATTGGTTTGAGGCACTTGGCCAAATGGAAGCGATGAATAGCATTGCCACCCTGGCCTTTAACCATGCCGGCTGGTGTTTCCCGGAAATGGTAGCAGGGCATGGAACCTTTGCTGCCACTGCATTGGGCCACCCGTTGATCGCAGAACATAAAAGAGTAGACAGTTCATTTGCCACCGAGGGTATTGGTAAAATTGGGATTATTACCGGAAGTAATATGGCCGGCAAAAGCACGTTCCTGCGCAGCATCGGGTTGAGCCTGGTGATGGGCATGGCCGGCATGCCTGTATGCGCCGTTGCCGCCAGGTTCAGCCATATGGCGGTCATCAGCACCATGCGTATCAGCGACAACCTGGAAGAAAGCACGTCTACGTTTTATGCCGAATTAAAGAAACTAAAAGAGATTATTGATGCTGTAAACCGGAAAGAAAAGATCTTCCTGCTGCTTGATGAAATACTACGTGGTACAAACTCTCTCGACCGTCATACTGGTTCAAAAGCATTGATCCAGCAGTTCATTAAGCAAGATGCCTGCGGCATCATCGCCACCCACGACCTCGAGCTGGCCAAACTCGTGGATATGTACCCAGCCAACATTCACAATTATCATTTTGATGTGCAGGTAGCTAACGAAGAATTATACTTTGACTACAAACTCAAAGAAGGCGTTTGCCAGAGTTTGAATGCTTCGATTTTGATGAAGAAAATTGGGATTGAGATGTAAACAACGCGTGGCAGGATGCCTCAGGATTGGTAAGCTTTCGCAAGCTTGTAGTTTTAGCACCTCATGCCTTGCAAAGGCGAATGATTGCTTTCTCCTTTATCAATGCCGTTGTATGAAAAAATGCTTCCACCAGGTTGGCTTGTTAATTACCCTTATCGGGTTGAGTCTGCCTGTTTTTTCCACCATCTATTATGTGGCGCCTGGGGGCAATGATGCCAATAACGGTTCCCTTGCCTCACCGTTTCTATCCATTAAGCAGGCACAAACCGCAGTGGTGGCGGGCGATACCGTGTACATCCGGGGCGGCACCTATACCATGGCCGAATCCCAGATCGCATCGTATTCCAGCATCTGGGCCTATGTAACACTGCTCAATAAAAGTGGCAGCAGCGGCAAGCGGATTAATTACTGGGCTTATCCCGGAGAAAAACCAGTGTTTAACTACACCGCTATTAACCCCGCCAATTACCGCATCCATGCCTTCCAGGTTACCGGCTCGTGGATCCATATCAGGGGCATTGAAGTGGTGGGTGTCCAGGTAAATATTGTAGCCCATACCCAAAGCGAGTGTTTTGAAAACCAGGGCAGCAATAATATCTATGAAATGCTAAGCATGCACGACGGTAAAGCCATTGGCTTTTACCTGACAAAGGGCGGGAACAACCTCATCTTAAACTGCGATGCTTACAACAACTGGGACAATGTTTCGGAGAATATGCTCGGTCGCAATACTGACGGTTTTGGTTGTCATCCTAACAGCTATGGCAACGGCTATACCAACAATATCTTCAGGGGCTGCAGGGCCTGGTTCAACAGTGATGACGGTTACGACTGTATCAGTGCTTTTGAAAGTACCACCTTTGAAAATTGCTGGGCTTTCTACAATGGATATTCGCAATCTTTTGGCAGCCTGGGCGATGGCAATGGCTTTAAGGCCGGCGGCTATGGAACGTCGCTAACGCCAAGCGTACCCGCAGTAATTCCCCGTAACAATGTGCGGTTTTGCCTCGCAATCCGCAACAAAGCCAATGGTTTTTACTCAAACCATCATCCCGGTGGGAGCAATTGGTTTAATAACTCGGCTTACTTTAATTCGGTCAACTACAATATGCTCAACCGCAGCGCGGACTACACCGCAGACGTAGCAGGTTACGACCATGAAATGAAAAACAACCTGGGTTATGGTGCCCGGAGCACAGAATATAACAATCTGAATGCTCCACTTTGCAACGCCGACACCAACTATTTTAACCTGCCGGTAACCGTTAACAGTTCTGACTTTTTAAGCACGGATCAGGCCCTGCTTACAGCACCCAGGCAGGCCGATGGAAGCCTCCCCGTAGTTGATTTTATGAAGCTGGTAAGTGGCAGCGATGTTATAGACAAAGGATTGAATATTGGCTATGCTTTTTATGGAACTGCCCCGGACCTGGGCTGCTTTGAAAGCAACTACGAGGGACTTCCGGTGGACCTGCTTTCTTTTGAAGCGGTTGCAGACAAAGCGGGCAATGTAGTGTTGGAGTGGCAGGTAGCCAACCAGGTTCAAAATGCCGGATGGGAAATTGAAAGAAATCAGTTGGTAAATAACACAGCCACAGCCTGGACCAAAATGGGTTTTGTTGCTGGTAGCGACTCCCGCATCCTCACCAGATACAGTTGTAAGGATGGTCTGCTTGCTCCGGGCAATTATCAATACCGCCTGAAGCAAATGGATCGGGATGGCCATGTAAAATACAGCCGGATCATTTTCATTAAAATCGGTTCAAAACAATCGCTGGGGTTGTCAATTTATCCGAATCCTGTGATCGATAAAGCACTGATTCATTATATCCTGCCGCTGGTCTCGAATGTACAACTGAGCTTGTTTAACAGCGATGGGGAATTGATTAAAACACTGGTCAATGGCCGTCAGAATGCCGGCTCGCAGCACTTTCAACTAAATGCCGCGGAAGTGACTTCAAAAGGTACCTGCCACCTGAGGTTAGTCAGTAATGAAACTGTTGAAACCATTGGTTTCATTCGATAGACCCTTCAGCGCGTTAAGTGACAGTGTCTGTCGTTCTGATAGAAGCTGGCAATCGATTATCATGAAGTAAATTGTTTTGTACTATTAGGACTGAGCACCTACCGACGTCACTTTGAGCTCAGTCCAGGGCATCTATTTGGAATACCCCTGCCATCGAAAAAAAACCACCTTTCATCCAAAACCTTTCTTCGTAGCATTTTTAATCTCTACATTCACCCATTAACCTAAACGTAACCGAATCATGAGAAAACTATGCCTGGCGGCTGCCGCATTATGTCTTGGATCAACTGGCTTTGCCCAGAATGTAGATCAGGATGCTGTAAAAAAAATCCGGAAAGAAGGATTGGAAAATTCGAAAGTGATGGACATCGCGTTTCACCTCACCGATGTTTCCGGGCCAAGACTCACCAACTCTCCCGGCTTCGCAAGAGCTGCCAACTGGGTGGTTTCCGAACTTACCGGCATGGGTTTAACCGGTGCGAAGCTGGAACCCTGGGGCGAATTTGGTAAGGGCTGGGAGCAAACCAAATGCTATGTAGCCATGACCGCTCCCTATTACGTTCCGCTGGTAGCCATTCCTCGTGCCTGGACGCCTGGCACACCCGGAAAAAAAGATATCACAGGTGAAGTCATACTGATAAAAGCAAAAGACTCCGCCGAATTATACCAGAATTACAAAGGCACACTAGGTGGTAAAATTGTGATGCTTTATTCTACTGACACTTTAAAGCCTTCATTTACTGCGGATGGGGAACGCTACGCCGATACCAGCCTTGCAAAAATGCAGATCGAGGAAAAAAGAGATTCCAGCCGCCGTGGTGGAACCCCTGCTCAGATGGCTGCATTTCGCAGCCGCTTTGGATTAGCCCGCCAGGTTACTGCCCTGTATGCTTCTGAAAAGCCTGCCCTGGTGCTGAGCATGGGCCGTGGAAACGACGGAACCGTGTTTGTACAGGGTGGCGGCTCACAGCTAAAAGATACCACGAACGAATTCGCCTACGTGATGCTGAGCAGCGATGACTACCTGCGCATTCAGCGCCTGGTAGCAGCTGGCGAGAAAGTGGAAATTGAAGCCAATGTAAAAACAAAATTTTACGATAAAGACCTGCAGTCTTATAATGTGGTGGCGGAAATACCCGGAACAGATCCAACGTTAAAAGATGAAGTGGTCATGCTGGGCGGCCACCTCGACAGCTGGCAGGGTGCTACTGGCGCCACTGATAATGCGGCTGGCTGTGCCGTAATGATGGAAGCAGTCCGCATTCTTAAAGCAACCGGACTGCAGCCCAAAAGAACCATCCGCATTGCCTTGTGGAGTGGTGAAGAACAGGGGCTTTTCGGGTCAAGAGGTTACGTGAAGAATCATTTCGCGGACCCGATCGACATGGTATTGAAAACAGAACAAAGCAAAGTTTCCGCTTATTTCAATATCGATAATGGCACCGGTAAAATCCGGGGCATTTACACCCAGGGAAATAAAGAGGTAGCCCCCATTTTCGCCAAATGGCTGTCTCCCTTTGCAGACCTTGGAGCAACAACGGTTTCTCCCAATAACACCGGCAGCACCGACCACGTTTCTTTTGATGCCGTTGGTATTCCAGGTTTCCAGTTTATCCAGGATCCTATTGAGTACGATACCCGTACACACCATAGCAATATGGATACCTACGATCACCTGGTGCCCGAAGACCTCAAACAGATGGCGACCATTATTGCGTCATTCGTATACAATACTGCACAGATGAACAGCAAGCTGCCAAGGAAGGAGCTGCCAAAGGCAAGAGGAAATAACCCGGGTAGGGGTTTTTAAAATCGACTACAAAAAAATAACCAGGGCGTTCCCCGCCAGCAAGTCCCGAAAAATTCGGGAGCAAACTAGCGGGGCGGGCTTTCCGCTGCAATTTTTTTGGCAGAAAACCCGTGCAAAAAAAGATTTTCGCTGCAATCCCTAACGCAAAAGCTATCCCGGTATTTAAAGAGAAAAACTTTGTGTGTCTTACGGTCTTTGTGGCTTTGTGGCAATTTTTTGGCGCTAATAAAATTTAATCTATTCTACATACCTTCTTTTAAATCAAAAACCCTACTTTTGCCGACCTTTTTATAGGGGGTTATCATGAGTGGCAAAAGAACGTTTGAAATAGCATTTGTGGGGTTAAAGCCAGGCATTCATGAATACGTGTACGATATTACCGATAAGTTCTTTGCAGATTATGACCAGCAGGATTTTACCAACTGCATAGCGAATATCAAGCTGGATTTGGAAAAAAATACCGGTTTTATGCGATTGCATTTTGAAGTGGGTGGAAGCCTGCAACTAAATTGCGACCGCTGCGGAAACAATCTGCCCATGCAGCTCTTCGAGGATTTCAATATTATGGTTAAGCTGGTTGACAATCCTGAGGAGATGAATAACACAGAAGAAGATCCTGATGTGTACTATATCGGCAAAATGGAGAGCCACCTGAATGTAGCTGAATGGATCTACGAATTCATCAACCTGAGCATTCCGATGCAACGGATGTGCAGCGAAGAAGAAATGGGTGGCCCACATTGTAACCAGGAAGTGCTTCAGAAGTTAAAAGGCATGAAGCCTTCGGCTGAAGATCCGGTAGAAAAAGCAAATATGTGGAAGGGGCTGGAGAAATTTAAGGACTTGCCATTGGAGTAAGTAGCAAGTATCAAGTAGCAAGAATCAAGATCCGGGGCTTAAGTATCAAGGGTCAGGAATTTTGAAGAAAAGATAGGAGGAATTAGCCGGAGAGAATTCAAAGGTTCAGTAAATCGTAAATCCGAAATCACAAATCGTAAATTAATTAATACCGAATATTAAATTTTAGATCATGCCAAATCCAAAAAGACGCCATAGCCAACAACGCAGCGCCAAAAGACGTACCCACTATAAAGCTTTAGCACCAACTTTGAGCGTGGATAGCACAACAGGAGAAACACATGTACGCCATCGTGCGCACGTGAGTGAAGGAAAACTATACTATAAAGGACAGGTTGTAGCTGAGAATTCGCCGGTTAAGAAATAATCGGCTTCCGGCCATTCTTTAACGGGCAAAAAGAACCATATTTTTGTGAGCAGATCGTATCGGCTCACTTTTTTCGTTTTATAAGCCCGCCGCGTGTAATTCTCTTTTTCACAAGGATCATAAGGCTTCAAAAACCAACGACTATGACAATAGGATTAGACATGATGGGTGGCGACTTTGCCCCGCTGGAAGCAGTAAAGGGGATCGTTGCGTACCTCCAGGAAAAATCTGATCCCGATGCTCCAGCTCACTTGGTTTTGATCGGCGATGAAGCGAAACTCACCACTTTGCTTACGGAATATGCTATTCCCGAAGCTTCATATACACTGGTGCCCAGCACCCAGGTAATTGAAATGCATGAGCACCCTACCAAAGCCCTGAAAGAGAAGCCAGACTCGTCTATCGCAAAAGGTTTCGGGCTGCTGAAAAAGGGTGAAACGGAGGCCTTTATCAGCGCCGGAAATACCGGTGCCATGCTGGTGGGAACCATCTTTTCAATCAAAGCCATAGAAGGCGTTATCCGGCCTACCATCGCTACTATTGTACCCCACGAAAACGGAAAAACAGGTCTGATACTGGATGTTGGAATCAATGCGGATTGCAAACCGGAGATGCTCAACCAGTTCGCCGTATTGGGCTCGGGCTACGCTGAATATATCCTGGGAATAGAAAACCCGCGGGTAGGTCTTATTAATATCGGCGAGGAAGAAGGCAAGGGCAATATCCTGGCCCAGGCCACTTATCCGCTGCTAAAGGAAAACACAGCCATCAACTTTATTGGCAACATAGAAGGCCGGGATATCCTGGAAGACAAAGCCGACATCATGATCTGCGACGGCTTTACCGGAAACATACTTTTGAAACTCCTCGAATCGCTCCACCCGATTACCGAAAGACAAGGCATTCACCATCCCTATTTTGATCGCTTCAATTTTGAGCAATATGGCGGCACGCCTGTATTGGGCGTAGAAAAACCAGTCGTGATCGGCCATGGCATCAGTGCCGCCAAGGCCTTTAAGAACATGATCCTGTTGGCTGAAAAAATGGTGAAGAGCCAGATGCTTGGAAAAATGCGGGAAATTTTGAAGGGATAGGCCCGTGGGTTCGTACTAAAAATATCCAGCGCACACTTCAAAGGGTAAGCCATCGGTTTGTTGAATTTCTCCTGTGGTACAAATAACATCCAAATTGAATTGTACTTCGGCATGTATAAGCCAGACAGTTCTATTTTAGCAGACAGTAGCTGGAAACGCTTTACGAAAGACTATATCAGCAAGGTTTTTACGTAGGGTTTTATTGAGAATATTGCCACTGGCAAATGGCGGGATACGGTCACCAAAGAAATTACATCCGAACTGTCTTTCCTCGTGAGTTCAGTTAATAAGATGACCAGTCGGCTTTCGGTCGGGATCGATAGTCTGAAAATCTATTACACATAACTTTTTGACCAGGAGGCTATATTAAGAATTGATAAAAAAGTAGTGCTTATTTCCTTTTAATTTGAGCACTGTCCTATGTTTCCAGCAGACTTTCGTTCACATCCGCTCACCAACCTTAGCCTGGGTAAATCATTCATTCTTTCCGTTTCTTACGTTTTTTCTTTCCCTTATCTCTAACGTATATCTTTTTTGCTTCCTGTACCAATTTCAGAAATTCCTGCTGCAGCAGGTCGGTAGGGGCGGAAGCATCTGTGGCAATGGCACTTACGGTGTCAAAATCGTAATTAGCAGCAAACCGGGATTGTTTCAATAACTGCCCAAACATGGCCACCGAAGTGGCAAAACGTAGTTGCCTGTCAAGCGAAGTAAAGTTAGAATAATTCAGCAGCACAGGTTTATTGACGTGTTGTGGCGTTGGCAATGCTGGTAATTTATACTGTAGTTTTAACTCGCCAATAGCCACTGTTGGATTATTGAGCCAGTCGACCCGGGCCTTCTTCCTAGGTACGATCTCGACCATGGCAATCAGGCTATGCCCGCTGCCAATTTCACCACCATCCAGCACACTGCTGCTGTCAGTGACGGCATCCTGTTTATTATCAAAGCCGATCAGCCGGTACTCCTTTACCCAGTCCGGGTTAAAATCAAGGCTTAGAAATGTATCGCCGGCGATGGCCACAACGGTTTGGGCAAACTCTTTTACCAATACCTTCTCAGCCTCCCGTTCATTGTCGATATAGGAGAAATTACCATTACCAAACCGGGCTAGTACTTCCAATTTTGAATCTTTATAATTGCCCATACCTACACCCAGGCAGGTAAGAAATACCCCGGTATTCCGATATTGGATAATCAGTTCTTCCAGTTCCTTTTCATCGGTTTGGCCTACATTAAAATCACCATCTGTGGCTAGTATCACGCGGTTATTGCCATTTTTAATAAAATTGCTTTTTGCAATTTCATACGCCAGTTTTAACCCGGACGAACCTGGAGTAGAGCCGGCTGGCGTGAGCCCCTCTATCGCTTCGATGATTTTCTGCTTTTCAATACCACTGGTAGGCTCCAGCATCACGCCTGCTGTACCTCCATAAGTAACCAGCGTTACGGTATCGGTATTCCTGAGGTTATTCACAAGCATCCGGAATGCAGCTTTAAGTAAGGGCAGTCGGTTGGGCATGTCCATCGAACCGCTATCGTCTATTAAAAAAACAAGATTGCTCGGTGGCACTTTATCCAGATCCATTTTTTTGGCCTGGGCATTTATAAACAGCAATAAATTAGCATCATTCCAGGGACAGCTGCTCACCCTTGTTTCGAGGTTAAAGATGTCTGCCCCCACCGGTGGTGGCGTGCAGCTGAGCGAAAAATAGTTCAGCATTTCCTCAATACGCACGGCGTCGGTAGGCATCTCGGTTTTGTTGTTAATAAAGCGCCGCACATTACTATAAGAGGCCTTATTAACGTTAACAGAAAAGCCGGTGACCGGAAATTTAGCAGCGTCAATAAAATCATTTTCTACGGTGCTGCTATACGTTTCGTCGTACACATGACGGATATATTCTGGATCTTTCAGCAGGTTGTTTGTAAGTGAAGACAGCCGGCTGCTTCGTTCCTGTAGGGTGAGGAAAGTGGGTTTCATCACAATAGTATTGTACACACCTGAAAAAAGTGGCGCACGCACGCTATCATAACCCTGCACAAAACAGATCACGGTATCATATTTTTTACGGGAGGGAATACCAAATTCCCCGCTGCTGCCATTTTGGTATAGAAACCCGGTGCTGCGGAGTTTCATTTTCACCATGCCAATCATCTTGCCGCCATCATCGGTAATTTTACCTTTGATATAATACTGGCCGGACGCAAATAAAGGCACCAGAAAAAGGGCAGTGATGAGTACGCTACGTAGCAAAATGCAATTGGTTTATGGCAGCCCGTACAAGGTAGCGTAAAGTTATCGTTCTGAAAATGTGAAAATATGCAGAAAGGACCGATGTGCAAACGGAAACTCCTTGCTGAAGAATGCATATTGTAGATAGAAAGATGGGCTTCCAGATTGCAATTTCAATCAACTAATCATAAATTAACTAACTACCGATCAACCAAACAACTACTCACCGATTAACTGGTAGATTTCTGAGATATTGCGGCCAAGACCGTCGTAGTCGAGGCCATAGCCCAATACAAAACGGTCGGGGATGATGAAGCCGGTCATGTCGGGGATAATCGGGTACACGGTGCACTCTATCTTATGCAGGAGTACACATATTTTCATCGAAGCAGGTTGCTGGTGGTTCAGCTGCGGTAAAAAATGATTCAATGTTTTTCCTGTATCCAGTATGTCTTCCACAATGATCACGTGGCGTTCATTAAGATCGATATCGAGCCCAATCGCCGTAATAACCTGGCCGGAAGATTTGGTGCCCTTATAAGATGCCAGTTTAATAAAACAGATCTCAGCTTGAATGGTGACATGTTTAAAAAGATCCGCGGCAAACATAAATGAGCCATTGAGGATCGCGATAAACAAGGGCCTCTTATCAAAATATTCCGCATTGATATCAGCGGCAATGCGTTTTACCTCAGTCTCTATCTGGGCAGCACTCAAATAAGGTTCAAAACTTTTATCGTGTACGGTAATAATCGGCATCGCTGATTTTTTTGGGCTTGTGAAAGTAAGGCAAGCCCCTCGTAGCAAAAAAGAATTTCTATGCAGATTTTACTAACCAAATATTTGCGGTAACATCTCCTGAAGCGGTGTGGTCGTGTAACCCAACTCCTGCATTGCTTTGGCGATTACTAGTACCGAATTTTCCGGCCGCATAGCAGCTTCGGGAAAGGTTTCGCGGGTTACAGGGTTCACCAGGTTTTTATTAAGGGAGAAAAAACCGGCAAGTTCCTGTGCCAGAGAAAAAGGTGTATAAATTGTGGATCCGCACAAATGTACAACACCCTGGAACCCGCGCTCGATGATGCTTTCAATACCCCGGCACAAATCGTTAACATACGTCACCGACCGGTACTGGTCAGTAAAAACGCGGATGGCTTTTTGTTGATCCAGGTTGTCTTTTACCCAATGCAAAAAAGTATTGTTCTGCCCCGGCAGCTTCTTACCCAAAACCATTACGGTACGCACAATTGCATAAAAAAGGCCTGAAGCAACCACGAGTTTTTCCGCCATTATTTTCGATGCTCCATAATAGTTCACCGGGCAATATTCGTCGGCTTCTCGGTACGGCCCTTTGTGTCCGAATACGAAATCAGTACTCATGAAAATAAGCTTCGCACCAATTGCCTTGCAGCCATCTATAATATTCTGTGTACCCTGCACATTGACAGCATAACATAGTGCTCTTTGCATTTCGCAATCATTGGGCTTGCTCATCGCTGCAGAATGGATCACCAGGTCAGGAGCCGTAAAAATAATCGCAGCCTGAATATCCTCCGGGTTGCAGATATTGGCCTCAATACAGCCGACATTCGCAGGAAATAAATGATAATCGATTGTCCTGGCGACGACTGTTACTGCATGGGCCGAATGTTTCAAAAGGTCCACCAGGTGCCTGCCAATAAAACCGGTTCCGCCGGTGATCAGTACCTTCATAGTAATCGATAATTAATGAATGGATAATTGATAATGATTTAATGAATCATGGTTTGATTTACAGTGGACAATTACCCTCAATGCACATTCGAACAGCATTATTATTTCAACCACAGTGCATTATCAATTATCCATGATTCAATTGTCCATTAAAAACATCGACTATGGAATTTGATGCAACTCGACACCACGCATATCGCTTAGTTTATGAAGCACCTGGTCGAGGCGGTTTTTGGCGATGCCAAAATCGACGGAGCAAAATAAGCTCATCTCCTGATTAAACACCGTGCAGTTGTATTGTTTGATGATCGTCATTACATCATTTAGTTCCTGGTAATTGCAATGGATATTGTACAGCAGTTCTATAGGCTTTTCAACAGTAGGTATCAGCTGCAAAGCCAATGCAGTAGCGGTTTTATAAGCATTGATAAGGCCGGGCACACCTAACAGTGTTCCCCCGAAGTACCGCAACACGATCACGGCCACATTGGTGAGCTGCCTGCTGTCTAACTGGCCCAATATAGGCCTGCCTGCAGACCCGGAAGGTTCGCCGTCATCACTTACCCGAAAGCTGTTGCCATCGGTACCAATGCGATAAGCAAAGCAATGATGCACGGCTTTGGGATGTTCCTTTTTCACCTCTGCAAGCCGTTGTTTAAAATCTTCCACTGTCGCTATGGGGTAGGCATAGGCAGTAAATTTGCTGCCCCTGTCTTTGAACTCAGCAAACGAAGGCAGGTCAATAGTAAAATAACTTTCCAATTGTTGTTTTTGTTTTTTATTGTGGTGGTGCGAAGGTTAGGGAGGGGTTCGGGCAAGGGTACGGGCGAGCCTTACCCCTACGGGTGTTGTATAAATATTTTTATATCGTCATCCATCAACTTCAATTGTTCTTTTAAAATAATGGCAGAAAACCTGGGTGCCTGCAGGCCTTTACCAAGATGCAAGGCAGTATTTTCTATCACCCTGATCTCGTCGAATAATTGCTGGCCGATAAAAGATTGCAGCAGTTGTGCGCCGCCTTCCACCAGTATACTTTGGACATTCATTTTATACAATGCCTTTACTACCTGCATTGGTACATCAGCGGCTTTAGAAACCTTTACAAACTCAATATTTCCCTGCATCCCATCTTTCGATGCATTAAACACAATCGTTCGGACCGCAGCATCGAACAGGCGCAGCGATCCCGGTAAACGCAGGTCCATATCCAGCACTACCCGTACCGGGTTATTGCCGGACCATAATCTGTTGGTAAGCGATGGATCATCACGCAAGGCCGTACTGGTACCCACCACAATAGCCGCCTCTTCGCTACGCCATTTATGAACCAGCCGATTACTGTATTCATTGGTGATAAACGTTCTTTCATTTCCAGCTGCAGCCATTAAGCCATCGCTGCTTTGCGCCCATTTAAGAATGATATACGGCCGGTGGCGCCTGTGAAATGTTAGGAAACGCCTGTTTAGTTCCTTACATTCATTTTCCAATACCCCAGAGATTACGGCTATCCCCGCCTGTTCCAGCTTCTCTATCCCTTTTCCATCCACCTGTTCAAACGGGTCCCGGCAGCCAATAATTACCCGCGGTATTTTGCGGGAGATAATGAGGTCGGCGCAGGGCGGAGTTTTACCAAAATGAGCACACGGCTCCAGGCTCACGTAAATCGTTGATTGACTGATAAGTGGTTGATGTTCCGGACTAACGCTGTTCACACAATTTACTTCGGCATGCGGGCCACCATATTTTTGATGCCAGCCTTCTCCAATAATCCGGTCTTCATACACCAGTACGGCACCCACCATCGGGTTAGGCGCCACCTTGCCGGCACCTAATGACGCAAGGTGCAGGCAGCGCTTCATATATGTTTCGTGGAGGGTCATTTATAAAAATAAGTCTGCAAATGTAAGCTTGGCTGTGTATACCGATGATGGTAACCCCTCTTACTGAAGCATGGTATCCCCCCTTCAAAGTGGGCAATAAATAAAAGAGCTTTTGTGGTTTTATGAAGATACGGGTTGAGGTTTTTAATCCGTTTGCTTTTTCTTTCGCCTTGATTCTCCTTGTAATTCGAGGCGGTGACTTTTGGCTGTCATTCTGTCCATAATGGCATCGGCCAGGCTTGGCTCGTCGAGGTACTCGTGCCATTTTGCAACCGGTAATTGAGAAGTGACGATCAACGATTTTTTAGCATACCTATCTTCTATTATTTGGAGCAATGCGAGCTTCATATTCTTGTTAAGAGACTGTAGCCCAAAATCGTCAAGAATGATAACGGGGATTTTTTCAAGACTGTTTAAAAACTTCAAATAACTTCCTTCTGTTTTAGCCATAGAAATGGCTTCAATCAATCTGTTCATATTGAAGTACCGCGTTTTAATACCTAGCAGGCATGCCTGGTATCCCAAGGCACATGCGACCCAACTTTTTCCACATCCAGTTGCACCCGTAATGAGTATGTTTTCTCCATTTTGTACGAAGGTACTTTCAAGTAGTTGACTCCATTGCCCTTTACTAAGGTTACGCGTGGCATTGCATTCTACACTTTCGGGTATGGCCGCAAAGCGCAGTTTGGCAGTATGTAATAAGGTACTTAACCGGGCATTGCATCTTTGTAATTCTTCGGCCTGTAGCAGATGAGCAATTAGTTCATGTCCTTCCAATTGATGGTTGATGGATAGACCCAGTTGGGTTCGATAAGCTTGCAGCATTCCGTCAAGTTTCAAGTTTCGCATTTGTTCCATTGTTTGTGTTGTGTTCATAATTGTTGGGTTTATACATAAATAATAAAAATACTATTTTAATAATTCCAGAAGTAATTTTCGGGAAGGGTTTTGTCCGCGTATTTTGAGTAGATGATTTTTGCAGTTTTAATGCTTTTCCAGGAGGTAGCTTAAAATCATCTACTCAAAATATGCAAACCCGCGGTAGCGCTGGTGTAGGTCTGTCCTGTTATTATTTGTAGTTTCCGGAACCCCGGATATTTTCATGGGCCGGGATCTTAACGTCATCATCCTGATCAAAAAGTAATGGTTGTTTGTCAAGACCTTTGGCCAGAATGGTTCTGATCAATTTAAGTGTAGGTCTTTTTAAGTGGGCAGCTCTTTGACAAGCAGCTTCCAGTCTTGGCTTACTGTACTTTTTAAATAGCATGATCATGGCATTACAGGCTTTAAAATTTTGCTCTGGATAAATACTACTGTGAATAATGCGATCGGCAGCTTGCCGGGTATATGGGCCCACCCATCCTGCTCTTGTTGTCAGGTCTTCTATGGTCCAGCCATTTTGTTCAACGATATGTTTATGATGATCAGGCATATGGTCATCTATGCGGCTGTAATTAGCTTCAGTACTGCTTCTTACATGAAAGGAGATCCGTTCATAATTGTAGTATACTTCAACTGTCCGGCGATTATAATAAACAGATACAGTTTGACCAACATGCTGGTATGGAACAGAATAGTAATGTCCATTATCTGGTATCTGTACATAATAAAAGGGATTGACTTTAACCTTCTTGCATTTTTTTAGCAGATAGGGCGTTTCAGGAAGGGGCTTAAGTATTTGTTGCTCTTCACGAATAAATATATCCCGGCGGCTTTCACTGCTTCCTTTGTAGGGCTTGAGATTAAGTAAATCCAGGTACTTTCGTATATGACGGTTTAACTCTTCAAGACTACCCGAGACTGTATTACGGAGTAACGAGTATATATTATTGTAGATAATATTTACCGACTTTTCAACCATTGCTTTGTCAGTAGGTTTTCCGGACCTTGTAGCACTAAAAGTTGTATTATAATGATCAGAAAGTTGATGACACACTTCAGTAAATACAGGCTCATATTTATCTGATTTTGTAACGGCGGTTTTCAAATTATCGCAAAGAATAGTTTTAGTGAGTCCGCCAATATATTTAACCATTTCATTGATGCAGCAGGCAAAATCCTCTGTCTTTTGAGAATGAACTGCGATGCAGAATATTAAACCACTATAAGGCAAAACCGCTACAAATACCTCGGAGTAGATAATTTTGCTTATTTCCTTGTTTACATAGGGAAGCTTTTTACCAGCAAAGTCTACCTGAATAAATTCACCCGGAATGTATTGCCAATGAAAAGCTGGATTGGCATTCTTCAGATGCTTCATGAACAAGTTACAATACTGGCTGTACTTAAACCCATCTGAATATTTGTCTATATACTCAAGCCACAATAGTTGCTTGGTAACGCCAGTTTTATTCAGTTCTTTTTGAGCGTATTCAAAGTGTGTAGTTAGGTCGCCAATACGTTTGCCGGCAACAGGTGCCAGATCATTATTGTAAATGATCGCTGCAAGGTCTTTATCAGCTAATGTAATAGCTCCTTCGGCTTCGGGTTGGCAGGGCACTCCCTCCAACTTGTGCAGGTATTTTTTAACCGTTTTACGGGTCAACCCGACACGACGGACAATTTCTTTGATAGAAACACCATCACCTCTTAGCTGTTGTACTCGTTTAACCAGATTCATTTCAATAGATTTTTGAGCCATTTACTTCCTATTTTAAATTTATAAAAAGGAATAAATGAACACAAAAACTCTGTTATTCAGCCACTTTGAAAGGGGGATACCATGCGTCGGAATGACAGGTGAAATTCTCCTGTCGATTACAGTAATAGTAGGTGTCCAGCCGAAATATCGCTATCAACCAAGACCATTTATCTTACTGCAAGGGGGGATACCATGCCTCGGTACGAGGCGCTTGAAACAAAGACGCCAAGTGGGGGTATCATGATCGGTACAGGGGGATACCATAAATCGGTACGGGGGGATACCATGGATCGGTATGTACAACAATTATATCTACAATGTTCCACATTGTTCTGCCTAAAGCGACTTTAATAAAAGGCTGAAACAGTAAAGCCAACCCAATATAAATGATTGCCGCAACTTTTTGTTCCTGCTGAAAGCTAAAGTATGCCAGCACTGAAAACCCTAACAAGCCTAAAAAGCGAACTAACTGATAATATCCGTAGGGCATCTGTAAAAGGCAAAGAAGCAACAAAATGCTAAGCATTATTTTGATAATTGATAGTAACATTTTTATTTTTTTTGAAAGAATCAATCTTCCCAATACTCAACACCGTTCTTGTTAATATACCCCGAATTTTTGGAGTCCATTTCTACATATGCTATTCCCATAGAAAAAGACCCTGCTCTTTCAAAAATAAACGGTATTATAATTTCCCCGGTCTTATTAATATATCCGTATTTGCCGTTCATTTTAACTGCTGCAAACCCGTCTGAAAAAGATCCTGCATTTTCGGAAAAATAAGGAATAACAATATCTCCTTTTTTGTCGATAAACCCATATTTGCCATCCACTTTAACTTTTGCAAATCCTTCTGAAAATGAATCTGCGTCTTCAAACAAATAAGGGATAACTATTTGGCCGCTTTTATCAATAAATCCATAGCTCCCGGTCATTAAAACTGGCGCAAATTCTTCAGAAAAAGATTGAGCATAGTCAAATTGGTATGGTATTTCAATTCCACCACTTTTATTAATAAATCCATATTTCTCGTTCACTTTAACCGCTGCCAATCCATTAGAAAAAGAACTTGCATTGTCAAATTCGTAAGGTATTTTCAGCTCACCCATTTTGTCGATGAAGCCATATTTGTCATCACTTTTAACTAAAGCCAATCCTTCTGAAAATGAATTTGCATTATAGTATTCAAATGGAATAATGAGTTCTCCTTTGTGATTTATGAATCCATCCTCCGTTAATGCAAATCCTTCTTTAAATGGTTCGGGTGGGTATTCACTGATACTTGAAAGCAGTTCGCCAACTCTATTAACATATATCCAAAACCCAGTATTATCTCTTACATAAGCAAAACCTTCAGAAAAAACACTTACATATCTATATTGACAATCAATCACAATCTTCTTATCCACCGTACAGTACCCCCACTTGTCCCCTATCCGAAAAGGTATCAATTGCAGCTCCGCCAATGCCAGTAACTTATTGGTAACTGCAATAGCATTCCCGACTTTTTGCAACTGCTTGCCATCGTATTTTATCAGTTTATTATCATCCATTTTCCAATTCGTTTAGCTGTTGTTGCAGTTGTTGTTTGGTTTCGGCAAAGTATATATCCCAATCTTCAATGCTACTAACGGTTATAAAAGTTTCACTTGTTTTAATGGCGGTTATAGCGGCGGCTAATGCTTTCAGGTATTGGCGCAAACGTTCTACTTCTGCCAGCAAAGTTTGTTTGGCATTGGCGGTGTCGGCCTTGCTGGTAAAGGCTTTTCCATTTTGCAGGGTTTCTAAAATTTCAGATACCCGATACAGGTCATTCTTTTCGTAAGCTGCGTTTAGTTCGGTAAATATTTTATGCGCTGCTTCTTGCTGGCTTTCTTCCACCACATCGGGGTGGCAAAGTTTACTCGCTTTACGGTATTTGTCTTTCAGTTCTTTTTGGTCTTCTTCATTTAGTTTGGCTACGGTTTCCTCTTTGGTAGTTTCATAGTTGCTGTAAAACTCCTGGTAATCTTGTTCAGTCTCTTCCTCTTGTGGCGTGCCTTTGCTTTGTTCTTTGCGGTGCAGTAGTATTTTAATAATCAGTTCGCCTAATTCGTGGTTATGGCGTACGTCAAACTCATGTATCAGTTTATCAAGCTCGGCCTTCTCGTTGCTACGTTCCTGTATCTGCGCTTCCAGTGTTTTGGCTTCAAACCGCAGGGCTTCAATTTCCGGATCGGTGTAAAAGCCAACCTGCTTTTTGGCATTCATAAATAGTTCTATCGCTGCCACGGCTTTGCCATACAATTTTTCTTTCAGTAAGTCAATAATGGCTGCCAGTTCACCGTCCCCGCCCTGCTGTTCCAGTTTGGTAATATGGCTTTCTATTTCGTCCACCTCCTCCAAAGCAATCAGGCTTTTGATTACCTCCAGGCGTTTTATAATTTTTGCGAGGTCTATCGGTTGCACATCTGCCATTTAGTGTGGGTTTTTGTGAAAGTAGGAAAATGACCGGTTTCATTGCGGGTGAAAGTTTGAAAAGGTGCCTTAAAAAAAATTGTCACCTTGACGTCCCTTATATTATCCACCATTCCGCATCAGCATCACCCACACCGTTGTTGCGTGTTTTCACCAACAACTACCACACCCAAAAACCTTTTGCATAGATTGGTGTTAGCCACCAATGCCGAAAAATGGCACTGCAAAGATTAACTGCCTGACGTTTTCAAGTACCGCCACACACGCCAGGCTGTGACCGTTGGCCAAAATATGGATCAACTGTATAAGAACCAACAGCCATAAGAAATCCAGGTCGAAATTGTGTAAAATCGCCCATTATTGACGCTATCAGTATGATGGCAAAATATATTAACCCATTTACGGACTATGTGAAAATAATGTCAATAACTAACAACTTTATTTTGAAACATTTTTTAATATCATTCTATTTTTGCTTGACTTAAATATAAATATCATGAGCATTAAACCAGGACCAAAGAAAATTGCAGTTTCGACAGGGAAACCCGATAAGCGTCAACGAGACAATAAGGAAACGCCTAAGAATGATCCATCATTAAAGCCTCATAAGCATAAAAAAGGAGATTAAATATAACCTTTCACCCACGTTGGTGTTCCCCACACTATCCGCCACGCCGCATTTGCCTCACCCACGCCGTTGTTGCGTGTTTTCACCAACAACTACCACACCCAAAAATCTTGCGCATAGCCTGATGTAAGCCCCCAATGGCGAAAAATAGAATGCCTTAAAATAAAAGGGGAGATCACCAGGCCAAGGGTAGGAATATTTTAGTTTCCGATCCGGTCTAGTGAAAAAAGATAAAATTTGATGATTTCTCATCCCCGAATAAATTCCGGGTAATCTTTAGTATGGTTGTTAATCAGGTTCCGGATAATGTAACGCTCCCCTTTTTTATCGAACGTTACGAACCAACTGGTATGCCGGCTGGGTTTGTACTCAGCATACCAGGCACCGTATTTGGTATCTTTTGTGGGGCGGTGGCGCTGCTGAGGAATGCTTTGTATGAAATCAACAATTGCCTCTACGTATGCATGTGCATTATCCCTATCTGCAAAGTATTTTTTGCCGTGCAGTACAGGTATTAAGTTGTCTAGTTTACGAAGTACTAAAGCCAAGGTTATTATTCGTTCCATGGCAGTCTGTCTACAATTTCATGGGCCTTTTTCCGGAACTCTTCAATCGTCATTCCACTTTCAAAATCAATATCGAACTGGTCTTTTTCTATAAGCCCCAACGACTCCATCTGTTTTAAATCTTCGTGTTTGCGGGTTAGTAATTCCCACTCGTTAATGGGAATTAAAACCGCAGTATGATTACCTGCATTGTCAGAAATATATTGAAGTGGCATTCTATTTTTTTTTGATAAAGTTAAAGAATTCTGCCTTGAAGGCAAGTCCTTGAAATCAACAATCAACTCCCGTATTGGCGCGGGCGTCTCGCCCGTGCCCAAAATATTTCAGCGTCCCGCTGCTGTACATCCCATACCCAATCTCCCCTATCACTACCAACCCCGCCAGATCGCAAAGCATCGCCGTAGCCGAATACTTCACAAACCGATCATTCTCCGGCCTGCGGTTGGCAGTTCCACCGATTCCACCAGAAACACGGGCACTTTTCCATTTAGCGACCGTGAGTTCTGGCGTATAATGCTACGTCAATCGCCGAGCTTGATAAAACCCAAAACGGCTGAATTGTGTGCAACCTCGCTGTGTGTATTTTTTTTGCACACAACGAAACTGCACACAGATTGACTCGTACTGAAAAAAGTTGACAGTTTTTTGGAATGGGTCCTGAATTAGTTTTAAAGGCATGCTTTCATGGTTTCGATCTGTATTGGCACGGCTTTCTTGACCGTACTCAAAATGCTTTTTGTGTAGACGGAGTTGGGATGGGGTTTTCGCCAGCGGGACGCTGGAATATTTTGGGTCCAAGCGGGACGCTTGAACCACCACCTCCGTACTGGCGCGGGCGTCTCGCCCGTGCCCAAAATATTCCAGCGTCCCGCTTCTGTACATCCCCTACCCAATATCTTCGCCGTGGTTCGTATCCCCATGAAACACAACCATTGCCGCAGTTCCTTCGCCTTATTCCTGTTCTCACCGCACGGAATTCCCAAAATGTTTTATCGGAGCGGATGATGGTTCCTGAGACTAACCATGGCATCGGTATTACAAAGATCATTCACAAGCAATCTGATATCAACTGAAATGATACTATCAACACTGGCTTTAAACTAACCGCTAAAACTCAGGTATTCTTTGAATGGCTTTTTGACCCAAAAACTAATGACAATTATTTCAAGTAAAATTAGTGGGTAACAGTAAGCGTAAAACCAGACCCAATTGTAAAGGTTGCACCGGGTTTCACTGTAATTGTCCTGCACGTGGCATTTGAATTTAAAACCACTGTCCCGCTTGTGATAACAACATCGGAATTTGCATCCGGCACCGCACCGCAGGTCCAGTTCCCAGGATCTTCCCAGGCTGAACTTGCTGCGCCTGTCCAATTATTTACAAACCTTATTTTGACAACCCTGCTGTAGCTACCGTTTACCAAACACCGGTATTCATAACCATACCACGCAGACGGTATACCTGATAATTTCAGCGTACCTGACCCGACATCGCTATAGTTTGCATCATTCCCAATATCCTGGAAACCACCGCCTTGATTTACCTGCCACTGATAATTTGGGCCGGCAATATTGCTGCTGACAGAGACATTGCCATTGGGACAAAGCGTGGCCTTGATGGGTTCTCCGATTTGATTGCGAAGTATCACAATACTGTCAATACTGGTAACCGCTATATCTGTCTTACCATCGTTATCAAAGTCTCCTAAAGAAACCTTGTCGACATAGGTGCCAATAAAATAATCCACCTTGGGAGAAAATAATATTGCTCCCGATGTACTATTATTCTGAAAAAGCGAAATGGAATTTGAAATAATATTAGCGACCGCCAGATCAGGCTTTCCGTCTCCGTTTATATCCCCTGCTACCATATTGTAGGCATTTGTACCTGTTGCATAATCTATTCCGCCCGCAAATTGGATGGTACCGATATTACCTGAATTTCTAAATATGGTGACCTTATGATACACATGATTTGCAACAGCAATATCCGTTCTGCCATCGTTGTCAAAATCTGCAGCCACGGTAGTGCCTCCACCGTTATCTGTAGTTATGATAACAGGTGCGGCAAACAATATATTGCCAGGACTGCTTATATTTTTGAAAATTAAAAGCTTATTATAATTATAACTCGAAGCTGCCATATCCATTTTCCCATCCCCGTCAAAATCACCAACAGCAACACTCACTGATTGCATATTATTCACGCCAAAAAACAATGGAGTTGCAAAAGAAATACCGTTACTATTACTTGTATTCCTGGCTACGGCAATAGCATTAGAATTTTCATTACCGATTGCAAAGTCTGGTTTCCCGTCACCATCAAAATCAGCAACAGCCATATTCTCATAAGAGTTTCCCGCCAGGGTGTCTATCACTTTAGGTGCGAAGGTCAGTGCACCGTTTGTTCCGGTGTTTTTATAGATCCAAAGAAGACCTCCATTAAAATCCGCAATCAAATCGGGCTTACCGTCTCCGTTAATGTCGACCAATGATATTTTAGTTGGGGGTGAAAAAGGAGTGGCGTAGTCTACTTTGGGTACAAACAAAATTTCCCCAATACGTCCTGAGTTCGTAAAGATGGAAAACGAAGCAGGATTGTTACCAGTCGTTGCGAGGTCTGCCCTGCCATCTCCATTTAAATCGCCAATTGCAGCTTCGTACGGGCCTGAATTCGTTAATAACGCTTTTGCTGCTGTAAAAGCTATGGTATCAATTATTCCTGGGTTTGGCGTGGTGATGCAAAATTGCTTCTCTGTAAATGCCACATGCCCTTTACTTGTGACAGAAATCGGTTGATAAGTTCCTCCAGCCGGAACTTCTACGGTTAATTGCGTTGGAGTTGCTGAAGTAACCACCGCTCTTACTGCCCCGAAATAAACAATATTACTATCGGCTATACTGCTGAAATTAAGTCCACTGATTGTAACATTCGTTCCGACAGGACCGAAAAGAGGAGTAAACTCGGTAATGCGTAACCCATTGTAAAAGCCTTCCTTTTTAATTCTCCCATAAGGTGTTATCACCGTTACATTCCCACCCGAAATCGCTGCCACTGTTGCCGAAATTACTGTGGGAGACACTACCTTAAATGAAGCGGCAGCTGTTTCTCCAATATATACCGAGTCCGTGCCAATAAAGTTATTTCCATTAATCGTGATTACAGTTCCCACAGGTGCGGCTGAAGGATTGAAGGAGGAAATTACTGGAGGAGGTTCGTAGATAAAACCAGGGGCAATTCCGATGCCCCCAGCTGCAGACACTATCAAATTTCCAGACGTGCCTGCCGCTACAACCGCAGTAATTGTAGAAGCTGACACAATCTTAAACGAACTGGCCGCAGTACCGCCAAAATTGACAGCTGTAACCCCAGTAAAATTAGATCCGGAAATGGTAATAGTAGCGCCAGTAAAACCAATTACAGGGCTAAAGGAGTTGATAACGGGAGCCGGCAAATAGGTGAACCCGGTCGCAGTGGCGGTTCCGAAGGAAGTAGTTAAAGTTATATTTCCTGATGTGCCCCCAGCAACAATTGCTTTAACCGTAGTCGCAGAAACTACAGTAAATGAAGTAGCCGGTGTTCCGCCAAAACTTATGCTGGAAGTGCCGCTAAGATTGGTACCGGTAATGGTCACTTCAGTTCCGGTGCCTGCACTTCCAGGGCTAAAAGAAGCTATGTTTGGAGAAAATGGCGCCGTAACGGTACTGCGGAAAATAGATATTGTTCCGGCGTCCCTGTTGGCAACCGCCATATCATTCATACCATCCCCGTCGAAGTCACAAAGATTAATATTGTTTGGATTTGTGCTGGTACCATACAATACCTGGTTGGCAAAGGAAATGTTTCCAGGTGTGCACATATTCTTATGCACTGAAATCGTATTGGACGAATGGTTCACAGTTGCAAGGTCAGGCTTTCCATCGCCGTCCAAATCACTAACGTTTACAAAAAAAGGCACATTACCAACACTATAATCAATTTTTGGGGCAAACGAAATAGTACCCAATGATCCGTTATTTAGCAAGACCGAAACCGAGGCGCTACTGCTATTAGCTGTCACCAGGTCTGTTTTTCCATCTCCATCAAGGTCGGCAGCCGCCAGACCATATGGTGCATTACCAGTGCCGAAATTTATTTTGGGAGCAAAAGAAATAGCGTTTCCAACGGTGGTGTTTCTAAAAACAGAAACATTTTTGCTGACTGAATTTAGTACGGCCATATCAGCTATCATGTCGCCATCCATGTCACACAACACTACATTTTCGGGATCTGTGTTTGTTGCAAAATCTATTTTAGGTGCAAAGCTGATGCTACCCGCCGATGTCGTGTTCTTAAGAAATGACACGGTGTTTGAGCCACCATTTGTAACGACGAGATCCGGCTTTCCATCCAGGTCTAAATCCCCGATGGCTATAAATGTGGGACTGACACCAACAGGTAAATCCAGCCTGGCCGCAAAAGATAAAATACCAATGGTGCTAATATTCCTGAAAACGGAAACCGTATTAGCGTTTAAATTGGCTATCAAAATGTCGGGCTTACCGTCTCCATCAATGTCGCCCGCATTCACACAAATTGGGAAAGTACCTGATGCAAGATCTAATTTTGGGCCCAGGGATATATTTCCAGAGCTACCTGTATTTCTATGTACCGAAATGGTGTTTCCAACAGCATTCGCTACAGCGATGTCTGGTTTGCCATCCCCGTCAAAATCACTTGAACAGATACCTTCCGGGTCTGCGCCGGTCGCAATGTTAATCCCCGATGCAAATGAGCCTGCCACGAAACCTGGACCGGCGCCCGTAAACGTTACTGTAAATGGATAATTCGAATAGCCGGTTAGGTTCGCAGTAGTTACACTGATGGGCTGGTAAGTTGTACCAATGGGAACAGTTATGGTAAGAGAAGTGGAAGTTGCAGCAGAAACAACAGCCCTTACCGCTCCGAGGTACACGATGTTGTTTGATGGAGTGGGATCAAAATTATTACCTGCGAGTGTAACCGTAGTACCAATCGGGCCGCTTATCGGCGAAAAAGAAATAATCGCCGGCTGCGCATTGAGCGATTGAAAAAAACAACAGAAAATGAAAAATGAAGAAAATTTGTGCATAGAAAATCGAGGCTATAGTGTGTCGACGGTTTAGGTTTAAAACGGCCATTATTTTAAATTTATAAGGGTAAAAGTATGGGTAATTTTGCCCAATAGAATGTTCGACATTATTACCCTCGACCAAGATTTTGTTCGGTGTCTTCATCAATAACTACCACAAAAAAAAACTCGTCCCTAGCCCTTCGCCATAGTTGGTGTCCCCAAAAAACTCACCCATTGCCGCAGTTCCTTCGCCTTATTCCTGTTCTCACCGCACGGCATTCCCAAAATGTTTTATCGGAGCGGATGATGGTTCGTGTACACGAACAATAACATCGAAGGTTGATTTTTGAAATCAAGTAACGCATGAGTCCGTGCCGGAAGCCTGCGATGGTGGGAACCCGTATTGGCGCGGGCGTCTCGCCCGTGCCCAAAATATTGCAGCGTCCCGCTGCCGTACATCCCCCTGTCCAATCTCCCCAATCACCACCAACCCCGCCGGATCGCAAAGCATCGCCGTTGCCGAATACTTCACAAACCGATCATTCTCCGGCCTGCGGTTGGCAGTTCTTTGCCCGCGTTGGTGTTCCCCACATTATCCGCCACTCAGCATTTGCATCACCTGTTGCCATGGTTCGTGTCCCCACGAACCATACTCCGCCCCGATAAAAATGCAGCTAAATAGACAGCAAACTAGCTGAATTTTCGAAGCATTCCTTGTCGAAAACCACTGTGTTCTTGGGGACACGAACCACTGCAAGGGGTGATTGGAACCACGTCAAAGATTGTGTTTCGTGGGGACACGAACCACGGCAAGGAAAAAAACCATCGTTCACAATTTGGTGCATAGCTACCATCGCCATTGCTGGCATCGACGAACTTAGGTAATCAATAATAACGTTGGTGTCAAAAATGTAAATCATAGGTTTTTCAATCCCATTGGGTACGGGACTCTTCTATGTGTTTGTTGAAAGCAAGGGCAATATCGGCAGGCATGGAACCTGCATAATCAGAAGGCTTTTTGGTGCTTGTATTATTTTTAGGCAATTCCATTTGCTTTAAATCTTCGTATTTGCGGGTTAGTAATTCCCACTCGTTAATGGGAATTAAAACCGCAGTATGATTACCCGCATTGTCAGAAATATATTGAAGTGGCATTTTGTTTTTATTGGTGAAGTTAGAGAAATCTGTTTTGCAGGCAAACCAGTTATTCATACGCACATAGTCGGCAATTTTTTGCAGGGCCGTGGCGCAACCTGTGAACGGTTGCAATGAAACCGTATTGGCGCTCCGCTAGCCAACGGAGTGCCCAAAATATTGCAGCGTCCCGCTGCTGTATCTATCATCTTCCCGATCTGCCGCCATGGTTCCACAGCATCTGACAAGGACCCAAGTGACGCCGGCTCGTGCAATGGTTCATGACTGGAACCATTGTATTTGGGGGAGAATCCAATACTTTTTTATCGGACCGGAGTGTGGTTCGTGAGCCTCATGGGCACAAAATTTTTACCTATGGGCAGTTCTGTGAAAAAAACCTTTGTAAAAAATTTATTTTTCACAGACCAATTTTTCACAGCTTTGTGAAAAAAACCCCTGTGAAAAATTTATTTTTCACAGCTCCATTTTTCACAAAGTTGGCTCGTCCGGGGAAAAGTTGACAGTTTTGCGAATAAATCCTGCCCGCCAGATCACAAGCATTGCCGTAACCGAATACTTCACAAAACGATCATTTTTCGATCTGCCGGTAGGTTGCACCACCGATGCTACCAGGTACACGGGTATTTTTCCTTTCATTTCACCTTTAGCAGTAAAGGTGTTGCCGATTTTGCCCCGCTTAGTTCTTACAATTTTACCGCGACTGCTTTACCGTAAAATGAAAATAAGCGTTTCCCGGATGTCATGTATTCGGGGAAATTTCCATTTTCGGGGCCTGCATTACCGACCGGGACTTTTTATCGGGTCGGACGATGGTTCGTGAATCAACGAGCTGTTGAATAAAAAATTGGTGGCTTGCACCAGGATAGAAGAATAGCATCCAGTCAAAACATTCCGGTTCCTAGGACCCGAACCAGTGCATCTGACACGAAACAGAGGATAGTAATTAACGGGAGTTCACCAGATTAAGGCTGCGAGTATTTGAGTTTTCACTATTACCTAATGAAAGATATTTTACACCCCGGGATAAAATCCGGATAACCTTTCGTATGGTTATTAATCAGGTGCCGGATAATGTAACGCTCGCCCTTTTTATCGAAAATTACGAACCAACTGGTGTGCCGGTTGGGTTTGTACGCAGCATACAAGGCACCGTATTTTATATCTTTTGTGGGGCGGTGGTATTGCTGAAGAATGCTTTGTATGAAATCGACAAGGGCCTCCAGGTACGCATGTGCTTTATCCTTATCTGCAAAGTATTTTTTGTTATGTAGTACAGGTATTAATTTGTTTAATTTACGAAGCACTTAGGCCAGGGTTATTATTCGTTCCATGGCAGTCTGTCTGCAATTTCATAGACCTTTTTCCAAAACTCTTCAATCGTCATTCCACTTTCAAAATCAATATCAAATTGGTCTTTTTCTATAAGCCCTAACTGCTGTAGCGCAGGGATGGCTTCCTTGTGTTTTTTTAGATTGATCGTAACATGTGTCATGTTACCTTTTGCATCTTTTTGGATGGTTACTCTGGCGACACATTGCTTTGTAAAGTATTTAGCCTACACATAATTATTGGTAGAAACAGCCGCGGCATTTTGAATTTTATCGCTCGAAAATAGTCGGCAAGAAGACCGGACAATTTCCCATGGCCTTGTTTCGTATCCCACAAACCATTGGCATGGTAATGGTTTTTTAAAGCACGACCCATAGATGGCGTATTAACCGGGGATCCTAATTTCAAACGGGTGCAGATAGAATTCGAAAGAACCAGATCTGGTATTCCGCTTCCGATCCTCTTTAAAGTGTTACTCCATGTCTGAGTACCAGTCTAATGCCAACCATTCACGTCGGTTCCTGTCACTACAACGCATAAGTGCTGGCACCCAGGTTCGCAAATCTTGATCGGTATGGAGAATGGCTCGTGGAGACGCGACCGATTTAGACATGGTGCAAATAATATTTGATGCACTACAACCTACTTATAAAAGCCGGGTGGTGTTTTGAATAATAGTGCCAGCATATTGGCATTTTCATTTGCACTGCCCGATTCAAAACCAAGTCTTTCAATCTCGGAAATTGCAGCATTAAAAAGGCTATCATTCACAATTTGGTGCATAGCTTCCATTGTTACTGAGGGCATCGAAGATCTTAAATAATCGATAATAACGTTGCTGTACGGGATGTAAAATAAGGGCTTTTCAATCCCATTAAGTCCGGTTCTTTTCTATCTTATTGTTGAATGCAATGGCAATTTCAACTGACATAATACAGAGAAATCAAAAGACTTTTGGTAGCAATATTGCTTTTTTGCAACGCCATTTAATTTATGTAGTCTTACCGAGGGGTTAGTGTTTCGCACTTATAAATGGGAATTAAAACAGCATTGGACTTACCTGTATTATCAGAAATATATGGATGTGTCATTCTATCTTTCATTGATAAGGCTACTTTCCGCTTTGGATATTGCAGTTTTTAGACGTGTACAAATAAGACGCCGAATCGAACGGCTACACTCGCCGGGCAATCGGTAAGCCAAACATTCAGGCAGCGGTGCGTTTAACTTTGCTCATGTCAGGCAGGCTACAATCGATGACCGGAGTCCTATTAAAAGCAGAATTTCAAATTGGTCAGATAAACGGTGCCTTAATATATCCGGTTAAGTTGGAAGTAGAAAAAAAAATGCCGTTATGTTTATATTTTAATTATTTAGTCATTATATTGAGCGGGCTTAAGTATTTAACATTCCCCGGAAAGTAATTTTAACCCGGTTGAACTTCCTGAAAGCCGACAACCTCATTGTCGCATAATAAAGAAGGAAGAACAACCACAACCAACTAAACATGCAAAAGTTTTTTGTTCTCTCTTTTGTACTTATTGTAACCAGTACAGCGTCCTTTGCCAAAATATGGCGGGTTAACAATACCCCTGGCATTATAGCAGATTTTACCACCGCGCAGGCCGCCCATAATGGCGCAGCCGATGGCGACACCATCCACCTGGAACCCTCAATTACAGCGTACGGAGGTTTTACCGCAACAAAAAGGCTGATATGGATAAGTACGGGAGCTTTCCTGGGCTCGCATCCTGGCGAACAATTTTCGCTTACGCCTGGCAGACTTAACAGCTTTGTTAGCTTTAACAACGGCAGCCAGAATTCCGTTTTTAGTGCTGATGCAGATAATACCATAGATATAAACACCAGCAATATCCGTGTGGAACGCAGTTATATAATTGGCCAGGTCAATTTGAACAGCGGCTCTAATTCTGTAGTCATCAATTGCTATATCGCTGGTGGAATGAGCGTTGCCGGAGGATCTAATCATATCATTACTAATAATATTGTCAACGACTTCCTTTCAGTAAGTGCGGGAGCTTCTGCCGTCATCACAAATAATGTTTTTAACGCAGTGTCGGCCGTGATTACTTCCGTGTACAACAGCACCTTGCAGAATAATATCTTTAACAAAACAACAGCCACCATCCCGTTCAATAATTGTATTGTAGAAAACAATATGAGTGGCGCTCCCAACGTATTGCCGGCAGGTAACAATAATCAGAACAACATTTCAATGAGTTCCGTTTTTATCAATAACAGTGGCATCACTGATGGTGACTTCGTGTTGAAGATCGGCAGCCCTGCGATTGGTGCTGGCACAGGTACGCCCGCGGTAGACCTTGGGGCATATGGAGGTCCGTCTCCCTTTAAGTTCGCAGTTCAGGCAGCTATTCCTGCTATCTATAAAATCACCGCACCCGCAGCTCCGGCCGGAAATACGATGAATGTAACATTCAGTACAAAAAGTAATAATTAACAATGCTGATGCGGAAAGTACTTGCTTTAATTACGGGCTTTTTCTGTATTATACAGATGTATGCGCAATCTAATATTGTAACTGCAGAATTTTTTGTAGATACTGATCCGGGATTTGGCAATGGCACCCCGATAACAGTTCCTAACCTCCCAAATGCTTTGAATGTAAATTTTTCCGTACCAGTTGGCGGACTGTCTGCGGGTACTCATTTTTTATTTTTAAGAAGCAGGGATGCCAACGGCAAATGGAGTGAAACAAACAGCCGGGTTTTCTTCAAACCCATTTCAGCCTTGCCTTCCACCATAATAAAAGCTGAATATTTTATTGATACAGATCCTGGGTTTGGCAAGGCCAACGACATAAATATAGGCCCGGGTATAAACATTATCGATACTACATTTTCCACTTCTATAGAATTGCTTTCACCAGGTATCCACTTTATTTTTATTAGAAGCAGAGACGCGAACGGCAAATGGAGCGTAACGAATAGCCGGGTTTTCTATAAACCTGCGTCAGGTACGATTTTATCTATAGTAAAAGCTGAATATTTTATTGATACTGACCCGGGTTTTGGAAAGGCTAACGACATACCCGTAGCGGCAGGCACGGTGGTAACCAATAATACATTCTCCGCTCCTATCGATACCTTGGCCACAGGCATTCATTTCATTTTTGTGCGAAGTAAAAATGCCAGCGGAAAATGGAGTGTGACGAATAATTTTATCTTTTTTAAACCGCGTTCTGATATCGCTCCTGCTATCGTTAAGGCTGAGTATTTTGTAGATGCTGATCCGGGTTTTGGTAATGCGACCATTATACCGGTAAGCCCTGGCGTTAATTTGTCAAACGTTCCGTTTACTTTATCAACAGCTACACTTACAGAAGGGGTTCACTTTCTGTTTGTAAGAAGCAAGGCTGCAGACGGAGATTGGAGTTTTGGCAACACCATTCCTTTTGTAAAATTGAAGAGAGCACCGGAAAATATTACCAATATTGAATACTTTATTGACATTGAACCAGGATTTGGAACGGCAGTGCCAGTTGCGGTCAACCCGGCTCTTACCATTGATAACTTTATTGCACCGGTAAATATTTCAGGGCTTTCTGCGGGCAATCATAAATTGTATCTGCGCAGCCGGGGTGCCAATGGTTACAGCATTACAAATGCATACGAATTCCCTATTTCAGCCACTGCACCGGGACCTTATATTAATATAAACAGCATTGTAAAAAAAGTATTCTGTGCCTGGGATTTTGTTAGGATTTCTTACGACGCCAGGGTCACTTTTAATACCGGCAACGTATTTAACGCGGAGTTGAGTGACGCCAACGGAGTCTTTGCTGCCAATCCGCCAATCATTGGTTCCTATGCCGGCACCAGAAGTACCATCATTGAATGCAGGCTACCAGCGCATTTGCCCGACGGCACCAATTACAGGATACGGGTAAGCAGTTCAAACCCTGTTGTAACAGGTGTTCCCGGCAACGATGGACTTACCATTCATGATCGGCCCTATGCCCAAACAGTCACCGGGCGAACCCAGGTAAATGGCAATTTTACATGGCCTTATAGTATACCAAATGTAGTCACGAGCAGTTATGCCTGGTATATTACCGGCGGATCTCAGATAACAGGTCTCAATACCAATGCAGGAGATATAAAATGGGCACAGCCAATAACCCCAAGCATCACCGGGGCCATCAATATTTATGAAACCAACCAGTATGGCTGTGTGGGGGATCCCGGCATATTAAATCCTGTTATTTACAAACTGCATATAGCGCCGAATGGCGCCGACTCTGCCCATGTAGGTAGTACAATTGTATTACCCACCAGCAGCGATGGCGCTTTCGATCCCGGCAATACCTATACGGCCGAATTGAGTGATCAGAACGGCGGTTTCGATACACCTTCACTCAGCGCTGTTATCACTGCCAGCGGTAACGGAGTAGCCCAATCCAATACTATTAACCTTTCAGTGCCCTGCAGCCTGCCCGGCGGTGCCGGCTACAGGGTTCGGGTGCGGAGTAGTAATCCTGCCTTTACCGGCGATACCACGAGCATTAAAATCGTACAACCCAATATAGGCGCAGATACTGCTATTCTGCTTTCTTGCCCCGGTGAAACAACTAACCTGCTACTATTGTATACCAAAACAGGGTACACCTATTTGTGGAACACGCCTGCACCCGCTACCGCGCCTGCCGGTAACTACCGCGTAACCGGCACTACTATCTATGGCTGTAGCGATACCGCATTTGTAATATTAGCGTTGGAAACGGCTACCTGGACAGGCACTGTAAGCAGTGACTGGCATGTGGCCGCCAATTGGAATATCGGAAAGGTTCCGGGAGATGTTACGCATGTAATCATCGCTGCAGGAACTCCTAATAATTGCGTACTTAGTAACAGTAATGGTAGTGCGGCCAGCATACAGATGCGACCAGGAGCGTCCATGCAGACCCTTAATAACAGGCAGGTGGTAGTCAAAGGAAAATGCGCTACGCTCCCATCGAATTGATCGGCTTGCAGCAATTTTTTCCAGGTTGGTGTTCCCCACAACAACCGTCAAGCTGAATTTGCATCACGCACACCGATATTGCATGTTTTCACCAACAACTGCCACCTTCAAAAAAAAATTCAACGGGCATGCTGTATGACACCGATAAAAAAAATGGCACTACTTAAGATTACGGCGGCGGGTGTCTAAATACCGCCGCATCGACTAATATGCCATCACCCAATCTAATGCCAATACAACTGCCTGGCTAAAAAAATCGGTAAACCTAACCTGGTGCAGTGATTTACCTCTTGTTTTTTTTAAACTATGTTAGCATGTATCTGGCTATTTATTATAGTATAAATGCCTTTTAATGTTCCAGGGTTTGTGCCATTAACTTTTCCCGCTGATTAAGAAGGGTTCGTAATTGTGCCACAGATTGACTAAGCCCTTCTTTTTAGTACACTATACTAATCGTTAGTATTCTAGAGAAAAACAAACATTTAAAAATTGTACGACTGCCTGCATCCTATCTCTTGTTGATTAATTTTCTTAATTCCTCCATTTGCTCCTTTAAAACCTGAATTTGATTTTGCTGCTCCCTTATCGCCGTTATCACCACAGGTATCAAGCCACTGTAATTGACAGTTAGCAGTCCTTTACTATCCTCTTTTACGAGCTCAGGAAATATCTTTTGTACCTCCTGTGCCAATACGCCAATCTGTGTTGACTGATCTTTGTACGCATCTTTCCAATTATATGTATAGCCATTTATCTTCATCAGATGAATTAGTGAATTGGACATGGGCGTAATATTTTTCTTCAATCTTTCATCGGAGGATTGTGTGAGTGTTCCGCTTAAAGTGGCGTCCCCGGTGGCTTTCAGGCTGAACACATTGCCAACTCCGCCATAAAAGAAATTCAATTCCGCACCTGTAGAAGTAGCTTTAGTGATGGCTGCGATATCCCAATATTTTGCAGGATGGGCTGTAGTTTTAAAACTAAGCCTTGCGTAATCGTCCTCATTTTCTTCGACTAAAATTTCCGGATTGCCGGAGCTACTATTCCCATTTACATGCAGCCTTACAACCGGAGCCGAGGTGCTGATACCAATGTTTCCGTTTTTTAATACTACCATCGCATTGCTGCGGCCAATCGCTCCATCACCATTGCCAATAATGAATAACGGTGTGGTAGGGGTAACGATTTGTTCCGGGCTGTTGAGAATAGGGTTATTATCTACCCCAACTACTGTAGAGCCATATCCCCTTGCAATTGAATTATTTCCCATTGCAGTTGAATAAGGACCATTTGCTGTGGAAAGACCTAACGCTGCAGAAAAATTTCCTGTGGCGGTTGAAGATCCCATTGCAAACGAATATTCTCCGGAGGCAGTAGCGCCAAATCCCGTGGCAAAAGAATTATGACCTGAAGCAATGGTATAACTGCCCATTGACACAGAAGCGCTTCCACTGGCTTCGGTCTCTATGCCAGCTGCAAATGAATAATCTCCAACATTCGCTTTATTCCATGCTGTACCTGCAACATAGCCCACTCTAAATGCGGCTTTATCAGCATACCACATCATTCGCCTGCCAGCGCCTGAAACAGGGGGATTGCCGGGTGTTACAGGAATAATACCTGTAGCGGTAAACACTACACTACTATCCGCAACATGCAACCTGGCCATAGGAGTACTGGTACCAATGCCAACATTTTGTGCTTCGCAATCTAAAGTTGAGAATTGATAAACGATAATTAAAAATAGAATCGTCTTTTTCATATGAATCAGTTTATACTTATTTCAACCTGTCTTCAATAGCTTCCAATCTTTTTTCAAGTGTATCTATTTTTTTAGCCTCTGCATCGGTTTGCATTTTTAATTTTACATTTTCATTTCGCAATGAGTTGGTTCTTTTTTCCATCGCCTGTATGGCAATAAAATTGATTCCCATAAAATCGGCCTGGTTAATGGTAGAATCATTACCAATGGTACCGTACCTATCTTTTCCAAAGGCTGCATAAAAGTCCTGCGCCATGGGTCCGTAATGGCGAAAAGTCTTTGAATCCTGCATTTTATAATTCCAACTTGTAAGATGAAAGCCAGCTATTTTTTTTAAGAAATCTTCTCCTTTTACATCTTCAAAATTTTCTTTCAGATAAACACTGCTGCTGGTACTCCATGCATTGGAGCCGCTTGCAAGAATGCAACTGGAGCTTAGATCAGAGGCGGTGTAAAAACGATAGCCACCATCGAAACGTGCAGTAAACCTGTTGTCTGTACCCGAATTGAAGACAGTAGTGGTTGAATTATCACCAACTACAAACGAGCCAACATGCCCATTAGTAGAAACGTTTTTACCCATTGCAGTGGAATAATCACCACTGGCAGTTGTAGCATATCCAATGGCAGTGGAACCATCCCTAGTGGCACTTGTAAATGCTCCCATAGCGGTGGAAAAACCCCCACTGGCAGTTGTACTCACTCCCATTGCAGTGGAAGAAGCACCACTGGCAGTTGTGTTATTTCCCATAGCAGTAGAATAACCCCCACTTGCATTTGTATTTCGTCCCATTGCAGTGGAACCTGTACCACTGGCAATTGTGGAAGAGCCCATTGCAGTGGAACTATCGCCACTGGCAGTTGTACTACGTCCGGTTGCAGTGGAATAATCACCACTTGCCTTTGTACCCCCTCCCATGGCAGTAGAAAAAACACCGCTGGCAGTTGTATTAAAGCCCATTGCCGTAGCGTCAATATTATTGGCAATTGTATTATTTCCGATAGCAGTGGAACCTTGACCGCTTGCAGTTGTACCCAGTCCCATGGCAGTAGAAGAATAACCGCTGGCAGTTGTACCCGATCCCATAGCAGTCGAAGAACCCCCAACATTTGCACCATCCCATTCTGTTGCAATTGCATAACCAGCGCGGAAGGCTGCTTTACCGGGATAAAACATTAATCTACTGCCTGCACCAAGGCTTGGAACAGTAGATAATGTATTAAAGGTTCCTGTTACCAACAAACCTTTGGCTTGGCTTGTACCTAAATCAACATGTAATAAAGCCGCAGGATTGGGTAGTGCCCCGGTAGTGTTAATGCCTACGTTTTGTGCATTTGTAAAAGGAGCAGCAAAAATTAAAATTGCGGTGAGGAGTGTTTTTGTTTTCAAAATAAAATTTTTAAAGGATGATAATGGTTATTGTTTCGTTTTACTTACTCCAGGTATTTTTTATTTTACTGCTATTGTTTCTTTATGCTGTTGTTTTATACTAAGCGCCTTTAGTTGATCAAGGCTTTGTGCAATTAAATTTTGCTGTTGATCAAACTTTTTTTCTAATTGCGCAAAGGATTGCTTTAAACTTTCATTCTCTTTTTTTAATTGCGTTACTTCTGCGTTTTTTACTTCAGCTTCTTCAGTAAATTTTTTATTCTGCGTTGCATTTTGATTTTTTAATTCAGTTGTTCTTTTTTCCAATGCCTGTATGGCAATAAAATTCACTCCTAAAAAATCTGACTGGTTGATGGTGGAATCATTACCAATTGTACCGTAATTATCTTTTCCAAAGGCTGCATAAAAATCCTGCGCCATGGGACCGTAGTGGCGAAAAGTTTTTGGATCCTGCTTTTTATAATTCCAGCTGGTAAGATGAAAGCCATCTATTTTTTTTAAGTAATCTTCACCACTCACATCTTCAAAGTTTTCTTTTAGATAAACACTACTGCTGGTGCTCCATGCATTGGAGCCATTTGCCAGGATACAGCTAGAGGTTAGATCGGCACTGGTGTAAAAACGATAGCCTCCATCGAAACGGGCAGTAAACCTATTGTCTGTTCCCGAATTGAAGACGGTAGTAGTAGAATTATCGCCAACCACAAACGAGCCAACATGCCCGTTAGTAGAAACGTTATTTCCCATTGCAGTAGAGTAATCACCACTGGCAGTAGTGTTGACTCCCATTGCTGTGGAAGCACCACCACTGGCAGTTGTACCCAATCCCATGGCAGTGGAAGAAGCACCACCGGCAGTTGTACTATTTCCCATTGCAGTGGAATAAAACCCACTGGAAGTTGTTTGCCTTCCCATGGCAGTAGAACCTGAACCACTGGCATTTGTGGAAGAGCCCATTGCAGTAGATATAAGTCCACTGGCAGTTGTATTATATCCCATTGCAGTGGAATAATCACCCACGTAGGCATTATCCCATTCTGTTCCAACTGCATATCCTGCACGGAAGGCTGCTCTACGGGGATAGAACATTAACCTGCTGCCTGCACCAAGATCTGGCACCGTAGATAATCCATTAAAAGCTCCTGTTACCAGCAAACCTTTATTTGAATTACCTACATCAACATGCAATAAAGCTGCAGAGTTTGGCGGAGCGCCGGTGGTGTTAATGCCTACGCTTTGTGCAATGCCCTTCGACAAGCTCAGGATGACAAAAGCAAAAATTAAAAGTATTGTGAGGAGTTTTTTTGTTTTCATAAAATTATTTATTTATTTTCTATTTTTTACTGTTACATCTTCTTTATCCTTTGGTTTTATGCTAAGTACATTTAACTGATCGAGGCTTTGTGCAATTAATTTTTGCTGTCCATCAAACTGCATTTGTAATTTTGCAACAGATTGCTGTAAGCTTTCATTCTCTTTTTTTAATTGGTTTACTTCCTGGGCTTTTCCATCATCCACATCAGCAAGTTTTTTATTCAGCATTGTATTTTGATTTTTTACTTCAGATATTTCATTTTTTAATTCGGTTGTTCTTTTCTCCAACGCCTGTATGGCAATAAAATTTATTCCTAAAAAATCTGCCTGGTTAATGCTGGAATCATTACCAATTGTACCGTACTTATCTTTTCCAAAGGCTGCATAAAAATCTTGGGCCATTGGTCCGTAATGGCGAAAAGTTTTTGGATCCTGCTTTTTATAATTCCAGCTTGTAAGATGAAAGCCATCAATTTTTTTAAGTAATCTTCTCCATTCACATCTTCAAAATTTTCTTTCAGATAAACACTGCTGCTGGTGCTCCATGCATTGGAGCCGCTTGCCAGGATGCAACTCGAGCTTAGATCAGAGGTGGTGTAAAAACGATAGCCCCCATCAAAACGGGCAGTAAACCTGTTGTCTGTTCCCGAATTGAAGACGGTATTGGTAGAAAAATCGCCAACCACAAACGAGCCAACATGTCCGTTAGTAGAAACGTTAGATCCCATTGCAGTGGAATAATCACCATTGGCAGTTGTAAAAACTCCCATTGCAGTGGCTATAGCCCCACTGGCAATTGAACCCCATCCCATTGCAGTGGAATAAAGACCGCTGGCAGTTGTTCCGGATCCCATTGCAGTGGAACCTGAACCACTGGCAGTTGTGGAACAGCCCATTGCAGTGGAATAAAGGCCGCCGGCAGTTGTACTCCATCCCATTGCAGTGGAATAATTACCGGCTGCAATTGTCTTATATCCCATTGCTGTGGAATAAAAACCATTGGCAGTTGTATTATATCCAATGGCAGTAGAAAAAGCACCAACGTTTGCATTATTCCATTGTATCCCATCAACAAACCCTGCACGAAAAGCTGATTTAGCCGGATAAAACATTAACCTGCTGCCTGCACCAAGGTCCGGTACAAAGCCAAAGCCTAAAGTAGCATCACCGGTTATCAGGAAACCTTTTGATATGCTGGCAACTGCATCAACGTGTAGTAAAGCCGTAGGATTTGGAGCCGCGCCTGTGGTATTAATGCCTACGTTTTGTGCATTAGCAAAAGCGCAAGCAAAAATTAAAATTGATAGGAGAAGATTTTTTGTTTTCATAAAGTATTTAATTATTTAATTCATTATTTTACTGCGACAGTCTCTTTATCTTTTCGTTTTATTGTAAACGTCTTTAATTGATCAAGGCTTTGTGCAATTAACTTTTGCTGCTGATCAAACATTTTTTCCAATTGCGCAAAAGATTGTTTTAGGTTTTCATTTTCTTTTTTTAATTCATCCACCTCAGCAAGTTTTTTATTCAGCATTGCATTTTGACTTTTTAATTCGGTTGTTCTTTTTTCCAACGCCTGTATTGCAGTCATATCAATGCCAATCATATCAATGGGGTTTACGGTGGTATCATTGCCAATTGTGCCATACTTATCATGACCGAAGGCACTGTAAAAATCCTGCGCCATAATACCATAATGGCGGTAGGTTTTTGCATCCTGCATTTTGTAATTCCACGAAGTGAAATTTATCTTAGCAATTTTTTGCAAAACATCATCGCCACTAAGCGGCTCAAAATTTTCTTTACGGTTTTTATCGCAAATGCTTACCCAGGCATTACCGTTATGCCCAATCTGAACACCCATACGGGTTGCGGGGGCGTCTCCGGTAGTTAATAAATAATATCCGTTATTAAATCTGGCAACAAACTGATTAGGAGATCCTGAGAATGTAGTACCCTCTCCCTTGGGATCAGCATCACCAATTATGAATGCGCCTTTTTGATTATTGATATTCACTAAGCTTCCCATTGCAGTGGAATTATCACCACTAGCGGTTGTACCATATCCCATTGCGGTGGAATTATCACCTGTGGCATTTGTAAAATCGCCTATTGCAGTGGAAGTATAACCACTGGCAATTGTATTATTTCCGATTGCAGTAGAACCGGGACCGCTGGCAGTTGTAGTATAGCCCATTGCAATAGAATAGATTCCGCCGGCAGTTGTATTATAGCCCATTGCAGTGGAATTATCACCAGTTGCTTTAGTATTACTTCCCATTGCAGCGGAAGTATTACCACTGGCAGTTGTTTGATATCCCATTGTAGTGGAAATATCCCCGTTGGCAATTGTTTGATTTCCCAATGCAGTGGAACCAGTGCCACTGGCTTTTGTTTTATAACCCATTGCAGTAGAATAAAGACCAACATTTGCATTATTCCATTCTGTTCCATCAACATATCCCGCACGGAAGGCTGCTTTACCGGGATAGAACATTAACCTGGTGCCTGCACCAAGGTTTGGCACAGTAGAAGATACATCAAAAGTTCCTGTTACCAAAAAACCTTTGAATGTGCTGAGACCTACATCTATATGCAGCATGCCGCTGGAATGGGGGGGTGCCCCTGTGCTATTAATTCCTACGTTTTGTGCATTACTCTTCGGCAAGCTCAGGATTGAAAACCAAAAAAATAAAAAGAAGTTGACCTTTTTCATGTTGCATGATTTATTCATACAACAAAAATGAAGGCATTTTAAGCCGGAAACAATCGTCCTTTAGGAGTACAACCTTTGCCTTAAAACGTTAGAGTTGCGAAACTTATCAATACACCCGATACCATGAAAATAAACCTCTACCGATTGCGAGGCAGCGGTAGTTTGCATAACATACACGCTAATGTGATCCCATGTAGCCACATTAAAAATAGTTCCTACCGAATCGGCGGCTGTATACAGCACGTGGTTCTTTGTGATGAATTCATACGAGGTATCAACATGCCTTTTAAAGTACTGGATACATCAATTATGGCGCTTGTATTGGGCGTAGCGGTTCCAATACAAATATTTTGAGTGTAGGAAATTCCTACAATTAATAGAAGCGGCCAGGAAAGAGGTGTTTCATCTTTTATGATTTGGCTCCATTACAAAATGAATTTGTCTTGCAGTAGAAACAGATGGTCCTTTTGCATTAGAGCATTATTAATAAAGCCAGTATCCGGAAAATATACCGGCAACATCTTGTGCGTTACCTGTATCCTGATTAGCCATTATTAAAATATGGTCGTTTGCCGCAAGGTATAAATTAATGCTGATCGTAACATAATCGGTCTTACCGGCAATAGCAGGGATGTTAATGGAGTTGTTAGTTATACTGGTTCCATTTTTAGAAATCCTTAAGGTAACAATAGGTGAACCATTGGTAATAGTACTATTCAGTTCAATTAAAATCTTCGCATCAAAATGATAAAAGCCCGCTGTCGGGCAATTATAATAATCATTTACAGTATTATAATTGGCACCATCATCATAATTAATTGTAGGAAAATTTACTTTCGTATAGGTATTATTCGGAACTGATTGCAAAATTGACGCTTCTACAAAAAAACCTGTACCCCGCGAGCTGGTGCGCCAGGTAGCTGTTCCGTTAGCATCACTTGATAAAACTTTATCAATACCCGGCAAGCCGCCACGCATTGTTATCTGGCCGTTTACATCCAGTTTAGAAGTGGGTGTAATACCGCCAACAGCCACATTACCTCCACCATACTGAAGAAAAAGATCTGAAGCAGCGCCGTTATTTCTGGTAAGTATTTCATTATTATCAAATACAGGATTTGAGGAGGCAGTGCTGCCTAATTGCAGGTATCCTCCATTTACCAATGTTGCATCCGATCCATTAGTTACATGCAATCTTACATCAGGAGTTAGCGTTCCCACTCCCACATTTTCACCATTATTTACATAAACATTTGAACCTGCTTTTGTCCAGATGGTATTGGAGCTGTCAATCAGTTCTACCCATCTCGCGGTATTCCGGAACCAGAACGAATTTGTGTTGATATCAAACACCAGCAGGCCGGTGGCAGGTGATAAAATGCCGGTCCTTTGTGTTGCATTCATACGTGGTATCAAGATACCCTTTGATGTACTGGCAACATCAAGTATTGCGCTGGCGTTTGGAGTAGCTGTCCTAATGCCCGTGTTTTAGGTATATGCATTCAACGAAATAAAAAGCAGGAAAGAAAAACAACAAAAAAGCGACAAATTTTTCATATTGTATGATTTAAATCATACAATGAAATTGGACGCTATTTCAGGGTCGGAACAATCGTCCTTTTGTACTAGATAATGTGCTCCTTCAACACTTTGGCAATGGCTTCCTTACCACAATTCACATGCAGCTTCCGGTAGATGTTTTTTAAATGCGACCGTGCGGTATTAAATGCCATGTCCAGCTCGGCAGAGATATGCTTTACCAGGTAACCTTTTACCAGCCATTGCAAAATTTCCTTTTCCCTTTTAGTGAGATGGTAGTCTGTATATGCCGTATTATCCTGGAAAGACTGCAATACTTTTTTGGCCACGACGGGCGACATCGGAGCGCCACCGTTAATGACTTCGCCGATTGCTTCAACCAATTTATCCGGTGACGTTTTTTTCAGGATATAGCCGTTTGCCCCGGCGCAGAGACTTTGAAATAATTTTTCATCATCCTCAAACATGGTATACATGATCACGTAGATTTCCGGGTTTGCTTCCTTAATCATGCGCACACCTTCAATGCCCGTCTTTCCGGGCAAGTCTATATCCATGATCACCACATCAGGCTCATCACGCAGCACATAATAGTCTGCTTTTTTGCAGTCATGATAATCACCGATCACAGCATAAGTATCGCTGCTGTTCAGCAACATCACCAGCGAGCTGCGCAGGGAATCATTATCTTCAAACAAAATTATTTTGGTAGCCATAGCAGCATTAAAGGACAGAATATAATTTTACAAATCTTATAGTCTTTTTGGGTGAGTAGTTCTTAATGGCAGTTGTATCGTGATCTCCGTTCCGTTGCCGGGTGATGAAACCAATTCAAAGCTACCACCCCATTTCAATGCACGCTCTTTCAAATTGATCAGGCCATTGCCCGGGCGACCTTGATTCTTATCAAACCCGATACCATTGTCTTTAATATGTAAGACCAACGCTGCCCGTTGCATCAACACTTCAACAACAACGGCTGTGGCCTGCGCATGCTTATGGATATTGTTAATGATCTCTTTAAACAGTAAATACAGGTCATGTCTTTTTTCTATGGGGAATTTTACACGCTGTATATCCTCTGGTATATTGATATTAAGCTGCAATTGTTCGCCCGACAACACTTCGGCAGCATAACGCCTCATCCTTGCGATGATCTCTTCGGCCGAATCATTCCGGCTGTTGAGGCTCCATACAATATCATTCAGTGCGTCTGAAGAAGTTTGCACTTCGTCAGAAATACGCTGCAGATGTACATTAGCACGATCGGGTTGCTGCTGCATATGCTGACGGGTAAGCGTGGCAAGGATATTAATATTGGTGAGTTTGGATCCGATATCATCATGCAGTTCGGAAGATATCCGGTTGCGCACAGTCTGCAGCTTGATCACCTGGCTGATGCGAAAGCGGTATAGGGCATACAAAATGCTGCCAGCTGCTACAATGCACAAGAGGTAAAACCACCAGTCGTTCCAAAAAGGCGGGCTAATACTGAATGATACCGGCTGGCTTTCAAACCAGTCCCTGCCGTTTAATGAGGCCGATACCAGGAAGGTGTAATGGCCCGGGGCCAGTGCTGTAAATGATATAGACGAGTTATTCCCACTTTGAACCCAATTGCTATTCAGCCCCTCAAGCCGGTACCTGTATTGAATACGTTTTGCATTGTAATACCAGGGTGCGACAAATTCAAACCGCAATGAATTTTGCAGGTAGCTCAATTTTGCAGGCAGGCTGTTCGTCAAAAAGCTGCTGTCGTCTGCATTCACGGACATGTTCAGAACAGTTACGTGGAGGCGCTCATTTTTTTCTCTTATTAATTCAGGCTTGAAATAATTTATGCCGTTGGTACCCCCAATATAGAGTGTCCCTTTATGGCTCAGATAAACAGCCTGGTTATTAAAGCCTACGCCCTGCAGGTTGTCGGAATAGTCGAATGTTTGGATATTTTTTGTTGGCCGCGTGTATAAAGACAGCCCGTTATCGGACCCGATCCAAAATCTTCCAAACATGTCCTTGAATAAGAAGTTGATGATTGCATTATCAAAAAATGTATTCTCTTTTTCCGCTACCGGTTGCTTTTGTTGTGTATTGAAATGGTATAATCCTTTTCCTCCCACAAGAAATTCATTGGGCTTTGACTCATACATACACCGAAAATAATTTTCACCGGGACCGGGGGGAACGGGTATTTCGTACAGCTGCCTAAATGACGAATCAAAACAACGAAGCTTATTCACCCCCCCGATCCATATCCTGCGCTCAGCATCTTCATAACTAAAGACCCGGCTTTTTTCATCCGCCGGAAAAGGGATTTCCGTCAATTGATAAGTTTTGTCTTTCAGATTATACGCAGCATCCCTGGAAGAGATCACAAAGTCCCCGTTCTTCAGCGGTGTGATCTGGTTTATAAAATCCTGTTCAGCTTTAACTTTTGTTCTCATACCCGCAGCATCCTTGTCATAGTTGGGTTTGCGGTATATACCAGATACGGGATCATATATTTTCAGGCCGAAATTTGTTGGGCCGAGTAACAGATTCTTTCCATCATATGCCACACCTCTGATGGAAGGATATATTGTTTTGACGTCGGGTGCATTTTGTTCGGGAAAAGTTTTGATCTCACCGCTAGTGATATTCCAATAATTAAATCCGTCTCCCGTAACGAACCATATATTTCCCTTTTCGTCTTCTGCAAAATTCCGGACATTATTATTCCATATGCGTTCGCCATTGATCAAAGCTGCACTCCTGATCAGCTCTATATTTCCTTGCAAAGGCGAAAAGAAAAGAATGCCGCCATCATACCCTACCCAGATGGTTTGTTGTGCATCTTTATACATAACATAAGTTGTCTCTACATACAGCTGGTGACCACCATAGAACAGGTGCAGGGGTTTAAAAACACCCGTAGCAGTATTAAACTCCAGCAGGCCCTTTTGTGAGGATACCAGGTAGTTGTTAGAATCGAGCGACACGGCCTGGTTGATGCGAAAAAAGGAATCCGGGTGTGCAGATGAGAAACTGCCGACATCAAAATGCGAAATTTTGGATGTCAAAAAGTCATATGCTGATGTATTATAATCCCAGTTCGATACCAGCAGCTTGTGCTCACTGACCGCTTCCATAGAAAAAACACTTTTTGCCGGCAAACTCAGCATTTTTTTAGTATCGAGGTTAAGCGAATAAATCAATTCTTTACCCGAAAAAAAAATAGTGTGGTTACAATAAGCAAAGTTCGGCGTATTCAATTTCAACCCGCTGATCCCGAGATCAAGTGCTTTAAAATTGTTGTGCAGGGAATCGTAGCTGTAAAAACCATTTTGAGACAGAAGGCAAACCTTGCCGCCGCTCACCTGAAAGATCCTTCCGATAACAGGCCGCCCGGAGTCAGCGATCTGTACGGCGCGAAAGCCTGAATGATCGTTTTCAAACCGCAGTACCTGGTCTTTAGTGGTGATCCATATCTGGCTAGCCCGGTCACAAAGAATTGAAACGGCCTGGCCATCAACCGGAAAATCTTTTATTTCCCGTCCGTCAAAACGTTGTACCCGGTCATGGTATAATATCCATAAAAAGCCATTACTGTCCTTAGTGATACCGCGGATGAAAAAGTTCCTGATCCCTGCATTTTGATCCAGTACCTGTACATGATAGTCCGGCATCTGCCCGTATGCGGAAGCGGAAAAAAATAGTGAAATGATGATGGTAAATAAGCAGGGTATTTTCCGCATAATAATTTGGTTACTGCCAGGTATCTTCTGTTTCATAAAGGAACGAAATCTTTCAGAAAGAGTGCAGGAGAAGAAAGTATTGCCAGGTTGCAGTTACCGTAACCTGTCGCGTTGTAGTGCCTGCATATCAGTATTTTTCCTGAATCAACACAAATTAGTTCATCAATGATGCGTAGCATCGGCGACTAATTGATTTCTTTCGATTTCGGCCCGATGGAATTTGATATGAATTTGCATTGGAAAAAGATGGCAGCGGCTTAGCTAATGGAACAGTCCAAAAACCCGTGTCTGCTAATTATACAAGACAATAACAATCACGGATTCAAATACACGACAACTGATTGCGCAAAAAATACCGGGTGGCAAATGTTGTGTCACCTATGTGTTTGTTAATCACAATCTTCATCAAATTCATTTGGCCTGGTATGTTTGCAGCAACTACGGCCAGTTGGGTATTTACATCTTTTTCATCTCGCCTCTCTGTTCGTTGTTAATGAACCAGCATTTTACTACTTGCCCCGCGGCATCCAGTTCAAATTCAATTTGCCGGTTGCTGTGATCCGCATAAAAGAATTTAGTGTCCGATTCGGGCTTGAGTTCAATATCGGGGCTACCATCGCGATGGCGGTAAAGTTTGTTGTCTTTTTTGATAAATTCCAGTGTAAGACCTGCTTTGTATTTGCCCGCAAATTTGTCAAGAAACGCCGGGTTGATCGCTACTTCCTCGTGTATATAAGGCGTTTCAACGGGCACGCCGAATACAATATCCGCAAGGCCTTCAGCCAGCACGTTTACCACACGTAAAGTATTGTTTTGGGTGATGGCAGTGTTGCCGAGCACTATAATAAACACATCGTCGTCAGGATACCTGGCCAGGTTGGAATTAAAGCCCGGTATCGAACCGGTGTGCGAGTACCGGAGGTGTTGCTCCAGCGTATCGATAGTGAAGCCATAACCGTAGTTGCTTTTTCCGGGCGTAAACATCCTTTTTTTGGATATATCTGAAAGGATGGCATTTGTTTTTAAACCCCGGTCCCACTTGTACAAATCATCCACAGTGGAATAAATAGCCCCTGAGCTGAAGGGCCATTCCATTGCTATAAAAGAGGCGTTAAAGGGTTTATTATTCTCCATCTCGTATCCCCTGGCACGCATGGGCAAAATGGTATCCCAATCATTCAGGCCCGTATTCACCATGCCGATTTTACCCAGGATATTTTTCCTGAGATAATCGCCGTAAGACATTCCCGTAATTTTTTCAATAATGCAGCCCAGTAAAAAAGGTCCGGAATTGTTGTATTTGTAATTGCTGCCCGGCGAAAAGTCGTAGGGCTTGTTGTTGAAAAAAGCGATTATGGAATCCTGGCTCCAGCTCAACCTGGCTACTTTTTCAAATTCAGCAAGATTGGTATATGCCGGGATACCGGAAGTATGGTTCAGGAGCATGTGGATGGTAACACTATCGCCCTTGAAAAAGGCTGGATAGAATTTACTCAGTTTATCCTCCAGGCTTAGCTTGCCTTGTTCTACAAGTTGCAGCACAGCGGCAGCCGTAAACTGTTTGGTGAGCGAACCTATCTGGAACCGGGTCTCGGGTGTATTGGGGATATTCCATTCCCGGTCGGCCATACCGAAACCTTTTCTGAGCAGCACCTTATCGTGTTGCATTACCAAAACGGCGCCGGTGAATCCTTTTACCTGGTATTGAGCGTCCATGTATTTTTCCAATAACTGCAGATCCTTTTTTTGGGCGCTGAGGGATAAAGGAAGCAGGAACAACCATAGATATTTTCTCATAGGGTTGGTAAAAAAGATGATAGGAAATATTGCCGGTTGGTAAGATAGCAGGTTAGAAAGACACCCGGTGAAAAATGTTGCAGGGGCGTTTGAGGTAGTGCCCGGCCGCTGTAACGATAGCTACCGCGATGATATTTATTCGATCCTCGCCTTTAATGAACAGTTTCTTGTGATGGAATACGAACTGGAGGGCATTTTTTGCCAGCCGCCGGTCGTTACAGGCGGGTCTGTTTTCCTGCACGATACAGATAGTCATTTGTATTGCTTGAAAAGTCGATTTGCGCCCCAATAGTTGCCTTCAAAAATTTTTACCTTTAGGTACTTTGCACGCATCAGCCCTTTAGATGCATTCTATTCGATGTTTCTTTCATTTTTTCTTGATAAAAAAAGGTAACCGTAATTGGAGGTTCCATAAAAAAAATCAAGGCTGCGAAATAAAAGCTAAAAATTATGAATAAAGCAATACCAGCCAATCCGGAAAGGGGTCACAAAATGCAGAAAACCTCAAACACTAATGTTCTGACTTTCTGCATCATGCAGAAACCTTAAAGCAGTAGTGTTTCTGAATTTCCGCAAAAAATACGCTGTTGCTGGATTTTGGATCAAATAAGTCGGTTCCGTACAGAACTTGTCCGCTTACACTCCTGGTTGATCCGGTTCCGGAATTAATTGAAACCATACCTCAGATTCAAAAGTTGACGGTTATGGTGAAGAGACAACCAGGTTTCGTTGAGCTTCTTTATTATTTCTTCTTGACTGAATTATCAAAAAACTCTGGCTCTTTCTTACCCACCCATTTGATGAATTTGGCGATCTCTTCGTGTTCTTTGAGGCGCTCTACGGTATTGTAATAATTTTTGAGTTCAGTTTCGGTAAACACGGCATGTACTTTGGCCTGGCAAATTTTGTGCATAGCCACTGTGGGCGTGTCGCGGCCACCCTTGCTGGGTGGTATCAGGTGGTGGCGGGTAATTGGCTCGGCCAGTTCGCGGTTGCAAAGCGGGCAAGGGTTTGTAGCGGTATTCTCTGGCACAGGTGCTTTTTTTATTGGCGGTAAATATATAGCCGGATAGCTGTGCGATAAAAAGAAAGTCGTTAGAAAAAGGAAGCCGGGTCAGCTGCCATCTTTCAACCTTGCTTCGGTGCGGCGGTTCTGCTGGCGGCCTTCGGCAGTTTTATTGTCGGCCATCGGTTGGGTATCGCCATAGCCTTTTGCAGTGATCCGCGACGCCGGGATGCCCTTTTTTACCAGCCATGCCTTTACAGTTTCAGACCGGCGTTGCGATAGTTTTACATTGTCAGCAGGAACCCCTGTGTTATCAGTATGCCCGGCTATTTCTACTGCCTGCCCTTCTTTCCAGCGGAGGTAGTCCGCCAGTTCATCGAGTTGCTTAAAAGAGCTGGAGCGTAATGTTGCCTGGCCTACATCAAACTGAACATTATCCAATGTAAAATTTACCGGTGGGTCGTATTGGATAGTCACCGTAAACGGCGCAGTAAAAAACTGGCCGGCTGCGAGAGGGGGAATATTCATCATGGTGTACTGGGTGGTATCCTGCATCGTTTTCAGCTTGATGGTATAGTCATCGCCGGGCGGCAGGCGTAGGCTCGATTTACCGTGGGCATCGGTTTTCGCATTGTAGGTTTTCGATGTCCCCGCTGCTACAAAAATGATCTCCTCTCCTTTCTGCGGCAGTTTTTTCGAATTGGTCATGACAACATTTACAGTGGCCATTTTACCATCCTCCTTTATTCCCTTTGGCGCCTGCGCCAGGTTGGAAAGATAACATAACAGTAAGGGGATACAGAAGTGTAGTTTTTTCATGTGCTGGGTTTGGTTACTGGTTTTTGCAGATACGTTGTTTGCGGCGGGATATTGCATGTTGAAAGTCTGTATTAAAAATTATCGGGTGGCCTGGATACGCCACAAACAATCTGAACAATTTAACAATATTCCCTTCCAGCCCTTTGCTCGACAATTATAATTGCCCCATCTTTATTAAAATAATTTTTCATGAAACCCCAAACCCTGCTGCTGACAAGTACGATTGTATTTGCTTCCTGCCAATCTGCTATTAAAAACAATAACGAACCCCCTAAAGACAGCCTGCCAGAAAGAACCAGCGATGTTATTTTGCCGGTACCCAAAGCCACCGACAATCCTGCTGTGGATAAGCCCGAAGACCTGCTCGGTTATTGGGTAGGGAATTTTGAACCGGATATTGACAGGGACAGCCTGAATAAAAAGATGGTCTACTACAACGAAGATGCGTGGGACCGGACCAATAAAATCAATGTGTCTATTGATTCCATCGAAGGCAATACCATTATCGGCCATAGTGTGGACGCTGGAACCAGCCAGGCTTTCAAAGGCCTCTATAACTTTCACAACAACACCTATAGTATTATATTAAAAGAGCCGGGAACCAATAAATATGATGGCACTTTCAACATGACGATCGAAAAGAATGCACCCGCCCTCACCGGCAACTGGCAAGCATTTAATAAAATTGATATCCCGAGAAGAAAATTCATCTTAAAAAAAGTGGCGTTTGCTTATAATCCTGCCCAGGAGCTTGAAGACTATGCAAGATTTGCCGATTGGGGGAAATGGGTAAAGAACAAGGTGGATCCTGAAACTGAAGGCTGGGATAAATCCTATTTTACCACAACTGAAGACGTAATAAAATACAATGCCTCCAACCGGTTACTGACCGAAGATGAAGTGGCGAATCTGAAAAAAGGTGACCTCTATATTTTACGGAATTCTATCTATGCACGCCATGGCTTCTCGTTTAAAAACAGACCGCTCCGGGCCTTCTTTGACCGGCAGGAATGGTATGTTCCCATAACACTTAATATCAAAAGCTATTATACAGTGCTCGAGAAAAAAAATATTGCCTTGTTACTGCGCTATGAAAAAACCGCCAGATCTTACTACGATACGTTTGGCCGCTGATCATGGAAAAACAACCCGTTTCACCAAGTACCGAACAATGAGATTTTTTTCCAAAACGGCTTACATGAGTAGCCCGGGAGCACTTATTTGTTATTGCCTGCTAGCCATTTTTTCTTACCTGATGCTGTTGATCACCCTACAGTATATACCGGTGCAGCTAGATGTAGCCTTTCTGCTGACCAAGGAAAGTGTTGAACAAGCTACCGCATATCAGGTAGTGTTTTTCAGTCATGTGTTTTCCAGTATGTTTGTATTGCTGACCGGCTTCGTTCAGTTTTCAAAATATGTTCAGCAAAAATTTCCTACGCTCCACCGTAATGTTGGCAAGATCTATGTGCTCATCGTGTTGTTAATTTCCGGCCCTTCGGGGTTTGCTATGGCTACGGTTGCCAATGGCGGCTGGTCGGCAAAGCTGGCCTTCTGCTTGCTGGCGTTATGCTGGATATTATTTACCTATAAAGCTTACGCAAGCATCCGAAAAGGCAATATCGCTTTACACAAGGCCTGGATGTACCGGAGTTACGCACTCACGCTGTCGGCAGTCACCCTGAGATTTTGGAAAGTGATCATCGTATTTGCATTTGAGCCACGCCCCATGGACGTATACCGGGTGATCGCCTGGTTGGGCTGGGTGGGAAATTTATTGGTGGCGGAGTGGATGATCAAGAAAAGAATAAAGTGATGGAGTTAGTTTCTTTTGTGGCCAGGATAAAACGTCATCAAATCATCTAACGCCTTCATGTCAAAACCGGTGTGGCTTTTGTAAGCTGCAGCGGCTTCATTAGCTTTCCCGGATTGATCATTATCCAGCTAATAAGCTATCATTTCAATTGCTCCGTCTTCAAAATCAGGCATACTCTTAGCCAGCCTGTCAAAACATTTTTTTCTTTTCCTGTCTTCTCGCATCCCCTATACCTAAAGCTTCTATAAAGGTCAAGTAATAGGTCCTTACCAATAAGTCTACCCTGGTTATCTATTGCTTCTAGCGACCGCTCGTACTGCCCTTTTTTAAAATAGTTATCTATTTCCAAAAGGTAGATATTAGCTTGATGGGGATATCGGCGCATGTAATCCTCCAAAGCGACCTTATACATCGAATCGTTATTTATTGGTGATGAAATTGCAGCCTTCAATCCGCAGTGAGACCATCCTTTTCGCCTGTAACAGCGCTGGGTATGATGATTTGAAATTCATCCGCTATAAACCCCACTTGCTGTACAGCGCTACCGGTGAAATTAGTACCCGCCACATTTTTGTGGTGAAAGTCAACAGGCGCAGCTGCATCACCCTATCGAGCGCTGTATTTTGCAAGGTGTTGATTTTGTCCTTTAGCCTGCGATCGCTGGAAAGGCGTTTTTGTACCAACAATTTTGCTGGTGGCAAAACATGATAGCCAGATCACTAACAACGCAATGAATGAGGGCGTAAACCTGGTCAATTAAATATGGCTTGATGGAGCGCTCAAAATAGGCTTATACCGCCCCACGATTTAGCGGGTTTATTGCAGAGAATTTAATCAATGAGTCATTTTGATAATGTGCTAATGAGCCAGTTTGCTAATGCCTAAACCCGTCATCAACTGAACTAATAAACGAATGAACTAATCAACTATTCAACCAATCCTACCAACTACCCGCCGATGTCGCTTCAGCAGCATCTGGAAAATAGCAGTAATCTGCCACACCAACTATCCGCTCCGGCGATTTTGTTTATATTGTAGGCATGCGGCTCATGGCATCCATTTTTATTATCCTCCTCTTTTCCTGCGGGGCAACGCATCTGCAGGTGGTTGTTCAGGGTTCGAATGTCACGCAAAGAATTACTGGTAGTGCGTTTTACGATTCCGTAAAAAAAATGACCTGGCAAGAAAGGGAAGCATTGGCACTAGAGCAGTTACTTGATGGCGGGATGCCTGATTTTTTGCTGAAGTTTGTTGCCATTCACACAGCTATTACTGATTCGGCTACGGGTAAAACGATTCATGCCACCTATTACGTGAGCCCCGATTATGTAAGCATTGGCACCAACGAAGATTGGGCGAGATTGCCGCTTACGCCCATGTCTGCGCAGTTACTTGCAGACAGCCTGCATTGCTTTTTACCCACCCGCAAAATGGTGAATGACATCTACAATCAGGCTACAGTAAAGCTGGAACCTATGCCCATGCTGGCATTCAGGGATAGCAGCATCACCATGTTGCAGCACCACTTAATAATTGAAGGGCAGCGGAAATGCAGGACTGGTCTGATTGCCGGAATCAAAAAAGACGTGGTGATTAGCGATAAAATTACGCGGAATGAAAAAAAGGACCGCGTGGCGATTTATGGTTGGCATCAACTTAATGGCATCGCCATACAGCCGCTGTACACCGGCCATGTAAATTGGTATGTGGATTATAGCCATGGCATACGTTTGGTGTTTCGCGATATTATCGTGGATGGAAGGAAAATGGATTATGTACAAGTAATGAAAGATCCGGTATTGAGAAAATTACTATCGGATGAACAATTTGCCGATGTGTACCGGTATTGATGCCCGTAGGCTTCAAGGAAAGCTTTCATCAAAGCCATTTCGGAGGGTTTTGGATTTGATGCCAATTGGGCATTTGGCACACCATCTGTATTTAACTTACAGATATGCTTACTGTATTTATACACCGCCCAAGTTGCCATGCCAGCATTTCCGGGTCGGCCTGCTCTATGGGATCTGGGGTGGCAGGCAGCACAGCCATTTGCGCTGCAGGCAATGATCGGAATGCAGTCACCGTCTCTTCCAGCGATACCATTTTATCGCGATCGCCCACCATTAGCAGAACCGGCTGCAGGATGCGTCTATAATCTTCGGGCTTCAGGGGATTGTCTTTACCCATGGTCAATAGCAGATCCCTTGTTTTGGCAAGGACGTCTTTCCAGTCGCCGGGGCTGTGTCGTTGTTCCAGTTGAGCGGCAAAAGCGGGGAGTTTGGCCGTAATTTTTCCGGCATCCATCATCTTTACTTCTCTTTCAGCTATGGCTTCATCCCAATCGAACTTGGTAGCTAATGTACTCACCGTACTGAAAATGCCTGGCTGATTGGCAGCCATCCACAGGGCCACCTAGCCGCCCAAACTGTAGCCAAAAACATGTACCGATGCCAGTGCGTGGGTGGCGATGAACCGTTCCACGTCGCCGGCAAATAATGGTATGGAAAAATCACCCGCAGCCATCCCTCCCCCATGGCCACTGAAATTCATGGTATACACAATCGCATCTTTTTCCAGGATCGACTTCAAGGGTTGCAGCTGGTCGTTAGCACCAATGGCACCGTGTTATAGGAGGATTGCGTTCAAGTCGGGTTAAAATACTGAAATTGGTCAGTAATGTCACGGCAATGTCTGCACTTCGTTAATCCTTTGTAAATGGATAAACCGCTTCAAACTTCTGGTCCCGCTGTGTGTCTGTAATATAGTGTTTGCATGATAACGGGGAAAGTGAAGAATGAAAAGTGAAGCGTGAGTTTAGTGATGATTGAGTTTTTGGTGGTTTGACAGGTTTTTAGTGAAGAGGTGTTGTGTGGTTTTAGCCGCTCTGAAAAGAGCGGCTTTTTTTGTTTAAAGTTACAACCAGATAATGGCATCGCAAGGTCATTTGGTCAATGGCCATTATTTATCGCCCTAAATTTGGTTTTTGGCGGGCATCAAACTAATGAATACTACCCGGCACAAGGATCACCTAACGGCACATGATACCCAGAGTCTATTTACTCAATCAGCAACAACCGAATCACCCAAATACCCGATGACCTTTTATTTCGGTGCCCTCCGATATAGATAGATTGCTACTATGCTGAAAATAATATTGGGCAACCAGGTAGCTATCAGCGGGGGGAAATCGCCCTTTGTAGAAAACATTGTCGAAAAGCGCTCTGTAAAAATAAATAGCATGGCCAGGATGAACCCGAAGGCCAAGTGAAAGCCCATACCGCCCCGCACCTTTCTGCTGGCAATGGAAACACCCATAAATGTGAGCAGTATCACCGAAAATGGCGTGGCGCTCCGGCGGTAGCGCTCTACCAGCAGGTCATTGATACCCTCGGTGCCCCTCACTTGCTGCAAGGCAATAAACTTGCTTAACTCCGGTGTTGTCAGTTTGTCTTTCGTGTATTCGTCTTTCCTGATATCCTGTGGCTTAAAATTGAAGGGCATGAACAGGGTGTCAAACTGCCGCACATCTTCATCCAACCCATTGATTTTTCTTTCAATTGCATTGATGAGCTTCCACTTTTGTTTGGACGTATCCCATTCCAGGCGATCGGCCCTTACATTATTTACCAGCTGGTTATTGGTTATTTTCTGCACCACAAAATTGTAGCCCGACTTAGTGGCGGTGTCGAAATTGGAGATCTGCGCATATCGGTTACTGTCCACCCTGAAGTAAATAGCGGCAGCCTGGTTGTTAGGCCCATAGTTTCCGGGGCCGTCAATATATTTTACCTGGAAAATAGAAAAGATTCGGTTGGCCTTCGGCAACAGGTACCGGTCGGCTAGCCATAACGACACCGACAGCACAATTGCGCCCACCCAATACGGAAACATAAACCGCCGAAAGCTGGTACCGCTGGCCAGTATGGCTACAATCTCGCTTTTGCCGGCCATTTTGGAGGTAAAAAAAATGACGGAAATAAATACAAACAAAGGGAAGATCAGAGCGATCATGTGCGGTATAAATCCAAGATAGTACTGCATGATGATTTGCCGGAAGGTCAAACCGCTCTTTACGAAGTCATCTGCCTTTTCGCTGAGATCTACGACAATGATGATGATGGCAAGAATCATCAGCGAAAACAGGAATGTAACGATGAACTTCTTAAATATGTACCAGTCGAGTTTTTTCATACCCATCCCCGAAGGGAAAAATAATTTTAAAGGTTGGAGCCGGGCAAAACTAACTTAAATGGAAAGAGGCCCGGCATGTTAAAGAAGAATGATCTGTGAAAAAATCTGGAAAGGCTTCTCAATGTTTGTAAGTGCTGGCTTTCGCCCCGACGGGGCTTTACGAACGTTGAACTTTTTTTGAAAGGTACGTTAGCACTGAGATTTATAGAATATTCTGGAGAGCTACCAACTAGCTTTATTTATTCGGCTGGCGTAACCCCTTAGGGCGAAAGCCAGCCCTTACCCGGGTATTATAACCTTGTTTGTAAGATTGGGATCATTTCATTTTTCCAGCCTACAAAATCGCCGGCGACGATATGCTTGCGGGCTTCGGTAACCAGGTGCAGGTAAAAAGCCAGGTTATGAATACTGGCGATCTGCATAGCCAGTATTTCGCCTGCCTTAAACAGGTGGCGCAAATAGGCCTTGCTATAATAATTGCTCACTTCGCAGGCGATGCCATCATCCAGCACCGAAAAATCTTTTGCCCACTTCAGGTTGTCGATATTGATAACACCTTTACTGGTAAACAGCATGGCGTTGCGGCCGTTGCGGGTGGGCATTACACAATCAAACATGTCGATACCTAGGCTGATATTCTCGAGGATATTCCAGGGGGTGCCTACACCCATCAGGTAGCGGGGCATGTCTACAGGCAGGTGATCACAGCACCAATCGGTTATCTCGTACATCACTTGCTCTGGCTCACCCACGCTGAGGCCGCCGATCGCATTTCCAGTAGCGCCTTTGGCACTTATGTATTCGCAACTTTGCTTACGGAGGTCTTTAAAAGTTCCGCCCTGTACTATGGGGAACAGGTTTTGGCTGTAGCCGTATTTGTCGGGTGTTTCAGTGAACCGGGCAAAGCACCTGTCGAGCCAGCGATGCGTCAGGTGCATACTTTTTTCGGCATAGGCAAATTCGCAACCGCCCGGCGGGCATTCGTCAAAGGCCATCATAATGTCGCCCCCGATTGTTCTTTCGATATCCATTACTTTTTCGGGACTGAACAGGTGCTTGCTACCATCAATATGGCTTTGAAAGGTGACACCCTCTTCTTTTATTTTACGGGTACCGGCCAGGCTAAAAACCTGGTAGCCGCCGCTGTCAGTAAGGATAGGTTTGTGCCATCCGTTAAATTTGTGCAGCCCTCCGGCAGCTTCCAGCACTTCAAGACCCGGGCGAAGATAGAGGTGGTAGGTATTGCCCAAAATGATCTGTGCCTGCACGTCTGTTACCAATTGTTGCTGGGTAACTGCTTTAACGCTACCAACAGTGCCAACGGGCATAAAAATGGGGGTTAGTATTTCGCCATGGTCGGTAGTTATTTTGCCTGCACGGGCCTTGCTTCGGGTATCGGTAAGTTGTAATTCAAATTGGAGTGCTGCCATAAAAAATCCCTTCCCTGTTACTTAAGGAAGGGCGCAAAACTATTGGTTTCAATTGTATTGTTTTAATAAGCCCCCATTATGGCCACTTTCCATATACCATTAAAGTTAATCACACCTGTTGAAGTGTTAGTAGTATGCAGTTTAATATCCCAGCCAGCGCCGTTTGCCACTACTTCAGTCGTGATAACCACTTTATGGCAATCCCCGGATCCTGTAAAGCTGGTGACCCAGGCAACTGGCTTGGTTATAAAAACACCGGACCCCACACCGTAAGTTGCTGCTCCTATATATCCTTGTGGGTAGCCCCCACCCGGGCTGGACAATCCGGCATCTACCAATAGCATTTTTTGGCGTTGCCCACCTATTTCAGATACCAATGCCTGGTAATTATTAATAGTTCCGGTAAGTACAATGTTACCAGGAATGGTAATATTTCCGTTATTGGCTATTTGAAGGCGGTTAGTTCCGGCGGTATAAAAATCCAATCCGTTTTGGTTGCCTCCTCCATTTCGCTTGCTTCCAATAGCCTCACCACTGCTGGAAGATCCAAAACGTAATGCATAACCTGTGGAGCCATTATTGTTGCCACTGTAGTCAGTAACCAGGTCTCCTTTCACCTGTAAAACAGAGCCTTGGTCTTTTCCTACAATTACGCTACCGCCGCGCCCCTCCAATAACAAATCCCTGAACCCACCAGAAGCAACTGACTGAATATACGATACCTGGTTGGCACCATCGGCACCCATGTAAAGAATATGGTCTGTGCCCGTAGTGTCCCTGATCTCCAAACCATGCCCCTGACCTTCAGTGCGGGAATACAAGCCCTGTTGTGTTATGTCCAAACGGGCAGAGGGATTGTTGGTTGCAATACCTATATAGCCATTCCCCCTGATGCGCATACGCTCAGTCATGGCGGCACTGCTGCCATAGCCAAAGGCAATATCACTGCCGCTTACATCGGTATGCACCTGCAGTACATTTGTTTGTACACCAAATCCATAGCTGTTGCCACTGGTACCGTATAGGCCAATTTTATCGCCAAGAGTATTTGGTAAACTGATTGGGAATCCCGCATCGGTACGCCCGATACCGACATTACCGGCAGGGGTAATTGCAAGATGCGGAAATGCACTGATATTGGCACTTAAGATCAAGTTGTTAGAGCCATCCAAAACCAGATACCCTTTGCCTCCGCCATTACGATACAGACCCATTCCAATATAAGCCGTATTATTGACGGCAGGGGAATAGTTGCCCTGTATCTGCATGATTACATTGTTCTGGTTGTTGCTCACAAAGTTGGTAAAGAAGCCCTGGTTTGCTGCATCAAACACATCGAGGGCAAAACCGGGCGTGGGATTATTGATGCCCACTTTTTGCTGGGCAAACACTGCAAATCCCAGCATTTGCGCTGCAAATAAAAAGTATAGTTTCTTCATGGCTCATTTTTTTTAAAATGTAGAAAAGTGAAACTTATAGATTATTTATTATACTCATTAATGATATTCCACCAAACCTGTAGCTGACGCCGCTTCTCAACGATAAACCCATAGAAATATTCCTTGTCCTTGCTCCTTATTTTATCTGCCAGGGCTTGGTTGTCTTTTACAATTTCGCTTACTTTTTCGTCGAAACGGGGTGAAAATTTATTGTCGCTAAACTGATACACTTTATCATCTGTTGTATTAGGCAGGCCGACTAAATTTATAATTTCCGCATTGGTTTCCATAGCACCATATTGGTTTTTTGTTGTGGAAACGGCTTCGTACTCATACATCGCCATTTTACTACCCATTGGCGAGAGGCGCTTTACCATAGTTTTTTTAAAGGGCGTATTTATGACACCTCTTGATGAAATAAACTTAGGCTCGTAATAACCATCCCCCATCTGAAAACCACGTATTTCTTCCGGCTTATAATATTGCACTTTTTTAGACTTGCCGTCATAAAAGCGGATCAGCATATCGTTGCTGAGGCTCCAGTCTTTTTTGCCGATCATTAGCCGCCCTTCTATCATCACCGAATCGTTGATATAAAGCATGGCAGGTTGTGCGTCATTGCTATTGATAGGTTGGCTGGGATCTACCACAACCGGCTTGTTTGGGTTTTTTATAATGGAGGAATAGACAGTACTTCCATTATCAAATTGATATAGAGCCGTGGTGTTTCCATCCGGGAAGTAATTTTCCGGAGGAGTGAAATTGTTATTGTATCGCACGGTACCAGATATCCTCGCCTCTTTAAAAATTCCCTGGGAAGAAAAGTTCGTTCCATTGGCAGTGCTACCTGCCATATTATAATCCAGCGAAGCGGCACCAAAGGTTAATGCAGCATTACGGGTATTCAACGCCCTGCCTGAGACCAGCGAACCCGCTATACTCCCGTCAACATACAGATTGATATTTTGTCCATTATTTACAGCAGCAATATGATGCCAACGGTCGTCGTTAATCCGCACATATTGCGAAAGGAAAAACTGGTCAGTGTTGATGCTGGAAAGACCTTCCCACATACCGATATATCCGTTATTGGTGGTGATACCAAAATCCCCGGAGTTATCTCCGTTGGTGGCATTGCCAAATAAATAAGGCCGTTGCCAGTAAATATCATTGCTCCGGTTCTCTACCGTTCTCACCCAAAACTCTATTGTAAAAACGGTACTCCCGCTTAAAAGGCCCGGTGATAATGCGGGATTTTTCCCATTACCATTTTGTGGTAATGTCGCTGTAATCTGGGCCTGGGCAAATGCCGTGGTCATCATACAAAATGCTAACAAGTACTTATACATACGTTTTTGTTTGAGTAGGAAAGATTTAAAAAAATGCCGTTATGTCGCTTAATTACTAATGCGCATACTTATCGTTGACACAAAACTGATGAATACAATTACCGTAGCCTGCATCTGCATCGCTGTATCTGCTCATGGGCAAATGACCCGCTGCATTAACACCGGTACCCGTTGCAGACGTGCATAAATGGATACCGGTAAGCTCCCTATAGTTATGCCGGGACGGTATCATATACACCTGGTTACTTGCTTTCGTTTTAGAATAACCGCTTGCGTCATCATATCTCATAATACAATCTTCGAAGCCGCTGCAGACCCCATGCCAGGTACGGATTGTAAGCTTCTCCCCATTTTCGTGTAACTTTCTTATAAGATTACGGTCAGTCATGGTATCAATTGGCACCGTCGGCGCGTTCTCCCAAAAAAGTTGTACTACTTTATTTCCATTGATCTTCCAATTATTGTGTCCGATGTATTCAAAAGTGCAGGGTTTATCGTAATCGGTATTGTCGCCATGGTGGCTAACACCGGAATTATGAAGCATTTCATGCGCAACCGTTACCGCGTATTCGTCGGTAGTTACCAAGCTTTTCCCATTAGGGTTTACAGTTATATTACCCAGGCTATCAAGGTCTACCTTTATGGTTGCGTATCCCTTAGGATCAGGACTAAAATCGGCACTGATAACTAGGAAGTCGAAATTCTTTGGGGGGCCACAATCCCCGCCTACATTGGCCGACGCAAATGCGAAACCCAATTCTTTAGGTGTACCCAATATACATATACCGTGCTGATCTACGGCGTGGAGCTCCGGGATATTATTAAAGTTGAGGCACTTGGTCCTGAATGGTAAGTTTATACCGTACTTATTGGAAGCCGTTATTTCCGTCTGTGGCACCTCAAAATAGCCCTGTTCCAGGCCAAATTCCTTTTCTGTAAAGCGGTGATGTGTTTTTACTACATGCAGGGTGTAATTATTTAATACCAATTCATACATCGCAATACCATCCTTGGTGCGGCCCGTATTGATACCGTCGTAGATCATTACATCTTTAGCTTTAGGATCGCCCCGGAAATGTTTTCCATGTTCCATAAACCCACGGTACTCTTCATAGAGGGTGAAGCCATCGCCAGGGTATTTATCATCTCCAGACATCTTTTCGTCGTCGTCCGTATCTTTTCTGTCATTTACCTTATTACTTTTTTTATAATAAGTGGCTACTTTAGAATCACCATCCCGTTTGGGCAATAGTAAAAATTCGTTACCAGTTGCCCGTTCCATGGCGATGATCTCTGTACTGTCTGTAAGAACTACATGCGCCGTAAGTTTTGCAAAAGCGCCCCAATCAAAAGCGTACACTCTTACGGTGTAATTGTTAGCTACCGTTGATGTGATAGCCAGGTTCTCAACAGAAGTATCAGACAAATCTGTTGTAATGTGGAGTTGCATATCGGCCAGTAAACTTATCGGATTATGAGGATTTGGATGTGCGAACTCTTTTAATGTTTCTGAGGGTGCATTATTGGCATACCCTGGTACATGGCCAACCTCATCCGCTGGCAGTTCCCATTTTATATATTTGATCTGGTTGGTAAAATCCTCCCCGGGGTGGGCCTTGCTTTCCACTTTTAATTTGATATCGATATAATTTCCATGTTCACTGGCATGAGAACCATACCCTTCGGGCATCCATTGTTCATAGGCCTGCTGGCCTGCTACGGGTTCAAAATATGCCAGGTAGGTATCGCCATTGTCCGGGGTAATTTTCACACTGAGGGTTCCTTGCTTCTCTTCGGTTTGCTTATTATCCCCATCTACCTTAGTGTTATGCTCACTGATGTTTCTTGTAATGGTAAAAGAATTACCGGATTGCACCAGTCTACCGTTATCGGCATCTGCATCACTTCCATCATCAAAATCGTTGGGCACTGAGCCACGCTTATCCGTACGTTGTCCCTTGTAATGTACCGTTGCCTGTACACTCCAGCGGTCCGGACCTTCAAAACTAAAATTTACAGCGGGCTTCGGTGTATTAACCGCCGATCCATTACCATTATAACTGGAAGAACCACTGGGTGATTGATCAGAGCCACTCTGAGAGGTGGCACCCCCCGCCGTAGATTGAACAATAGCATCTGTATCTCCTGTTATCACGATCCTACCCATATATTTAAACATATAGGTAGTCATCCGAATGGTGCCCGACCCGGTCTGGTGGCTCTCGCTGCGGGTTTTCATTGCGCCGTTATTGGTAGCGTTGGTGGAGTTATTGGTAAAGGAAACCTCCACTTTGCATTTTACAAACAACGGATTATTTACATACTTTTTAGCGCCCGTCGCATTGGCCATCGCTGTCATGGCACTCCCTATCTGGTCAGTCCCATAAGCATTTTTTATTTTGGTAGCTGTATCCATTTTCTTGTTCAAATACGCCTGCTGCTTCGCTTTGATCTCGTTCATCAGTTTCAATCCTTGCTCACGCGTTTTCACAGCCTGTAATTTCTGCTTATAGTCCTCCATGATCTTCCTGAAGGCTTCATCTTCCGCCGATTGGGCGCCTATGCTTCCAAAGAAAAAGCATGCGATCAGGAAAAGGGCAAATCTGAACATATCTTTATTTTTTTATGCAACCAGCAAGGCGTGGGCAAAAACTTACCTGTTATTAAAAGTTTTTGGCTGTAGTTATAGTCTCCATCAGTAACCGATTTTACAATTTCCCTTTCCCGGTGTTGCATCAAGGAGCGGAAAGAGGGCTTTTGATTCCTGTCATTTCCGCCAGTTCCATTGCCCGATTTCCAAACGGTAATACCGGCTCTTTTACCAATTTGTCTTAAGAAGTGAGAATAATATGAAATGATTAACATCCACAAAAATATACATGATGTACTGTACCCATTAAAAATTATAGGCCGCATAATATTTCAGCCTGCTTTAATGCCTGATAATTAAAAGCTTGTTAAAAGCTCTTGCTCCTGACCTTATTTTAATGTTATACAAACCTGATGGAAGACTACTTACGTCAATCGTAGCATTTGTATTCTTGAGCTTTATGGCTTTTAAGAATTTTCCGTCAGCGGCAAGGATCTCGATTGTACAATTTTGCAAATCTGTCTTTACAGTAAAATATTTATCTGCTGGGTCAGGATATATAGTGACAGGTAATTGATCATTGTTAAAATTAACCAGCCTTATATTGCTGTAAAAATAATTTCCATCAAGCTCTATCATTTTTAGCCTGTAAAAATTAGCGCCTTCAAACGGTGTAAGATGCTTAAAGAGATAAGAACTGCCCGTAGCACTATTGGATGGAATTATTGTTCCAGCCCTGGTGAATGCAATGCCATCCTTGCTATGCTCCACTTCAAAGCTTTTCAGGTTTTGTTCAAAGGTTGTACGCCAGGTTACATTTACAGACCTATTTTCTGCAGTAGCTGAAAAATTCAATAAGCGAAGTGGTAGTGGGTCGGCTATTCTAAATGTATCAAAGGCATTTACACTCCATTTATTCCGGCTGTCTAAGGAGCGTGTAAACAAATAATGCTTACCCACACTGAGCCCTGTAATATCTGGTGAAAAACCTTTGTCAGCAATATCGGGCGCTGCAACTACCGGAATATCCGCAGCATTGAAATAGCCGGGATCTGTATCAATGAAATATTCAATCTTAACTATATTGACTGCTGTTGCTGTTTGCGGCCCAGCTTTTGAAAAATAGGCATAATTGGTAATACTCCATTTACTGTTTTGATCTAAACTACGAATGAACATAACATGAAACCCCGCTGCCAGTGTGCTGATATCAGCGTTAAAACTTAATCCCGAAATATTCGTTGCGGGAGAAATTGTAATGGCATTTGCATTGCCTGCGCCCGGATCAGTATCGATAAAATATTCCATCTTATTTATAATACTTATAGTGGCAGGCACATCACTTTGCTTGTAGAAATATTGATAATTGGTGATGCTCCACTTTCCATTGGCGTCCAGGCTTCTTATAAATAAAACGTGAAATCCATTTGTCAATGAGCTCACGTTTGGTGTAAAACTAATATCACTGACCTGCACCGCTGGTGTTACAGGAATTGTAATTGCATTTCCGAATCCTGGATCTGTATCAATAAAATATTCTAATTTTTGAATTGTACTCACCGGTACCGTAACATTATTTTGCTTATAAAAGTAAGTGTAATTGGTTTCGCTCCAAAAGCCCTGCACCGGCACAGATATAGTACTGCTGTGCGTTCTAACATATAATGTATGCAGCCCATTGCTAACAGACGAAATATTTACATCGAAAGGAAAAGCATTAACAAGAGGTGCAGGTGGTATGGGTATTTTATTGGCTGCCAATCCGTATGCACCAATAATATCAACACCAAATTCCAACGAGTCGATATTTTGCTGGGCTTTTGCATTTGTGAAAGCAAACTGTGTAAAAAATATGATAATAGTTTTTATACAGATAGGAGCGCTTGATAAAAATTTGTTCATGGCAACTAAATTATTATTTATGGTTCAGTGTTCTTTAATTGTTTGCCCTGGTGCTAACAGTTGAAGGTAATGTGGAACCCGTCGCATTTGCAGGAACTGCTAACCGGTAAATAGTTGGAATGGCAGGTATCATTGAGAGTACATACGGATTGGCGCCACCATAAGCCCCCATATCAACATTGCCTGCACCTGTTCCAATTGCAGGGGAGCCCGCTGCAAGTTTATATTGCCCATCTGGTGAAGATCCCAGTACAAATGCGGTAGCGGCATTAGCGGTAAAAATATTACCATTCGTACCAACAAAAGTTGGGTTATTGTATTGCACCCAAAGATTATTAGTTACGTTAGATGGGTACGCTGCATCATATAAAGTTGTTGTAGAAACGCCATAAAAAATATTATTACCTATGGTAGCATTATCATATATATTTCCGTTGTTTGGTGTATTACCACCTGAAAAGACTGTATTATTATTAAAAGTTACCTGGTAAGCATTCTGATTAATAATGTTTTGATTGGTGCGAATAATATTGTTGGTAATTGTAAATCCGAATTGTTGGGAACTGGGCGAAATATTCATTGTACCATTGCCAACATTCAAATAGGATTGGGTGATTGTGATATGATTGGAAGAGCCATTAATTAGCACACTACCTTCAATATAACATCTTAGCAGTGTAATGTTTGAAGATGAATTTATTATGAAATTTCCCGGGAAACCAGACTGATTAAATTCAAATACCGACCCATCGGAGCCAGGACTTACTAATGTGCCTGATACAAAGCCTGCGTTGGAATGAAATTGCAATCCGGGGTTTTGTGGCAAAAAATAACCGAGGCCAATCCATGTTAGTTTTTTGGTTGTAGTAAGATCACCATAACTGGTTGGTGAAGATTCCAAATATATTGTGTCGTTTGCAGCAGCGCCATTGTGTGCTGCCTGTGCAGTAGTGAAATCTGCAGTAACACCGGGCACATTGTTTACACGCCATATTTTGGCCTGAACTGTGAGAAGGGTTACACTAAATGATGTTAATAAAATTACCTTTTTCATTTTTGATTTTATTTAGATTTGAAATTTATTGCTATACGAATTCCACACGCCTGTTTTGTGTCTGGCCATCTAACGCGGCATTGCCGGCAATGGGTTTTGTTTCTCCGAATACTTTGGTTAACTGCATTTCGGGGTTTGCCCTTTTTGCAGAATCAGTAATGCGTTGTGCATTTTTCATCATCGCAGCCACAGCACTCTTATTTATCTTTTCCTTTTGTGCAACTACTTCGCTACCGGGCAGTATACCTATGGTAAAAAACAAAAAATATGACATCCATTTTTTCATATAACCTAATTAAGTTAGTGAACCATAATATCATCTAAAGGAGTAAAATTCAGATCACAAATCTTTAAGTATTGAAAACACTAATTGTATCCACAAAAATTTGATGTAAGTTGGGTCGGACTTAAAATTTGTAAACCCAGTTTATAAGATATCGGGCCTCTTCCGGACGATTTTTGTAAATAAATATAGTCAGTACCTGTGCCACTAAGCGTCATAGTTCCGGGTATTACCAGTGGCGGTGCTTGTGGGCCGTTATTAGTTATCACCCAATGGTAAGTAATAGTGCCAGTGCCAACTGAGCCAATAGTAGCCTTAAAGTAGTTGTGCCAGGCTGTACCATTAGGAATGTGAGTGGTAGAATCAATGGAGACAGCTGCACTTAAAACTTTTGTATAGTCAACTACCACATTGGGTTGCGCCATTACTTCCTTTCTTCCAGGAATATTTTGCTGTGCGATTGATGCAGTTATATTAAATACTAATACAATGGCTACAAAAATTATCCGGTTCATTTTTCTCAATTTTAATAAAAAAAGTTATTGGTATAAGAAGTTAGTGGTAGGTATATGGTTTTGAAACAAGACTATTTGGCGCTGTTATCCCGAGGGATACTGTCCAATCCAGATAATCATAGTTTGAATTTAAAACCAGCCAAAACTCATCGTAGCCAGTACCACCAAGGGTGACTGTTCCCTGCGATTGGGCACTTGTGAGGATACTTGCCGGATGAGGGGCCCCTTTGTCGTCTAGTATTTCCCATTTGTAATGAACAACACCCGTACCTATTGAAGTAATTTTAGCCTTGATAAAATGATGGTAGGGAATGCTTCCAACCGAATGAACAATAGAATCATTTGTAATTACGGCACTTAAAACCTTTGTATAGTTTACCACCGCATTCGGTTGCGCCACCACCACTTTTCTTTCCGGGATTCCAGGCTGCGCCTTTGTACTTTTTGAACAAATAGAACATAGCAATACAAGGCTTACTAATCTAAGATCCATGTTAGTTTTTTGTAAATAGTTAATTAAAATTTCACGAATTCTACCCTTCTGTTTTGTGCCTGGCCATCCATGCTGGCATTATCTGCGATAGGTTTTGTTTCGCCGTATCCTTTCGCTTTCAAACGACTGGCAGCAACACCCATTGCGATCAGTTGTTTCATCACCGCTTCGCTGCGTTGCTGGCTTAATACCAGGTTAGCTGACGGGCTGCCCTGGCCATTTTTACTGGTATGACCGCCTACTTCAAATTTGACATCCGGATTGTCTTTCATCACGCCAAAAATCATGTTCAGGGTGCCCATGCTTTCCGGCCTGAGCGTTGCTTTCAGGAAATCGAAATTGATGCCGTGAGTAATTATTTTACTGTCAGTAAATTTCTTCCCAAGCATATTCATTTTACCTCCTGATGCTAACCTGACATTATTAAAGATTAAGGGCGAATTCTGGTCGCCAATTCCTCCCATCCCAAACCGGGCGGGAACAATATTGGTGTTGGGAAAAGCGAGGGCCCTTAGCTGGTCCACATACACTTTTATCTGTTTGTTTTTATAGGCTATTGATACATGGTGCCATTTATTGTAATAATTTTCTCCGTCCATTTCCAGTGGGTAAGCTCCAAGAAGGTCCTTTGTATCACCTTCGGATGTTTGGCCTGAAACCGTTACATCATGTGCCCCTACAATAATTTTTCCAAGGTCATTTTTTCCAATATCCTGTAAATAAATTTTAATTGGGTATGCCCCTGGTGTCTGGTACGAATCAAATTCCAAAGTCCATTCGTTACCCAAATAATTTTTCTTTTTCATGAGTGGACTTACCCAACCAGCATTACCATCGGTAATTAACAAAGCTGTGATTCCACCAATTTTATTCAGCACGCCCTGGCCACCTTCCAGTTCCCAATGACTGGGGAATTCGCCGTCCATATCGTTGCGGAAATCATCTTCAAAAATGACCGTATCGCCTGGAACAAAATCAAAGTTGGCGTACGTTTTAAAGACAGCAGGGCTGGCCGCAGGTATGCTATCCGATGTGCCGCCTATTGTATTGGCTGAAGCAGGCTTCACGATTGTGGTTTTGGTTGTACCACCAGCCACGGTGGTATTGCCATCCTTCTTTATCATTTTCTCAGGTGCATCTACCGTCTTCTGAGCCGCCTCATCTATTTTCTGATCCGTTTTCTGGGCGGCTTTTTCCTTTACCTTATCCTTAAACTTTTTTAGTATTTGTGCATGGGTAATGCCCCCGAGCGTGATGATGATCGTTGCGAATAAAATGATCCTCTTTTTCATTGTTGTATATTTTTTATATGGTAATGGTGAGTGTCTCGAAATGCAATGGTGGCTGGCCGACGCTCACCTTTAAAGTATAAATACCAGCCGGCAAGTGACTGATCTCCAGCTTTTCCTTTACGTTGCTGCCTGCATGAATATTGAGCGTGGTTTTACTGAATACCATTTTGCCTTCGCCGCTAAACATCTGAAAATGCATTTGCTCATCCTTGGGCAGTTTGCTTTTGAGCTCTACCATATTTACCCGGCGGATAAACTCTATGCCTACGTTCATTTTTTCATTTGCCATACTTCCGTAAAAATGAATAAACTAATACCTGAAAAAACCGGGAAGGAATAACTGGCAGAATTGGGGAATAAGTGGCGGGATTGGTAATTGACTGACTAGTTAACTAGTAATTGGTTCAATAATTCGTAAGTTAATTGGGTAAGGATCAACAGGAAATAACAAACAGGCAGCTTGTTGAGTTGCCAGTTATTAATTGCCGGGCAACTGGTTAACGAATCAACCAGTCACTTATCAACTGACCCTATAACCCGAAAGCACTTCGAGAAAAGCAGCTTTGCGGCGACGGCTTACTTCGAGTTCTGTTTTGTTAGAGATAATCACGGACCCGCCTTCACCTTTAATGTATTTACTAATATGCCTCAGGTTGACCAAATAGGCATGGTGGATGCGAAAGAAAAACTGATTGTTTAAGAGGTCGTCGTATTCTTTAAGATTCCTGGTAGCGGTAACTCTTTTACCGTTGGAGAGATAAACAAATGTACTGGTGCCGCTAGCTTCGAGGTAAAGAATATCATCTACCTCAACCAGGTCAATTTCGTTAAGAGAAGCAATCGCAATTTTGCCAAAAGATGCGGTGCCCTGGCGGGTTTGCTGCAAAAGACTTACCAGGATTTTCTCCTTGGGTTGCTCTGTAGACTGTTGTAGCTTTTCAACCGTTTGTTTCAGTTCATCGAGATCTACTGGCTTCAGCAAATAATCAAAGGCATGAAATTTTATGGCCTTGAGAGTATAATGATTAAACGCAGTAACGAACACGATTTTGAAGTCGATTGTACCTGCCTCGCGTAGCAGGTCGAACCCACTCTTACCAGGCATTTCAACATCGAGAAAAATAACATGCGGCTTGTACAGGTCTATCAACTTCAGTCCTTCATCTGCGTTAGCTGCCAACGCCAATACATGGATCGCTGGACAGTGGTTAAGCAATAGCTGCTGCAAAATATTACGGCCCTTCGGTTCGTCGTCAATGATAATTGCTTTCAGCATAACTCTTAGAAATTTGCAAATTTATAAATATGCAATTGTGCAAATGAAATACAAGTAGTGAGGTTTATAAAATTTGAAGCATTGTGGGTTAAGCGTTAAGCGTCGGTCAGTAATTCTGGTAAATGAACGACTACTTTTGTGCCTGCGGCGTTTCCTGTTTCGTCAATGAGGTCTTCTATTTCTACTTTGGCTTGTTCCGAAATTAAGTTCAGCCGTTCTTTTGTAATCTCCATACCCATACTCTGTTTGTTTGGTTTATACTGCTGGTTAATTGCAGCCGATTGCTGGCGTCCGATGCCATTGTCCTGTATTGTGCAGACCAGCCTGTTATTTATACGGGCAAAGACTACTGATAGTTTCTTTTCGCCTGCTTTTTGTGCCAGCCCATGCCACAACGCATTTTCAATATATGGCTGTAATATCATTGATGGGATCATGGTCTCTTGCCGGTCAATGCCGGGGTCAATATCCATTGTAAAAACAATCGGTTCATTAAAACGAAGCTGCTCCAGCTCCACGTACCACTGAAGCAGTTGCGTTTCTTCTAACAGCGGCACGAATTGCTTACCTGAATTTTCAAGTATCCGCCGCACCAGTTTTGAAAACTTAGACAGGTACGTGTAGGCGCCATCCGTGTTTTTCATCACGATACATTCCTGGATACTGTTGAGGCTATTGAAGATAAAATGGGGGTTCATCTGCGCCCTCAAAGCTTTCATTTCAGCTTCGGCCATCAATTGTTTTACTGCCGTTTCCTTACGGATGGCCCTGATTCTTTTTGTCACAAACCACCAGATCAGCAAAGCCAGGGCGATCACCGATAAGACCCTGAACCACCATGTTTTCCAAAATGGCGGGTGTACCTTAAAATGCACCTGCAAGCTATTGGCTGCGTTGGTTCCATTGGAGGATTTGCCCAGCAACTCCAAATGATAATCACCCGGGGAAAGACTCGCTAACTGCAATTCTCCTTTATTACCGGCATAGTGCCAGGTGGTGTCGGCGCTGGTGAGCCTATAGTAATACTGATTGGCAAAAGGGTTGGTGTAATCCGTCACCGACCATCGGAATACCAGGTTGTTACTTTTGTAGTCAAGATCAATGCCAGCATCGGTGTCAGCCATATCTAATTTCACGCCGTTAACCCAAACACCACTTAATAACTGGGTTGGCTTTTTTACCGCGCCCTGAAGTAACTGTTCAGGCCGGAATGAGGTGATGGAGCGGGCCACCGCATGTAAGACCGAGCCGTCGGCCCTGCAAAAAAGGTTACCATCCATATTGTTGTCCAACAGCCCATCAGCTACAGTAAACCTCTGAAAAGTTCCCTGTAACTGCTTCCAGGCCACCAGACCCGCGTGGGTGCCGATCCACCAGTTGCCCGCTTTATCTATCGTAAAATCATACATCTCCTTATCCATTTCTGGTGGCAGGCGCTTCTGCCAGTTTTGGAGGGTCAAGGGATTCCAGGCAAACAGGGTGCGGTTTACGATGGCACAAAACCAGCCTTCCTTTTCAATGATCCTGGCGGTATGGCTCAGGCTGCCAAAAAGTTTTTCGAAGGGTTTTGTAAACTGACCAGATGCCCCATCATAGCGCACAATGCCTTCATCGAGATCTGCCATCCAGATATTGCCCCGGGCATCTTCTACGGCATCGCTGATCAGCATGCCTCTGATACCATTGCCCTCCTTAATTAATCCACGCAACAGTTGCGTGCAACGGCCCGTATTTTTATCCATTTGCCAGATACCTTCCCGCCAGGGAAATACCCATAGCTTTCCGCTTTTATCGAGAAATATATCCGCAATAAAATTTCTGGGCAGGCTCGTACTATCATGGTTTTTATGCACAAACCAGCGACTGGCATGGGTTTCAAGATTCAGCCAACAGATACCTTCGGAAGTAGCCAGCCAAACACAATTGGCTTCTGCCGCTTTTTGAATGCCAAGTAGCGCTGTGGACTTTGCATGGGTACTATTATGATGATCCAGCCGAACCTGGCTATAAGTAGCAGCAACCTCAAAACTGTCTGTGAAGGCAGTCAAAAAATCCTGATTCTGACCGCCAAAAACCAGCTTCTTATTCCATTCAAAAAAATTGACACTTTGCGTGGTCAGTTCGCTGGTAAAAAAATGGTGGCATATCTGCTGCCGCGCTGGGCTCATTAGATAAAGGCCGTTAGACGAAGCCAACCAAACCCAGCCATCGGCTGAAGTGTGGCAGGGCTTCACTTCCGGCGTTTCTACCATCTGAAGCGGTTTGCCAAGCATCCCAAAAACATGAGCTACCGGATCAAAATATTGAAGCCGCCCATTGAGTAATAATAAGCTGGTTCCATCTGCCGTGCGGATGTTTTCAATACGCACAACATTGCTCGGCGCATCTGGCAGGTTGGTGTAGCTCACCAGCTTTTTCGACACCGGGTCATATTCCTTCAGCCCTTTAGACCAGGTGCCGATCCAAAGATGCCCATCGCGTGATTGATGCAGGCACATATACGCGTCGTACAAAGGATCGCCGGAGCGATCAATCTCCACCAAAAATTCATGTGTTACCAGGCTGAACCGGTAAACACCATTGTTGGTACACACCCAAAAAGCCTTGTCACTACCAACTATTTGCAACTGGTTATTAGCCGATTCTAAAGCGCTGCCATCATTTGGGTTAATAGCGTAGATTATAAATCTTTCCTTCCTGGTATCAAAGAATACCAGCCCTCCGCCGGTGGCGCACCATAAGTTGTGATCCTTATCTGGCAGCATCGCATTGATAAAATTAGTGCCGCCGCACGGGCCCATTGGAGGCAGGTAGTTTTTAAATTTTCCCGTGCGCCTGTTGTACCGGCTCAACCCGGTTCCGCCCATCCCGATCCACACATTGTGCGAGCTATCTTCGGTAATACAAGTGATACTATTTCCAGCAATCGAACTACTGTCGCCGGCCACATTTTTAAATATCGTAATGGTACTTCCGTCCATTAAGTTCAGCCCATCCGCTGTCCCGATCCATACTAGTTGCCTGCTATCTTCAAAAACGGTGTAAACAATGTTTTCACTCAAACCGTTGGCTTCAGATATATGGGTAAGTACCGGGGCATTCTGGAGCTGGCCCGCTGCAGAAATGGTTGTGATAAGGAAGAAAAGGGCTGGGAGAAACGGCTTCATGCAGAGACTAAGCTAAAGCAATCTGCGATTATGAATGAAAGATTCGGCTTTATGAAGCCATTTTGCTAAAGGAAATCGCTCATTTTTCCTGGTTGCCACACAAAAAAAGCCACGCTTTAGTGGCCAACTGCCTACTTATCCACTTTTACAGCCATGCATTAGCTACTCCTTTGTTCAACCCCTATTTTTGCGCCCATGGACTGGAGACATCTACTCACACATTGGCGACTTTTCATTTTTGCGGGGTTCTGCCTTTTTACCGCGGTGCAGCTATTTTATTACTGCTATTTCTTTTTGCGGCTGGCGTTTTATAAACAAAAACTGAAAACCCAATCGAATACGCATCCGGTGTCGGTGGTGGTATGTGCCCGCGACGAGGCCAATAACCTGGAACAAAATCTGCCTGAAGTACTGCTGCAGGACTATCGCTATACCCACGAAGTAATCGTGGTAAACGACAACAGCCACGACGATACCAAATACTTTCTGGAAGAAATGGAAAAGACCTTCCACCAGCTAAAGCACGTAACACTTACCCAGGAGGCCCTGCATATTCCAGGCAAGAAATTTCCGCTGAGTGTAGGTATCAAAACGGCGAAATACGGTGTGCTGCTGCTCACCGATGCCGACTGCACGCCAGCCAGCAATCAGTGGATCATGAAAATGCAGGACGGTTATAGCGATGGAAAAGAAGTGGTATTGGGATATGGTGCCTTCCATAAAAAGCCGGGATTATTGAATAAGCTGGTTCGGTTCGAAACCTTTCATGCGGCCCAGCAATATTTTAGTTACGCACTGGCCGGCATGCCTTATATGGGTGTAGGGCGCAACCTGAGTTACAAGAAAGACCTTTTCTTTGCCAACAAAGGCTTCAGCAGTATGAATCATGTTCCTGGGGGCGACGACGACCTGTTTATCAACAAGGTGGCCACTGCTGCCAACACCAGCATTGTACTGGATAAGGAAGCATTTACGCTAAGCGAAGGGCCAAAGGATTTCAGTGGCTGGTGGCGGCAAAAAAGCCGGCATTACAGTACATCGAGGTTTTATAAAAGGAAGCACCAGTTTTTCCTGGGGTTATATGCGGTTAGCCATTTTCTATTTTATCCGCTGCTGGCGGCCAGCATTATTTTCTTTAACTGGTGGCTGGCCTTGTCGGTATTCGGGCTCAGGTTCCTCCTGCAACTGATCGTGAACTATAAGAGCATGAAGAAGCTGGACGAGCAGGACCTATTCCCGTTGTTCTGGCTACTGGATATATGGCAATTTTTTTATTACCTTATCTTTTCTGTAACGCTGGTTAAAAAGCCGAGAAGCACATGGAAGTAATGAGCTAATGAGCCAATGTGCTAATGAGCTAATGTGCTAATGAGATCGCCGGGATGAGTTGTAAAGATTTTTGAAAGGGTAGATAAAAATTTTTGCGGGGAATTATTGGCCGGGCTGATGGGTCCTAATGCATTGGCATTGGCGTCAAGTTAATGAGATAAAATGAGGTCTTATAGTTGTAAATCAGGGGGTTGATTTTACAAAAGAACTTCTTTACTAACCTAAGGCTTCAGCCTTGGGACTACTGGCGGCGATAATTGCCAACAAGGTAAAAATATGCACTCCCCATTTCACAAGACTGAAGCCTTGGCTTAGTAAATAGGGTCAAAATATCTGAAAGCCTTGATAGCTTTGCATTTCAGCGTTTGGAGACAGAACTTAAATTGAGTCAATGCGATTATTTCGACGCCACTTCATCGTGAGTGCTACTATAAAATATTTGAAACCCTGGATTTGACCGGGAGATTTTATCATAAATTAGTTCATTCTACTATAAAGGCATTAGCTAATTGGCATATTAGCTAATTAGCACATTACTTCAAAATGGAAACGATCACCAAATACTTTGCCGATTTCACACCTGCTCAGCTGGCTCAATTTGAGCTGCTGGAGCCTTTGTATAAAGAATGGAATGAGAAGATCAATGTCATTAGCCGTAAAGACATCGACAGCCTTTACCTGAAGCACGTGCTGCACAGTCTCAGCATTGCTGCCATCTTCGATTTTCAACCCGGCATGCAGGTAATCGATATTGGCTGTGGTGGCGGGTTTCCAGGCATCCCACTGGCAATATTTTTTCCGGAGGTAAAATTCCACATGGTGGATAGTATCAACAAAAAACTCCATGTAGTGAGGGCCGTGGCCGAAGCTGTAAACCTTCCAAATATAACCGTAGAACATACCCGTGCTGAGGCCATTACAGGCCGAAAATTCGATGTGGGCATCAGCCGGGCCGTAGCGCCATTAAAAGAGTTGATGCAATGGAGTAAGCCCCTCATTAACCGTAATGCCAATTTCAAAAGCCCGGACGCCGACGCACTCGTACCCAGAGGATTAATCTGCCTCAAAGGCGGCGACCTTGCCCAGGAAATTTCCGAAAGCAATGTAAAGCCATTAGTATGGCCCATCAGCGATCTGTTTGAAGAAGATTTTTTTGCAGAAAAGTTTGTATTGCAGGTGAGATAAAAAGGTACAGGCGTCAAGATCCAGGGAGCAAGGATTGAGGGGAACCAGGTGTCTGGATTGTTCTTTATTTTCCTGCCGCAATTTAATTGGGCTACGCGTTTGAGGGAATAGGTTTTAAACTATAACATCTGCTTCCTGTTCGGATGACAATAGCAACTTAAAAATAAACACATTTTTAACATATGGGTTAAATATTGCGCCCATACATTGAAAACCTGGTTATTGTTGATGACATGATAACAGTTATAGCCCCTGGAAACCCGGGTTATTAAAAACAGAGGCAGGAGTGGTAATGGGTACTCATGCTGTGTACTATATATTTGGTCGATCCGATTACAATCTTTATGAACCCCAAACCATTACATATTTCAGCACTCTTTTGCTGTCTCTTGTTGTCTTTACCAAGTTTCTCTCAGCTTAGAAAAATATACTTCAGTCCCAAGGCTGCAAGAGGCGGTAATCAGTCCCTGTTTATCGATTCCATCCGCATCATTCCCCTGGAAAGAATACCTGGGGTTGAGATCGACGGGGAGTATGTTTACCCGATTATCACGGACAAGTATATCATCATGAAAATTTACAACAGCAGCAAAATTTACCTGTTCGACCGGGAGGGCAAATTCCTGAAAGAGATTGCAGATAAAAAATTCAAAAACCAAAGTGCAGGCTATGATAAACTCACCAATAAAATAATCGTACGGTCGCACAACAAAAACTATACGCTTACAGAACGCGACTGGCTAAAAGTTTCGATTGACTATGCCAACCCCCGCAACAAAAAATATTACAAAAAGTACGAGGTAGACCTGGACGATCCTGAATTGAAGGTGACCAAATCTGACGTCAATCCATACGAGATACTGGATGCATCCCCTTTTTACAAAGATTATTTTTACAATACCAATATCGTGGTTAGTGACCTGTTTAAGGATACGCTGGATTATGAGTTGAAAATCTATAAAAACAAACAACCTATAAGATCCTTTTTTCCGTACGACAAGCAAAAGGAACCGAGACACTTTTACGGCAATGGAAATATTAGCATTTCAAGTACGGGTTTTGACAGCATTAAATTGTTTACACGACCATATTACGATACCATTTATAAGTTGCAGGGAGACAGTATCTTCCCTATCGCCCGAATGGTACTGCCACAGGAAAACAGCTTGCCCACTTCCTTCTTTTCTGATCCCTTTAAAAACAAAACTGCCCGCGAAAATTTTGAGGCCAACAGCGGATGGCTGATGAAGCAGATACATAACTTTTCGGAAAACAACCGTTTCATTTTCCTCACGATAAGTTTCTTCGGAAACTACGGCAGGTATGCTTACGATAAAAAAACACAGATCGCGTATGACTATAAAAAGATAAAGGCCGACAGTACGCAATACAACCTGCCCATTCTTCAGGCAGGGGGCACCCAAAAAGACAAAGGCCGCTACTACGCCTATGTTAAGCTGGACGCCCTGAAAGCAGCTTTTAATAAAAATAGGGACATGCCATGGCCGGATTCAGTGAAAGCCATTGCAGCCGATAAGGAACGGTTTTTTAATAGCGCCCTTGTAGAATATGTCTTCAAAAACAATTAGACCACACATTTATTTTAACTAAAAACGACTCCCCACCCAACTAAATTTATGTCCCTCAAAAGAATCCTTAGTTGCTGCTGCTTACTCCTGCTCCATTGTGCCCATGCACAAACGGGAACCATAAAAGGCTTTGTAAAAGACTCACTTACAGGTATAGCGTTGGAGTCTGCCACTGTTAGTGTTTATTCCAAAGATTCTACGCTGCTGAATTACCAGTTGAGTGATGCCAATGGAAATTTCACCATTACCAGAATACCCATGCATAAGCCTGTTCGGCTAACGGTTTCATATATCAGTTATAGAAGTTTTGCCAGGCATGTTGTTTTAGATTCAGCCATTGCTTCCGTTGCCGTATTAATGGCAACAGCGGATGATAGCAACAATGTGGTAGTGACTTCCAACATTCCGATACGCATGAACGGTGACACCCTCGAGATAAACCCGGCTGCATTTAAGATGGACCCCAACGCCGTGGTGGAAGAGTTGTTGAACCAGGTGCCTGGCACCACTATCTGGGCAGATGGAATGATCACCATCAATGGCAAGGAAGTAAAAAATTTGCTGGTAGACGGCAAACCTTTTTTGGGCATGAAGGACAACAGAATTGCTACACAAAACCTACCAAAAAATGCTATAGAAAAGATTCAGGTATACCAGGAGTATGATCGCACCAAAATAGACGATCCCGAAAAAGGCCCTAAAGACTCGCTGCTAACGATGAATATCAAACTCAAAAAGGAAGCTCAGCATGGATACTTTGGCAAAGCTGGTGCAGGGTTTGGAACTAGTAGCCGGTTCGAGACCGATTTATCTTTACAGGCTTACAATAAAACTTCGAGCCTGGGTATTGGAGGTGGCTATAACAATATCAACAAGAACATTGATAACCTGCAGGAGATGTTTCAGAACAATACCTACCGGAACTACAATCCCAATTTATACAATGTGGGTAGGTTTGGCCGGAGCGGGATTAATAAAAATTACTCCATCGGAGCCGCTGCCACCCATAATTTTATAGAGACGACCAACAACCGGCAGAATAACCGACTGACGCTGAATTATAATCATTCCGGGGCAGATGTGGATATAACCAACCTTACGCTCCAGACCCGAACCACCCCCGGTAATCAGCAATTTATTACAGAACAAGGAAAGCAAAACAGAAGCAGCAACCGGCATGAAGTGGGTTTAAATTACATCAAAACAAACAGCTACAGCGACGAGTTTACGATAGTTGGCAGTGCCAGGACATCGAATGACACAGACAATGGAACAAGAAGCACCGAAACCCGGGATTCGGCCAACAACCTCAAGAGTACCAATGATGTTGGCACGGTTCAAGACTCAAAGTCCAATAACCAATCAATAAATGTTGCATTTTCTAAAAACGATTACGATAATCCACTGTTGGGCTTTCGGGCGTCAGCCAATATTACCAATAGTACTGCTATCAGTAACCGGTTTGTTACCAGTAATTTCGATTCGTATACAGACAACACTGCAGACACTTCCTACAACCGCCATTACAATACCGAAAACAAATCACTGAACGCCCAGCTAAATTTCAACTATAGGGGCTTAAGACGCCTGTTATTTGGTCGGTTCAATTGCTTTGGTATTGATATGAGTCTTAACCAGGATCTCAATTTTGGCAGTCAGTCGGAAAATGTGAAAGTCGCGGACTATAATAAAGTTTCACCTGGGTATCTCAACAATGACCGCCTATCAAATACCAATGAACTCAACAAACTAAAATACAGTCCTGCCCTCAGCCTTTCAAAATATTTTTCCAAATACAATATGAAAGGCTCTAAGTATATCAACTTCGGCCTTCGCTTAATAAACGATTTTATAGTTGACAAAAACCAATCCTCCATTGCCAATAGAAACCTTAACCGGTCGTTTAGCTTCCTGCGTTACGATGGGTATATCAGTCTTCAGTCTAACAGGCAAAAACAGTATTCCAGTTATCTAAATGTAAACTATCAGAAAAATTTTGAATACCCCGATATCAACCGGCTGTATCCTGTGGTGGATGATATTGATGCGTACAATATAAGGAGAGGAAACCCAGGCCTGGTAAATGTGATTACACACCAATTTTCCTTTAATACTTCGTATAGCATGGAGAAGCCTCAGTCGTTGTACGGTTTTAATGTTCAGGTCAACGGGAATTATTCACTTTCAAAAAACCCTGTTACAGATAGTGCTTTTAATGATCCTTCCGGCAAACGGGTTTCGTACAACACCAATGCAGATAAGAGTAATAATTATAGTTTGAATTACCACGCAAATCTTTCAAGAAAAATACAGAACAGCATTATACAATTGATGTACAATGGGTCGTTTTCAAATAATCGTATACCCAACTATATCGACAACCTCTATACTATTAGCGAGAATATAAACCTGTTTAACCAGCTGACGCTCCAGTTGTCCCTGCGTTCATTTTTGATTTTAAACATGGGCAAAACCCTTACTAACTATAGAACAAAACAAACTGGCGCTGGACTGACCTCTTACGCTTCCAAATCGGATATCACAAGATTTGGCGCTACAGTCAATTTTTCAAAAAATCTTACATTCAACAGCACACTGGACTACACAAAAAATACCGGCATTGCCAACCGGGTAATGCTTTGGAACGCTTTCGCATCCTGCCGCTTCATGAAACAGCAAGGGGAATTGAAATTTTCTGCCATGGATATTTTGAAAGAATTTCAAAACATCAGCAACAGCGTCAACAGTTATGGCACTACGGTAAGAAGCAGCAATGGATTGCAACAGTATTTTCTGCTTACGTTTTCTTACTACCCCAGGAAATTTGTTAAAGCGGAAGTGAAAAGAAGATAGTGAGAAGCAAGAATCCGCCGTCATTAGGAGTCGGTAATAATCCAGTTTAATCAGCAGGATTTATAAAATCTCGCTTACGATTTATAACTATGGAAAAATTGAATGATGTTTTGTATCGCTGAATACTTCACGATAAGCTATCATTTCAATTCCAGCTTATTCTTCAGCTTGTCTACATCAGCCAGCCGCTGGCTGGGATCGATCTCTACATTTACTATGTCGCTTATTTTTTGCGATGTATTAATGGTGTAAGTTTCATTGATAAACGGCCAGGGCGCATAGACCTTCCGGGGAAAATTATTTTCGGGCGGCTTTGCGCCAAACATCATGTCGAGCGAAATATAATGCAACTCTTTGCTACCATCTTTGAACGTGAGTAAAACATCTATTGGCATCGGCATCTGACCCACATTCCGGATACGGATATTGGTATTGCTGCCATCGGCCCAAAGACTGTCGATTGAATAATCCACCGTTTTCGTGGTGTACAAAAAATACTGCAAATACCACTGCAACTGCATGCCGCTTGCCTTTTGTGCGACAGTGATAAAATCGTTAGGGTTAGGATGTTTGAAACGCCATTTTTTGTAATATTCCAGCAGGATTTTATCAAGGTTTGCCTCCCCCACTACATAGCCCAACTGCGACATGAATATGGCGCCCTTGGTATAGGCATTTCCATTGTAGGCAAAATTGGTGGCGGTGAAATTAGCAGGTGTTCCCATCGGTTCGTCATATTTACTGGCCACCAGCTTATAATAAGATTCGTAATGTCTTTTGTACCTAAAACTATTGTCGTTCCGCAGCCAGGTGAGGGTACGGGTATCGGCATAGCTGGCAAATCCTTCGTCCATAAAGGCCCATTCATTTTCATTGGAGCCCAGCATCATCTGGTACCAGCTATGGCACCATTCATGAATAAAAGTACCCAGCGAAAAGTTTGCCACCAGCGTCGCCATCGGGTATTCCGTACCGCCGCCGCCGCCTTGGATAAAAGAATAATCACTGTAGGAATAAGGGCCAAAAGTTTTTGCCATAAACGGGTAGCACATGGCGGCACTATCTGCATTACGTTGCCACCTTGTCTCTACACTGTCTACAGCCTTATAGATAAAATGCAGCAACGGCCCATTTTCTGTTTTCCGGGTGATATGCTTATAGGTTGGGTCGGCTGCCCATACAAAATCGTGAACATTTTTTGCGGAAAATTTCCAGGTTCTTGTTGCACCTTCAATTGTTTTCAGATCGGTTCCTTCTTTATCATATCCCCAGCCAATGGATGAGGCATTTTGCAACACACCGGTGGCACCAAGTTTGTACGTTTTATCTAATGTAATATTTACGTCGTAGTCGCCCCATACCCCATAAAATTCCCTGGAAATATAAGGGTCGGCATGCCAGCCTTCGTAATCGTATTCCGCCAGTTTGGGATACCACTGGCCGAGGCTGTAGCGGACACCTTCAGGATTATCGCGGCCACTACGACGACTTAGCTTCGGTACCTGGCAATTGAATTCTGTATTTAGAATCACAGACTTTCCTGGGCGGATGGGATCGTCCAGGTTTACTTCGAGCAGGGTTTCGTGCAATTGTGTTGTTGCTGCTTACCTCCGATCATAACCTGCGTAACATTGCACCACCCTTGCTCTTCGGGCTTCATTTCCACAATTCGCTTTTTAAATCGACGGTCGAAGTCCACTATATCCTTGCCCTTGATATCCCTTCCAAGCACGAGATTCTCCGTGCTCCGGCTACTTAGATCCATCATGCTGCCCGGCTTAAATGCGTTCCAGTACAGGTGTATGAAAATTCGGTGCAGGGTATCCGGTGAGTTGTTATAGTATTTGATCGTTTGCCTGCCGGTAATGATATTAGTATGTACATCCAGGTTCACATCCATCGTGTATTTGATGCGTTGCTGCCAGCGGTTGGGCTGCGCAGTCGTTAATAGTGAAAGGTGTGATGTGAGGATGGTAAAAACCAGCAAGCGTAAATATTTCTTTACATTGTTTCCGTCGTTCACTAAATACCAATGATGCATACTGCTACTTTTAAATAAAGCTGTAAAAATAGCGGCTAGGCCTGTTATAAAGCAATCGGGTCCCTCACTAATTTTCCGTGGAAAGTAAAATAAAGATTTTTTTTCTGCAGGGCCGATTTCTGAACCACCAGCATGAACTGTTGGCTATCGGGATCTTCTACCAGGGATACCGCCATACTTTCCCAGTCTTTGTTTTGGCTGTGTGCGATGCCTTCCTGCACTTCGGCTGGTATATCCGCTCCGGTGATCTCATTTTCTGTCAACTTCCACTCACCCTTAATACTGAATCTGTCTTCATATTTTACATCCTCCATTTTAAAAGAAGCCTGGAAGCCGGTAAGCTTATCTTTCCAGGTAACATCAAGGGCTTCCGGAAACATTTCTTTGAATGCATTGGTTACGACTGCCGGTATTTTTCTAAGTTGTGTCCGGGTATTGTTACCCGTAATTCCATCAAAACAATAGTTGCAACCACCATGATCTTCTTCATACAAACTAATTTTTAGTCAGCGGGATGATGACAAAAACCAGGTCCTTATTGTGCTTTCGGTACTTGTTGCAAAGCATTAACATTTACCGGTCCATCAGCGCCTAATTGTTCCTGGTAATTACCCGAAGGATGCACCGGCTTATTTCTGCAAAGGGAATGTATCGTCCACGCACCGCAGCAAGATAAGATGTTCACCACAAGCGAGTAATAATTGGGCACGGACACTGGTGAAATTAGGTTCATTATAAAGAACATTTCCGTAGGCAACGGTGCTACTTTACATTGTAAGAAGACTTCAAAGGAGGCTAGTGGCGGATACGCATTGAACATCTCATTAAATCGTTCTTTAATATATGATCAAAAGGTGCATGGTTTTGCCAGAAAAAATTTCAACAGCATCTTTGCGCAACTTATTCAATCCCGCAGATAATATATCACCCGTACCCCGAAGCTTTAAACGGGAATCCCTTTTATTTTACCTTAAACAATTCATCCCACCTGGAAGTATACCTGGGGCTATGAAAATTCTGCTGCATCTTCCAGTTTCGGGTCATGCCGCTGGCGGCAAATTTCAAGATATCATCCCGTTGACTAAAGTTGATATTGTCCATCATATCCATCAGCATACCTTCCCTATTTTTGGTTTCCGGCACAAATAAATTTCCTTGAACAGAGATGTCCGGAACGATATCGCCCAACATCACGCCAGCCTTTTTGTACAGCCTGCCGCGTTCGTATAAATCTTCGGCCAACTGAAGGGCCGGTTTAATCAGTTCATTGGTATGCGAGGTGGCTATTTGTAACGTTGTGGAACTGCTGATGACCGGCCCGTGCCTGAAACGGGTTTCATACGATTGTTCTTTGGGAACGATAAATACGCTGATCATTTTGGCCGCGCCATGTTGCCGCCGCAGTTTTTCCGCAGCTCTTGAAGTATAGGTCGCAACGGCTTCCTTAATATCCTTGAGCGCTGTTACCGGCGAGCCAAACATTCTGGTGGTGGCAATCATTTTCTTGGTAACCAGTTCGTCTTCCATTTGGATACTCCGAATGCCATTCAACTCCCGGATCAGGCGCTCGCCCACCACCCCGCCCATAAAACTTTTAGCCCATCCCTGCGACATTTTGCTAAGATCATAGGCGGTAACAATACCCAGATCTTTTAGTTTTTCTGCGTACTTCCTGCCAACGCCCCAGATATCCTCAATCATCGTTCTTCTCAACGCCTCCATCCGCTCACCGTCATCCTGTAATACCATCACGCCCTGCGATGCGACTTTGTTTTTCTTCGAAAGCCGGTTGGCTACTTTCGCCAGCACTTTAGTCTGCGCGACGCCTACCGAAACAGCAATGCCTGTCCACTCTTCAATGGTCTCCTTCATTTGTTTTGCAATAGCGTGCAGCTGATCATCACCAAGATGATCGAGGTTTACAAAGGCCTCATCTACTGAATATACTTCTACTTTGTCCTTCCCGGCAATCATGCGTAGAATCTCCATCACCCGCCAGCTCATATCGCCATAGAGATTGTAGTTGGAAGAGAACACCGCTACGTTATGCTGCTCAATCAAAGGCTTTGCCAGGAAGAAAGGGCCCGCCATACCGACGCCCAATTTTTTTGCTTCATCGCTACGTGCAATAATGCAGCCGTCATTGTTACTAAGCACTACAACGGGCTTCTGCTGCAGGTCGGGCCTGAACACCCGTTCGCAGCTGCAATAAAAACTGTTGCAATCAACAATCGCGATCATTCTATGATATTGAGATTTTGTTTTCTTTTATGCTCTTTTGCAAACGACTCCAGCGCCGGTTCCATAATATGAATAACGCAGGTAACCACGCCCCAGGTGATAAACTGGGAATACTCAGTAAGTTCAATATTCTTATACCGCTTATTCTCTGCCGCTAACACCTTTTTATTAAAACTTTGGTAATAGCGTCGGATCAGCAGTTCCCCGTCCACAGCGGCAATAATGATCTTTCCGTTGGCAACCGGGATACTCCTGTCAACGATCAGCACATCACCCATACCGATTCCAGCCCCCTCCATGGAATCGCTGTTCATCCGGAAAAAGAACGTAGCCGGCTTATTCATAATCAATTTCTCATTAAGATCGATACCCCGCTCCATATAATCATCTGCGGCTGCCCCGAAGCCGGTGGCGTTGGCGGTGGGTACATCCTGTTGCACAAATTGCTTGGTACCTTTGTAGGCGGGGCCAAAAAAAAGTTCTGATTCCATATAATAAAGTTTTTATTCTCGGTTAAAAAATCCAGTCATTCCCGACCCGACCGGATGTGGTGTTCGTTATAAGCTATCTGTGTTATTTCTTTAGCAAAGTAAAAAATTATTTTGCTAAATACTAAATATGTTAGTAAGTTTATGCTAAAATAATTGACACCTAAAAATCGCATTTATGGAAAAGAGCAATACCAGGCAACAGCCGTTAAGTCCGGGGCAATACGAGTATTTGCTGGTCGCCAACCCCGATGAAACTGTTTTTAATAAGGTGATGGATGAGAAGCAACTTTTTGATGACCGCTATAAAGAAAAAGTAGCGGTGAAAACGAAACCGCATATCACGGTGGCTAATTTCCGCGCCGTAGAATCGATGGAAGACACCGTGATCCGATGGATAGAAAGGATCTGCAACAAGCAACATAGTTTTCGGGTGGAGCTTAACAATTTCAGTGGATTTCCACCCGATACGATTTATGTACGGGTTCAAAATCCACAGCCCTTTCAGCAACTGGCCAAACAGCTGCAAGTGATCAGTGATTATATAGAAGACGATGATTGCCCGCTGCACGGCCTCAAAGACAAGCCGCATCTCACCATTGCCCGCCGGCTGCCAGCAGATGTGTATGTAAAAGCGATGATCGATTATTCGCAACGGGATTTTCATAGCAGTTTTATGGTAACTGAATTGGTTTTGCTAAAACGCCAGCACCAGTCTGTCAGTTGTGAAAAGGTAATGGTGTTCCGGTTTTTACCGGCAGAGGTGGATTTGTTTGCAGCGACAGGGTAAGCGGGGTTGCGTCTGGAAGCCATATTAATTTTGAACGTTGTTCAGGTGCAGATGAGCGCCTCATCTCCTGCCCTTATCCGAAAGGAGAAGGGCGTATCGCGGCAAGATGCATTATGAATTCAAAGCTGCATTTCCTCAAAATACTACCGTTTCCGAATTATCGTTCAATCCCCGATTGGTTTCACGATACATTCCATATCCGTCAGCTCAGCTGAGCTCAAAATTCATCCTCTCATCGAATTCACATCCCGACGCTTCCACATTTTCATATCTCCATATTCCCACACTTTCACATTTTCACATTTCCACATTATTTCTTCACTTCTCACAATCAGAATTTTATGCAACCCGATATCGTTCTATTACCTGGCTATCGATTATATGAATATGTATTGGTGCTGAGCCCGCACGAAGACCTGCGTAATAAGATGCTGCAGGTGAAAAAAGAATTTGGCGAAAAATACAAGGCGCAGAGCAATATTGGAGGAATGCCACATATCACGCTGGCCACGTTTACCCAAATGCAAATGATGGAGGAGAAACTGCTGAACCGGCTTAAAAATATCGCCATGGGATTTTATCCTTTTAGGGTGGAGCTAAAAGATTATGGGAGCTTCCCAAGCCATACTATTTTTATTAATGTGGCCACCAAAGTGGAAATACGTAAGTTGGTAAAGAACCTGCGCGAAGCCCAGCGGCTGATGAAAAGCCAGGAAGTGAAGCCGCATTTTATTACCGAACCTTATATACCAATTGCCCGCAAACTATTGCCATGGCAGTACGAGAAGGGCATTCTGGAAATGAGTCACCGCCAGTTCACCGGGAAATTTATCGCCGACGGTATGCTCTTACTCCGCCGCAGACAGGGCGATAAGGCCTACCAGATTGTGCAGCGGCTCGAATTTCAAAATTTACCGGTCACCACCAGGCAGGGCAGTCTTTTTGCCGCTGGGTTTTAACGGGAGCAGCGCGTAATTAATGCTGCGGAAAACTGTCGTATTTAACGTCACTAAAAAACGAGGGTCTTGAGATGAGCAGCGACGAAGAACATCAGAAATTTGACAGCCTTACCGACCATGAAAAGCAACAATTGGTTTACCTGAAAGGCCGCGGCGCACAGTTCAATCCTAAGAACCGTTTCCTGAAAACGGAGCGGATCCGTAGCGAGCTGGAATCGATTGATGACTGGACAGAAAGCACGCCGCAAACGATCTACCTGGAGGATGATGCCAAAAGCATTGTGAACAAGGTAGCCAGCCCTGACCTAAGTATGACGTACAGCATGAACCCCTATCAGGGCTGCGAGCATGGCTGCATCTATTGTTACGCACGTAACTCTTTTGAATACTATGGCTGGAGTGCCGGGGTAGATTTTGAAACCAAGATCACCGTAAAGAAAAATGCCCCTCAGTTATTGCGAAAATTCCTGATGCATCCGAAGTACGAATGCATACCGATCAGCCTGAGTGGCAATACCGATTGTTACCAGCCGGCTGAGAAAAAATTTATGTTGACGCGGGGCTTGCTGGAAGTATGCAACGAGTTTAACCAGCCCGTAGGGATGATCACCAAGAATGCAGGTATTTTGAGGGACAAGGACCTGCTACAGGAGATGGCGAAAAAGAACCTGGTGAGTGTACTGGTAAGTATCACTTCCCTAAATGAAGACATGCGTCGTGCGATGGAGCCCCGCACCACAACTGCAAAGCAACGCCTGCGTACCATTAAGGATATGAGCGAAGCAGGTGTGCGCATGGGTGTGATGCTCGGCCCCATGATACCAGGCCTCAACGAGCAGGAGATGCAGCAGATCATGAAGCAGGCGAGTGAAAACGGTGCAACCTTTTCTGCCTATACCTTTATTCGTCTCAATGGAGCTATTAAATTAATTTTTCATGACTGGCTCTATAAAAATTTTCCGGACCGGGCCGATAAAGTGTGGCATATGATTGAAAAAGGTCATGGTGGAAAAGTAAGCGATAGCCGCTTTGGCTTGCGTATGCGGGGTGAGGGCCCCATCGCTGACCTGGTGCGGCAGCAGTTTGTAAAGTACAATAAGATCTATGGATTGAATGACGAACGGTGGGAATTGGATTGTACGAAGTTTAGAAGGCCGGGGGAGCAGGGAAGGTTGTTTTGATCGGGTATTGATATGACCTCAACTAAGGCTCTCTCTCTTTTATATAAATAGTTTTCATAAAAATGAATTTAAGGTTATCGGAAAACAAAAAGTAATTTAGAAACTTAATTCATTTTCATGAATAAAAATGCCAAGAACAATGTTCTGCCCCACACTCAAGCCAAATTAGACCTCTATAAATCTTATTTAAGCAAGTACTTGCCTATACTTGGAAATTCAATTTATATCACCGCTATAAACTTATTTGACATTTTTTGTGGCACAGGAGTCTATGACGATGGCAAGGCAGGGAGTCCAATAATTGCTGCCAAATGCATCCTTGACTATGAAGATACTTTTTATCAAAGGGGAGTAAAGAGCAAGCCCGTCAGACTTTATCTTAATGATTTTGATAAAAACAAAGTCAATTCAGTAACGGCGATGATCTCAGCTTTAGCTTTTAAAAACACATCAATAGAACCACATAATTTTGATGCTTCTGATATGATTGATTTTGTTATTAAAAAGATAGAAAACTTTTCGCAAAAAGATCGCAGCCTAGTTTTTATTGACCCTTACGGATATTCCAAAATCCAAAGAGAGCAACTTTATAAACTGTTAAGTAAAAAGCGTTCAGAAATCATTCTATTTTTGCCAGTGGCTCAAATGAAAAGGTTTACAGAAATAGCTTTAGCCGATTTTGATAAAAAAGCCTTCGACAATTTGCGAAAATTTATTTCTGATTTTTTTCCCAATGAATCCTTTTTTTCTGCTTTGGAAAGTTTAAATATTTTTGACTATATCGAGGCTTTGAGAAAGGCATTTTCCTATAATAGTGAGTTCTACACGGCATCACATTATATCGAAAGAAGTCCAGGCAACTATTACTCTCTCTTTTTTATAGGTTCACATATATACGGACTTGAAAAATTTATTGAAGCAAAATGGAGTAACAATAGTCTTGGTAAAGGTTTTAAACAGAGCGACAATGTTGCAAACCTATTTGGAGACACCTTAACCGAATATGATAAAAATATTAGCGTTACAACTCTTGAGAATTTGTTTACACAGTACCTTGAAGAAAAGGTGCAAGTTTCAAATCTTGACCTTTATGAATTTACTTTGAATAAACAATTTAAGGTCTCTCACATGAATCAATTATTGAAGGATTGGCTTACTTCGGGAAAGATTCAAATGTTCGATAAAAATGGGAATATTTTAAAAAAGACTTCCGGCTTTGGATTAAGCTATAAGGACTATAAGTCTAAAGGGCATCTCTAAAAACCCCAAGTTATTATGTGAATAGTGGATATATAGTTATCTGATGGCCGGATCTTCTAATTAAATTTGTCAAAATTATCGATTATGGCATTTCAACCTGGTTTTTTTGACGT
>JBDSXW010000005.1:0-195981 GCA_039925965.1 Chitinophagaceae bacterium
CCTTTTGCAGCTTCCTATGCTGATATTACAAAAAGCGCTGAAACAGACGAGCCCAATAACAGCCCGGTCATCCCGGTTTACCTGGTTAGGGGCGATACCATTGGCATTACCTGCCCTGCAGGCTATATGGCTGCAGAAAAAGCCCAGGCATGTATTGACGCCCTGCATGAATGGGGCTACAATGTAATGGTGGGCAAAACCCTGGGCAGCGATTCCAGCAATTATTTTTCAGGCACGGATGAAGCACGTGCAGATGAGCTGCAAGCCATGCTGGATGATGATAGCATCAATGCCATTCTTTGCGGCCGGGGTGGTTATGGCGTGGGGCGTATTATTGATCAATTGGATTTTGAATTATTCAGTAAAAAGCCCAAATGGATCATTGGGTTTAGTGACATCACGGTACTCCATGCGCATATTTACAGTAATTATAAGATTGCCACACTTCACGCACCAATGGCGGGCGCTTTTAACGACGGCAACATGGGCAATGAATTTCTTCAGTCGCTGAAAAATGCCATTGAAGGAAAAAAGGCAAAATATGAATGCGCAGTGCATGCATACAACAGGAAAGGAGAAGCGGTAGGTGAACTGGTGGGCGGCAACCTCACCCTGTTGGCTCATCTTACAGGCAGCCCGTCAGCACTGAAAACCAAAGGAAGAATTTTATTTTTGGAGGATACCGGCGAACTGCTGTATAAAATTGACCGGATGCTATACCAGTTGAAACGGAGCGGAAAATTAGCAAGGCTGGCCGGACTTATTGTAGGAGGTTTCGCTGATATGACCGATACGGATCGGCCTTTTGGTAAAAACGTATACCAAATCATCCAGGATATTGTAGCAGAATACGATTACCCGGTTTGCTACAATTTTCCGGTAAGCCATAACAAGGAAAATTATGCCCTCAAAGTAGGAGTTGGTTATAAACTGAAAGTGGGCAAGCATAAGGTTACGCTGGAGGAATGAAAATAAACTTCGAGTGACGTGGTACGACAGCCGCGCGTCCATAATTACCGTGTCTACGTCAGTGTTTTATCATTTCTCATCCGATGCAAGCTACATTCATCCTCCACCCGCCGGCCATTCCAATGGCTATTTTCGCATTTGCCATTCTATATTGTTCGTTTACTCTGATCGTAAAGTATTAATGGGGTTGACAAGCGCTGCTTTTATGGTTTGAAACTAATTGTTATCAGGGCAATGAGAACGGCGCCCAGGCCGGACGCTAAAAATATCCACCAGCTGATCGCAGTCCTGTATTCATAATTTTCTAACCAACCGTGCATAATCCACCAGGCTATCGGGAATGCCAACAGGCAGGCAATAAAAACCAGCTGTAAAAAGTCTTTCAACAATAAACTTACCAGTCCGGTAATCCCGGCTCCCAGCACTTTGCGGATACCAATTTCTTTTAGCCTTCGGCCGGCGGTGTAAGTTGCCATGCCAAATAATCCCAGGCATGAAATAAAAATAGCCAGCCCGGCAAATACTGCGGCTATCTTGCTTACCATTGTTTCATTGAAAAACATTTTATTAAACTGATCATCTGTAAATTTGTATTGAACCGGGTACCCCGGATTGTGTTTTTTTATGATGGCTTCTATTTTTGCCAGGGCCAATGCAGCGTTAAATTGCGGTTTTAAACGCAGGTACAACAGGTGTGTATCTTCGCCGGACTTACACAATAGCAAGAGCGGCCCGGGACTTCCATAAACATTGCCATAAACATAATCGTTTATAACACCCACTACTTTCAGGTTGATATAAACACTTTCTTCAACATCCCTGGGCGACTGTATGATCTTGCCGACGATGTTTTCGTTACCCATTAATTTTGCCATTGATTCATTAATGATAATATTTGTTGGATCTTCTGCACCACCTGCGTTAAAATCTCTGCCAGCTGCCAGTTTGATACCGGATACAGTAATAAACTCAGGGCTAACATGGCGAAACGCAATAGAAACTTCCTTGCCTTCCGGTTTGCCTTGCCATTTAAACCGGTCGTCCGTATCACCGCCATATATAGTTGTATGGTCAGACATGGCAGCATTTTCTACAAAACCTGATTGTAAAAGATCCTGTTTAATGGCAGTAAAATTTTTTGATCCGTTGCGCTGCAGATCGACTTCTACTAAATTGTCTTTGTTAAAGCCAAGCTCGCGGTTTTTTATATGTTGTACCTGCCCGTACACAATAATGGTACAAATGATAAATACAACCGATACAGTGAACTGTAATATCACCAGGCCTTTTCTTATCAATGGCGCCCCGTCACCTGGAATTTTTAATCCTTTTAAAACATATAGCGGCTTCAATGAAGACAGGTAAAAAGAAGGGTAACTGCCTGCCAGCAAGCCACAAATAAGCGCTATGATAAGCAGTCCTGAAATATGCAGTGGATTCTTTACATGTAACGCAAGTTGCTTCTGCATAAGCATGTTGAATGCAGGCAATGCCAGCGCGATAATAAGCATGGCGACCATTGCCGAAATCAAAGAAATAAACAAAGCCTCACCAATAAACTGAATAATTAATTTTTTGCGGCCAGCGCCCAGCATTTTGCGAACACCTATCTCTTTAAACCGTTGTTGGCTATTGGCGGTAACCAGGTTCATAAAATTGAAGCAGGCAATAAAGAGGATTATCCAGCCAATGGCCGACAGCATGTGCACCTGCCTGATGCGGCCACTCCCGGTTTTTTTGCCATTTTCAAACTCGTCATAAAGCCGGAAGTCATTCATCGAAAAGAGAATAGCCAGGCTTTCTTCATCCATTTTTTTCTGGCGAATAAAATGCTTTATGTTTTTGCTAATGGATACAGGATTTGCCTTTTCATCCAGTTCTACATAGGTGAGCGGTCCGTAGCTTCCCCAATTCAATCCATCATCTGTTCCCCATCTGGCAGGGTTGTGCGCTATACTTACCTGGTAAGGGGCGAGCCACTCAAACTGCAAGCTGGAGTTTGGAGGCAAATTTTTTATAACTGCGGTTACTATAAAATTGTGTTTATTATCTACCTGCAGTGTTTTACCTGCTGCGTTCTTTACTTCACCAAAGAATTTCTTTGCCGTTGCTTCTGTTATAACCAATGAATACAATTGCTGAAAAGCCGTTTTTGCATCACCGGCCACGAAGCTGAATGTAAACATGCTAAAAAGTGATGAATCGGCATACATGCCGGCTGCATACATTGCTTTACCGTTGAAACTAAAGAGCGCCTGTTCTGCCTGGTCTGATATGCGAGCCGCATTTACTATGCCTGGTATTTCTTCTTTCAATGCCAAAGCCATCGGCCGCGGAGTAGACGCCATTGTATATGTCCGGCCATCAAAAGTCCGGTTGATATTTACGCGGTAAAGCATGCTTTTTTTCAGGTTCACATCATCAAACGTCATTTCATCTTCTATCCACAAAAAAATTAAACCTGTGCATGCGATTCCGATGGCCAGCCCAAGTATATTAAGAAATCCGTAGGTTTTGTTTTTCCACAGATTGCGGAGCATGGTCTTGAAATAATTCTGTAGCATGGTTAGGATGTTTGGTCAGTTGAAGTTGCGATCTCCGAAAAAAAGACGCGATTTAATCGTATTTGTTGCATGCAGCAAGTTCCTGATAGCGGAATAGTTACAGCCTGCAATTACAACAATTCATAGCGTTACCATCCGATCTGTTTTCATATTTCTTTAAATGCCGGAAGCTAACTGTATTTTCAACAGTTAGCAGGCATCTTGCACACAGGTAAGTACACAATGATTATTGTTTATGGATTATTGTTTATGAAATATTTAGCCTGATTGTTCCGGTTATGCCCGATACTACCGGTTTTTCACCCGTGTGCAGAAGCGCATCAAATTGTTGCCGGCTTTTTTCATCATTCTGAATATAATACCAGCGCTTATTGGTTTCGGTATTGCGGATAATGATCCCAAAATTTGAATACAAAACTTCAGCGTGCTCAATTTTTCCAGGATTGGTGAATGCCTGTAACGGTATTTTTGCCATACCGATTAATATTTTTCCACCATTGCACCATAACAACAACCCGTTTTCATCGGTTTGTGTTGACAGGCTGCCATATAAAATCTCCCCATCCAGTTTTGCCACTATATTTTGTAATCCGGTTGAATCAGGTGGCTGGTTGTTTTTTTTGCAGGATAGCATAGCTAGCAGAAACAGCATCATAAGTAAACCCCGGCATGCCATTGCAGGCAAGCGTTGAGGGCAAATTTGCTTTGTTTTCATTTTTTTAATTTTTGTGTTGTAAGTAGTTGTTGTGTGATACCTGTAGCGTAAAGCTGTATAAACTTCCGGAAATTCAATTTTAATCTGTTTCTTCCAGTGTAAAAATATCATCTACCTTTTTCTGAAACAGGGTCGCCATTTTTAGCGCCAGCACAGTTGATGGCACATATTTATTGCTTTCAATCGCATTGATGGTTTGCCTGGATACACCAATTTTTTCTGCCAGCTCCTGTTGGGTAATATTTAGAACAGCTCTTTCTATTCTTATGGTGTTTTTCATGATTACGGTGTTTAATCAAATGTTTTTTTGCCGTTGTTCAGGGTGTAATTAAACCGAATGATAAAAATAATCAGGACGGTGAGCATATTATACATCATTACATCTATATAAGCAACGCCGTGTACGGCCCAGGTAGCCATTAATAACAATAAGTAATTGATTAGAACAGCCCATTTCAATGATTCCAGCCTGGTGTGGGCGATGTATTCATCTTCTCTCTTTTCTCTTGCAAATGCAATGAATAAAAGCGCAATGATGATACCGGTAAGAGCCAGCTCGTCGGTGAGATTGATATTATCTTCGAGGTGAATGTTTTTTCCGTTGATATGTGTTTTGGCAAAGTTCAGTGTGAGAAAGGAGAAGTGAAAGTCGGAAAACCGCACCAGGATGCCGAGCACCAGCGATGGTACAAGGAGGATAAGGCCATAGCGTTTATATGGGTTGGGTAATAAAAGACTACTGATCATATGTAAAGTTTTATTTACCAAATGTAAAGTAAACTTTACATATAGGCAAGTTAAATTTACAAAATTGTGGCGAAGTGGGTTAATTATTTAATAACGAGTCGAGGTTTTGATGGAAGATTGGAAAGTCGTTCAAATCATTGTGGCTACCGCCTTCAATAGTAAAAAACTTGTCTGTAGGTTTTAAGAAAGGCTTTAATTTTTCTGCGTTGCTGTACGGGATCACACCGTCTGAAGTGCCATGAAAGATTGTAACGGGCACTATCACCCGCTGCAAAAATTCATAAGAGGGAATTTTATAGTGGATCATTCTGCCAACAGGGTAGATTGGAAAATAATGCGCAGACAGGGAGGTGATAGAATAATACGGCGTTTCAAGAATCAATTCTTTACAGTTTCTCCTGGAAGCAATATAAGCGGCTATCCCACTGCCCATGCTTTTTCCGTACAAAACAATACTGTCTTTTGCAAACTTGCTGGCCGCTAATTTATACAATTGTTCTGCGTAATCATACAGGCGCTGTTCAGTTAAGGTGCCGGTACTTTTGCCATAGCCCGGGTAATCAATCATCCACACTTCGTATCCATTTTTTGTAAAATTGGGAGCATATTTTGCATACCAGGCAATGTTTTTCCGGTTGCCATGAAAATAAAGCACTACGCCTTTAGCGGCGGCTGTGGTAGTGAATTGTATGATATTGATATTGGCGCTGTCATTGTACGCGATGTTTATTTCTTTGTGCGGAACAGCAAATTGATAAGAATGGGTTTTTGCCATTTTCTCCGGGTGAAATAAAATATAATCCTGCAAGTAATAAACCGCAATACCAATCAGCCCATATAGCATCAGTAATATTTTTATCCAGCGGAATATGATTCTTCTTTGTGGCATGCGGCAATTTACATTTAATAGATGGTTTAGCAGCACAACAAAGCCGGTGCCAGTGCTGCTTGCTTAAGAAAATGTGCTGCAATAATTGTTCAGTATTTCAGAATGTCTCTTATAAAATTGTGGTACTCCGGAAAGGAAGGCAGGTTATTGTGGCCGCCGCCATGTATGCGAATCAGCGTAATCTTCTGCGGGTTTATTTTTTGCAGTTGCTCACTGTGTTTAATAGGTATCAGCCGGTCTTTTGTGCCGTGCAGTATATACGTGTGACAGTTAACATGCCGCAACCATTTATCAGTTCGCAACTGGTACATCAGTAACATTTTAACCGGCAGAAATGGCAGGAAACGTTCTACTACGCGGGTGAAATTATAAAACGGCGCATCCAGGATTAAATACCGGGGTTTATTATCGGAAGCAATTTTACTGGCGAAGCCACTGCCCAGGCTTCTGCCGTATACAAGGATATGGTGTTCCGGGTATTGAGTAGCCAGCTTAGCATATACAAACTGCATATCAGACAGCATTTCACGCTCACTTCGTTTGCCGGTACTTTTACCGAAACCGCGGTAATCTACCAGCACTACGTCATAGTCGTAGCGGTAAAAATCAGTTGCATATTTTGCCCAGCCTTTTATGCTGCGTGTATTGCCATGAAAATAGAGTATCAGCCCCTGTGGTGCATCACGAAAAAAATGCAGGCCATTGATGCGGACGCCGGGTTCAATGTCAAAAAATAATTCTTTAAATGGTACATCGTATTTGAACTGAAAATCCTGCCGCAATTTCTCCGGCTTAAAAATAAACCTATCCTGTAAAAGATATACCAGCAGGGAGAGTACTGTTATAACAATGATAATATAAAGGAGGGAGGTATTCAATAATGCTGGTAACTTATTACTGTTGCGTGCTGCGTATTGCTGCGTTTATATGGCAAATTTCAGCGATTTTCTATATGACGCTTTTATACAGATTTATGCTCTTACAGACAACACAAAACCACAACGCACACCACACTATAAAAGTTCTTCGTCTTCCGGGTTGTAATATACCCGTTTTAATTTGATGCCCTGGACCGGGGCCACTATTAACGGAAATTTTTCGATGTTTACATTTGAAGGGTCAAGTCCAAAACCTCTTTCTTCCGAAAGGCTCAGTTCTTTCAGCCAGAAATATAATTTCATAATAACCCGTTCAAAGAAAGGGAGTTCGTTGTCCTGACTCAGGTATTTCTCCATCACAATAAACTGAAAGTCGCCCACTACGTTGTTGCGCTCCAGGCTTTCATAGCGGCTGGTAATATTTACTTCCTTGTTGTGTACCAGGTCTTCCACCACTTTCCTGAACATCAGGTTAATTTTGGGTTCCATGCGAAAACCCAATTTAAATTCTACTCGTATAATGTCGTTTGGTATGATGTGCTCCACATTGTATTCGCTGGTATACGGATCGTCTACGGTGTCTACATGTACAAACCAGTAAATATCTGAGCGCTTTGGTTTTTTATTAAGAATAGAGTAGATGATTTTATGCTCAATTTCTTTTGGGTTATTTGCACTGGTCATGTACACCAGGTGCGTTGCAAATTTGGGTACGGTTTTGTCGTTGCTTAGTTCCTGGATCTGTGGCAGGTAGTGTTCCAGGCGCACAAACTCCACGTAGCGGTTTTTTATTTTCCTGCTCCGGTACCAGATGTACATAATTGAAAAAAGTCCACCTGCAACAAACAACGCCACGTACCCTCCGTGCCTGAATTTATCCAGGTTGGCAAAAAGGAAACTAAGCTCAATGGATGTATAGGTGAGCAGGTATAAATAGATCCACGCAGAAGCTACGCGTTTGCTGATGAGATAGTTGGCAAACAAAATGGAAGTGGCCAGCATACACAGCGTGATGGCCAGCCCGTAGGCGGCTTCCATATTGGTGGATTTTTTAAAATACAGGACCACGCCGGTGCAGCCAAAAAACAATAAAAAATTGATACCGGGAATATAAATCTGACCGCGTTCTTCTGTGGGGAACACCACTTTCATCTTTGGCCATAGGCTCAGTCGCATGGCCTCACTAATAAGGGTAAACGAACCGCTGATAAGGGCCTGGCTGGCAATAATGGCTGCTGCGGTGGCAATTATAATGCCGGGTATTACAAACCATTCCGGCATAATGCCGTAAAACGGATTGAAACCTTCGCTAATCATTTTTTCCGTAATAGTTACACCATTTTTATTCGCCAGTATCCACGCACCCTGGCCCAGGTAATTTAATATCAAACAGCTTTTTACAAAGACCCACGACACGCGGATATTGTCGCGGCCACAATGCCCGAGGTCACTGTACAATGCCTCTGCACCGGTGGTGCACAGGAAGACCGCGCCCAGTATCCAGAACCCGCTTGGGTATTGGGTCAGCAGTTCAATGGCGTAGTAAGGACTGAAGGCTTTAAAAATGGAATAGTCTTCGTGGAGGTGAATAAATCCCAGTACCGCCATCATGGTAAACCACAACATCATGAGGGGGCCAAATATTTTACCGATAGAAGCGGTACCGAATTGTTGCAGAAAAAACAGGATAGTAATAATGCCCAGCACAATGTAGATGATCGTTCGTGTTGGAATATCGCTTAAATGGGGAATATTGCGCAACCCTTCTACGGCAGCAGTTACGGAAATGGGCGGGGTAATCATGCCATCCGCCAACAGCGCTGCACCACCTATCATAGCGGGAAGAACCAGCCATTTTTTTTGTCGCCTTACCAGTGCATACAGTGAAAAAATACCGCCTTCACCGCGGTTATCTGCTTTGAGGGTAAGGATAACGTATTTTAAAGTGGTTTGTAAAGTGAGCGTCCAGATGATACAGGAGAGACTGCCGATGATGAGTGCGTCGCTGATGATTTTCCCCTTGGTAATGGCATTTAGTACGTACAAAGGAGAAGTACCAATGTCGCCATAAATAATTCCCAACGCTACAATTAACCCGGCTGCACTTACTCTGTTAATGTTAAGATGTTTACTCACAGTTAAGAAATTATTAATCAGGATTCTGGATTACAGGAAGTATTTTTGAATGCGATGCTGGCAATGTTTTGAGGATGGCTGGAACCATATTCCGGGCATCGTTTGGTCTGGTCCGGTTCCCTGTTTTCCCACAGCAATAACTATCAATTGTTCGTTTCATTGTTCCGGTATAATAAATTGCGCCGGGGGAGACCCCGACGCCGGAACAAAGGTATACGGAAAAAACAATTCTGTGGCTTTTTATGTATTTACTGTCCGGGCAGCATCGGTTGTTTATCAACAGACCGTTAAAATTGCAGCATATCCGTAAACATTCAAATCTTTTCGCCCCGATTAGCTGTTATATTCAGTTAATAACAATTCATAAATCGGGGTGTAACCTGTAATTTTAAACCATAGAAATAAATTGTATGCCGTATAGAAGACTCCTCAGCATTGCACTGCTTTTTTTAATCGCCGGTCGGGTGCAGGCGCAACCGCCAAGAATCACCTACACCGAACCGGAAAAAGAGGACAGCCGCCGAACCAATTTTGAAATAATTGGCAAACTGAACGGTAATTTCCTGGTGTATAAATCCAACCGGAATGATGATGCCATTTGTGTGTACGATAACGACATGAAACTGAAAGAACGGGTGAAGCTTGAATTTACGCCGGACCAGCAGCTGATTAACGTTGATTTTATCGCCTACCCGGATTTTTTTTACGTGATATACCAGTACCAGCGCAAAGGCATTGTGCATTGTATGGCTGCAAAATTAGACGGCAATGCAAAAAGTATGATTGATCCCATAGAACTGGATACTACGCAGGTAGGTTTTGCATCCAACAACAAAATATATACGGCCATCAACAGTGATGACAAACAAAGCATCATGGTGTTTAAAATAAACAGCAGGAACCGTAATAATTTCATGTTTACTACCTTGCTCTACAACAAAGACTTGCAATTGCGGGGTGGAAAAGACCGCATGAACCTGTCGATGGAAGAGCGCAACGATTTTTTTACTGATTTTTTGCTGACCAATGATGGGGAGCTGGTGTTTGGCAAATTTCTGCGGCAGAATTACAATGAGTACATTACCAGGTTGTCGATGGTTATTAAATACCCCGATTCAGCGAACCTGTCGGTCAATAACGTAGAGCTGGATGGCAAAATACTGGATGAAATAAAATTAAAGGCTGATAATACCAATAGAAGAATATTGCTGAATGCTTTTTACTACAAGCAAAAGCGGGGCAATATAGAGGGGTTGTATTCGCTGCTTTGGGATAAGATCAGCAATAAGAAAATCCGGGAAGTAAGCAGTTTGTTTAATGATGAATTGCGGGCCAATGCAAAAGGCCAGGAGGCTTCTATGAAAGCCGCCTTTAATGATTTTTTTATTAAGAATATTATCGTGAGGAGAGACGGCGGTTACCTCGTGATAACAGAATCTGAATTCAGTACCACAAGGGGCAATGCTTTTAACCGTTGGAATAATATGGGCTATGGCAATCCCTGGATGTCGCCGATGGATTACTATTACAATTCTCCCTACGGGTACGGCGGTAGCCCCTGGAACCGGTGGGATAACCAGCAGAACACGCGGTACAATGCAGAGAATGTAATGGTATTATCTTTCAATAAGGATGGGTCAATCGACTGGACCAATGTCATCCCCAAAAGCCAGTATGATGATCAAAGCGATAACATGATTTCATTTCAGCTGGTTAATATGGGTACAGATATTCATTTCCTGTTTAATATGTCCGAAAAGAGAACCATCATGTTAAACGATCAAAGCATATCTTCAGATGGAAAGATTACCCGAAATCCTACTTTAAAAAATCTTGATAAAGGGTATGAGTTTATGACACGCAGCGGAAAGCAGGTAGCTGCCAGGCAGGTAATTGTTCCCTGTGTTTACCGCAATTATCTTTGTTTTTCTAAATTAGAATATTAAGCCACACACCAAAACCAACTAATTTGATCGGAATCTTTAAACAAAAAAATCCCGGTAACGCACTGGTGTTATTATTATATGCGCTGGTGCTCAAATTTCCTTTTTTTCTTCATCCCGAACAACACATGGCCAACGAGGGAGACAATTATATCTTTAATATAATTGTAAAATTCCTCGAACCATTTACAGCCGGCAGCCCGCTTATTTTTTCTGTGTTGGCTTTTTTATTGCTGTTTTCCCAGGCCACGCTGTTGAACCGTATTGGCAATTCCCTGAAACTGCTACCCAGGGCCAATTTTCTAATTGGCATGTCTTATATCCTTGTTACATCGCTGGTACATGAATGGAACCTGTTTTCGGCACCGTTGCTTGTCAATTCGCTGCTGATTTTGATCTGGTACCGGCTTACCAATCTTTATAACCACCATAGTCCAAAAACCGCCATTTTCAACGTCAGTATCCTGGTGGGTACGCTGCCGCTGATTTACAGCCCGGCTGTTGTATTTATTCTTATACTGGCATTTGCCCTGATTCTTACCCGGCCTTTCCGGATTACAGAATGGATGGTAGCGCTGCTCGGTTTTACCACCCCCTATTATTTTTTATTCGTAGTACTTTTTCTTGCCAATCAATGGAACTGGCACAAGGTGATTCCCGTAATTTCTTTTCACCTGCCAAGGCTTCCGGCCTCTTTATGGATTACTGGCGGTATATTTTTTATGGTGGTTCCTTTTTTGATTGGCGCATGGTATGTACAAACCAACCTGGGCAAAATGATGATACAAATGCGTAAAAGCTGGAGCCTGCTGCTGGTGCTGCTGATAGTGTCGGTGATCATTATCCTTGTTAACCCGGGAGTAAATTACCTGCATTGGTTGCCGGTGGTGGTGCCCCTGTCAATTTTTCATGCCGCAGGTTATTTTTACCTGCCTGGCCGTTGGCTGCCGTTGGTGCTGCACTGGGTAATATTTGCTTTCGTAATGATGTTAAATTATACCGTGCACGGCTAGTGCCGCCCGGCTTCAATACCCCAAGAAGCAAAACTTGTGCATAACCAATGCCCGGGCACCGGTAACTGCAAATGCAGCAAGCAGACATCTGTTTTTGAATTATCTTTACAGCCTCCAACAATTTTTATTATGAAATTTGGCGTTGTAGTATTTCCAGGCTCTAATTGTGACCGTGATATGCAGGATGCCCTGCAGCAGGACCTTAACCAGGAAGTGATTATGTTATGGCACAAAGACAAAGACCTGGGTATGTTTTCTACGGAAGATTGCCTGGTATTGCCCGGCGGATTTTCTTATGGCGATTACCTGCGTTGCGGTGCCATTGCGCGTTTTAGCCCCATGATGCAAAGCGTAATTGATTTTGCCAATAAAGGCGGACAGGTACTGGGCATCTGCAACGGATTCCAGATACTGTGCGAATCGCAGCTGCTGCCGGGCGTTTTACTGAGGAATGCACACCAGCAATTTGTTTGCAAAAATATTTATATAAAAGGGATTGGGTCAGACAAAGCATTAAAACTACCCGTTGCGCATGGCGAGGGCAGGTATTTTGCAGAAAATAAAATACTGGATGTGCTGGAAGCAAACGACCAGGTACTGTACCGTTACTGCGATGAACAGGGCCGGATTACGGATGCAGCCAACCCCAACGGTGCAACGCGTAACATTGCCGGTATCTGTAACAGCAACCGAAACGTTTTTGGCATGATGCCCCACCCGGAAAGAGCCTGCTCGGCAGCGCTGGGCAATACCGATGGGCGCCTGGTAATGGAAGCATTAATGATGAGCCGCCAGCCTGCACTCGTTTAGTTTTTACATTTAATTTAGCATAACGGTTGGAACTTTGCAGGCAATGTTTACGTTCTTGTGTAATTATTCAGCATTATGAAGAAACTTTACTTTTTTATCGTTTTGTCCGTTGTTGCTTTTACGCTCCAGGCCCAATCGGCCAAACAGGTGCAGTGGTCCTATTCAGCTAAAAAATTGGCGGAAAAAACATACGAAGTCCATATGACGGCAACAATTGGCGACAGCTATCATTTGTATTCACAAAATGCAGGCGTGGCAGACGGACCGCTACCTACCACTTTTAAATTTATAAACAACCCGCTGGCAACAGCCGCGGGTAAAGTAAAAGAAGTGGGTAAAATGGTTAAGAAATATGAGGCTGCATGGCCAGGCACCGTTAACTACTATGAAAATACGGTTGACTTTGTACAAACCGTAAAGCTGAAAGGAAACATCAAAACAAATTTTGCCGGTAGTGTGGAATTCATCGTTTGCAATGACGCGCGGTGTCTGCCCCCTTCAACAATAGAATTTAAAGTGAACATTGGCGGATAGTGTGCTGCCAGTCATTCATCTTGTTTATAAAACGGGTTCTTTGCAAAAGGAACCCGTTGGTTTTTAATAAAACGCAATGAAACAAATTATACTCGCCGCTGGCTTTTGCGTGTTGTTGACCGGGCTGCTGGCACAAGGCAATACACCGCCTGAAAAAGCAGTTGCCTGGAATTTTGCCGCGGTAAAAAATGCAGACAACACTTATACACTGGGTTTTACCGCCAACATCGGTAAAGGGTGGAAATTGTTTTCTACCACCATGAAAGACGATGAACCCAATACGCGCATCCATTATGATTCCGCTTCGCTTTCCAATTTAGTAATTACCAGCACTACAGAAACCGGCAAATTGCAATCATCCAGGGAAGCATTGCTCGGGGATATCGCAATCCGTTATTTTGAGAACACTGCTGGCATTGCGGTAACGGTGCAGGCAAAAGACCTGCATAAAGATATTACGGGCGTAGTTTCCTATATGGCTATTAAAGGAGACAGTGTAGCCGGTCCGGAGGAACTTCCTTTTCGGTTTTCTTTTGATGCCGGCGGTAACCTAAATGCCAAACAAGGCGGCTTGCGGGAGTCCGCAAACGCCGCGCAGGCTTTAAAGCGCAGCAAGATTGATGTAACCAATCCTGTAAACAACTGTGGTGGTACGGGAGGAGAAGACAGCGGCAAAAAAAGCTTACTGGGCATTTTCATCCTGGGTTTTTTGGGCGGGCTGGTGGGCTTGATAATGCCCTGCACGTTCCCTATGATCCCGCTCACGGTATCGTTCTTTACAAAAAAATCAGGCAACAAGCAGCAGGGCATCAGGAATGCTTTTTTATACGGTTTTTTTATATTTCTTATTTACGTGCTTATCAGTGTGCCTTTTTATTTCCTGGATGCAGGTAAGTCGGATATCCTCAACAATATTTCTACCAATGCCTGGCTGAATATTTTCTTTGCTGCGGTATTTGTAGCGTTTGCCCTGTCCTTTTTTGGCTTTTATGAGATTGGATTGCCCGCTAATTTATCCAATTCGGTAGATTCCAAATCAAATGCAGGCACGGCCAGCGGTATATTTTTTATGGCACTCACGCTGGCAATTGTTTCATTTTCCTGTACCGGTCCGATACTGGGTTCCCTACTGGTGGGTGCGTTGAACCAGAATGGCGGCGCCGTACAATTAACGGTGGCACTGGGCGGTTTTGGACTGGCACTCGGGCTGCCTTTTGCGCTGTTTGCATTGTTTCCCAACTGGCTTTCTTCGTTGCCAAAATCGGGCGGCTGGATGAATACGGTAAAGATTGTTTTTGGGTTTCTTGAACTGGCTTTTGCCATAAAATATTTTTCAAATGCAGACCTGGTAGAACACTGGGGCCTGCTGAAAAGAGAAGTGTTTTTTGCGCTCTGGATAATTATCGGCATCGCTATCGTGCTCTATTTACTGGGCATTCTAAAGTTCAGTTACGACCCGCCCCCTAAAAAATTAAGCAAAGGCCGCATTGCATTTGCGTTGTTCTTTTTAGTCATTACCCTTTACCTGGTACCCGGCCTGAGCAATACAAAATATGCTAACCGCGCGCTGATCAGCGGTTTCCCCCCGCCATTGAGCTACAGCATTTATGGACAGGGGTCTGCCACGGGAAAAGGGGTGGAAGCAAATGTGGTCAACAATTATGAAAAAGCATTGCAACTGGCGAAAGAACAGAACAAGCCACTGCTAATAGATTTCACTGGCTGGGCCTGCGTCAATTGCCGGAAGATGGAAGAGAATGTATGGACGGATGAAAGCGTAAAAGCATTGATAGAAAAAGATTTTATCCTCGTATCCCTGTATGTAGACGATCGGAAAATGTTGCCCGATGACGCGCAGTTTTTATTCAGCAGCAGCGACGGTTCCAAAAAAGCCATTAAGACGGTGGGCGATAAATTCATTACACTGCAATCAGAGAATTTTAAAAATGCATCGCAACCGCTGTATGCAATTATATCCCCGGAGGAAAAAGTATTGACGCTACCCGTTGGTTATACACCCGGCGTAAAAGCGTATCGAAACTGGCTGGCATGCGGGCTGGAAGCGTTTGAGAAAAATAAGTAACAGGCAAATCTGCAAATAGGAGTCTGTGCGCACGTGAAAACCCAGGCCTCCGTTATCGCGTCCGATTCGCTCCATGTTTTCACATCTTTTTTTCATAAAAAAACCTCCCATTGGGAGGTCTTTTTTAATTAGGCGTCATTCTGTACCGGCCTTCTTACAGCAAGCGAATCAGATTTTTAAAAAGGTAAGGTGGTGGCCCAGAATGACAATAGCTTTACAAGTTTATTGTAGCGTAAAATTAAGCATCAATAAGATATTATTTTTATTAGCGACGTTAATTATTAGCGAAGAAATTGCCGGAATTACAAAGAAATTTGTTTTTCGTGCATCATCTTCCTTAAGTTAATCAGGCCATAGCGCATTCTGCCCAGCGCAGTGTTGATACTGCAATTGGTAAGTGCTGCAATTTCCTTAAAACTTAATTCTGCATAATGACGGAGAATGATAACCTCGCGCTGATCTTCGGGCAACAGGTCAAGCATACGGCGTACCCTGTCGTGGCTCTGGCGTTTCATCATTTTTGTTTCAGCATTGTCTTCAGTAAAGTTCAATACTTCAAAAATGTCGCGGTCATCGCTTGTTTTAATAGCGGGGGTTCTTTTTACTTTGCGGAAATGATCTACACACAGATTGTGTGCAATACGCATCGCCCATGGTAAAAATTTTCCTTCTTCAGTGTAACGTCCACCGCGGATGGTGTCGATAATTTTAATCAGTACATCCTGGAAAATATCTTCAGCCAGATATTTATCCTTTACCATAAACAAAATAGACGTGTACAATTTGTCCTTATGGCGCACAACAAGCGTTTCAAGTGCGTTCATGTCTCCATCCATGAATGAGTGAATCAATTCATGATCGGTGTTTTTGCAAAGTGATTTCATAAACTTCTACGGTTTTTAAAAATGATTGGATATTGGTTAAGATGTAAAGTGCGTTTGGAAATTTTCTAAGCGAAGTATAGATTTGCTTATAGGCGGGGAGTTTTTAAATGGTTAATCATGGATTTTAATTGGCTTTTAATTCTATTTCGAAAATAGTACTTTTTTGAAAAGAAAAACCTTTTACAAAAGAAATATTGCAACAGAATTCATAATTGGGTGTTAATACGTAATAAGATCGTAGATCTGCTATAACTTAATCTCCTTTTTCCACTTATATGACAGTAGTTTCCACAAAAAAGACCGTTCAGAAGACTGAAGATATCCACAAACAGGGCAATTCCATAGTTATCAAGGGTGCAAGGGTACACAACCTTAAAAATGTAGACGTATCTATACCGCGTAATAAACTCATTGTAGTTACCGGTGTATCCGGTTCGGGCAAATCATCCCTTACCATTGATACCTTATTTGCTGAAGGGCAGCGCCGTTATGCAGAAAGTTTAAGTGCTTATGCGAGGCAGTTCATGGCGCGCATGAATAAGCCCGATGTTGATTATATAAAAGGGCTTTGTCCGGCCATTGCCATTGAACAGAAAGTTATTACCAGGACGCCCCGCTCTACGGTAGGCAGTATGACAGAAATTTATGACTACCTGCGCTTATTGTACGCGAGGGCAGGTAAAACCATTTCACCCGTTTCCGGCAGGGAAGTAAAGAAGGATGACGTAGCAGATGTGGTGAATGCTATTTGCGTTTTACCGGAAGGCGATAAAGTTTTGCTACTGGTGCCGTTTAAGCAACACACCAACAGGGATATTAAGGAAGAGTTAAATATATTATTGCAGAAAGGATTTGCACGCTTGTATGATGGCGAAGTAAAACGCATCGAGGAAATATTGGAAGACAGTAAATGGAAACCCTCCCCGAAGAAAAAATTATACGTGCTCATAGACAGGCTGGTAGTGAAAGCGTTTGACGAAGACGATAAACACCGCCTGGCAGATTCTGTCAACACCGCTTTTTATGAAGGTGAAGGGGAGGTATATGTAGAGATTAACAGCAGCCAACTTCAGCATTTTTCCAACCGCTTCGAACTGGACGGTGTAACCTTTGAAGAACCGGTACCCAACTTGTTTTCATTTAATAATCCTTTTGGCGCCTGCCCTACCTGTGAAGGATTTTCTTTGGTATTGGGTATTGACGCCGACCTGGTGATACCCGATAAACGCCTCAGCATCTATGAGGGTGCGGTGGCGCCCTGGAAAGGAGAGAAGCTCGGTTTATGGAAAGATGCATTTATAAAAGCTTCCCGGAAGTTTGATTTTCCCGTGCATAAACCAATTATAGATCTTACCAAGAAAGAATACCAAACGCTTTGGCAGGGCAACGAGTTCTCCAATGGCATTAACGACTTTTTTAAAGAGGTTGAGCAGAATTTATATAAGGTGCAGTACCGCGTACTATTGTCAAGGTACCGCGGAAGAACGCTTTGCCCCGATTGTGGCGGCTATCGCCTGCGCAAAGAAGCGTTGTATGTGCAGGTAGGTGGCAAACACATCGGCGAGCTTTGTGAAATGCCAATTAAAAACCTGCAGCAATGGTTTAATGAATTGCAGCTGGACCAAAGCGACCAGCAAATCGCCAAACGTATTCTCATCGAATTGCATCACCGCATCAAGACATTGATGGATGTGGGCCTTGGTTATCTTACCCTTAACCGGCTGGCCAACAGCCTCAGTGGCGGAGAGAGCCAGCGCATACAGCTTACGCGCAGCCTGGGCAGCAACCTTACCAATTCGCTCTATATACTTGATGAGCCTTCTATTGGCCTCCATTCACGGGATACGGAGCGGCTCATCACCGTATTAAAGGAATTACGCGACCTGGGCAACACCGTAGTGGTGGTGGAGCACGATGAAATGATGATGCGCGAAGCTGATTACATCATTGATATGGGGCCGTTGGCGAGCCACCTGGGTGGCGAGGTGGTAGCGGCCGGTAATTATGCTGAATTGATTGCCAACGAGAAAAGTCTTACCGGGAAATACCTGAAAGGAGAATTTTTTATAGCACCCCCTAAACAGGTGCGCAAATGGAACCGCCAGCTTACCATTGAAGGCGCGCGGCAAAACAACCTGAAAAATATTGACGTTGTATTTCCGCTGAATGTGCTTTGCGCAGTAAGCGGGGTAAGCGGCAGTGGTAAAACAACATTGGTAAAACAGATCCTCTACCCGGCACTCAGAAAATTAAAGGGTGAGCCGGGCGATAAAGCGGGTGCCTATAAAGCGCTAACCGGCGACGTTGACGCTATCAGCCAGGTAGAAATGGTGGACCAGAACCCGATCGGCAAATCATCGCGTAGTAACCCGGTGACGTATATAAAAGCGTATGACGAAATCAGGGAACTCTATTCAAATCAACCACTGAGCAAAATGCGCGGTTTCCTGCCAAAGCATTTTTCGTTTAATGTAGATGGCGGCCGTTGCGATACCTGCAAAGGAGAAGGCGAACAGGTAGTAGAGATGCAGTTTTTGGCAGATGTACACCTGACCTGCGAAGTGTGCCTGGGAAAAAGATTCAAAGAAGAAGTGCTGGAGGTGCGGTATAAGGAAAAAAATATTTATGATGTGCTGGATATGAGCGTTGATGATGCGATTGCTTTTTTTGCCGATGAAAAAGATGTGGTAAGCAAAATCAAGGCATTGCAGGATGTAGGCCTGGGCTATATTAAACTCGGGCAGTCGTCTGATACGCTTTCCGGCGGAGAAGCACAACGGGTGAAGCTGGCGTCCTTCCTGGGTAAAGGACGGGCACAGTCACGCCCGGATGTCGCGGTCGGACGCGGACCAATTCTTTTTATTTTTGATGAGCCTACTACCGGTCTGCATTTTCACGATATAAAAAAATTACTTGGCTCATTCAATGCGCTGATTGAGCAGGGGCACTCCGTGCTGGTGATTGAACACAATACTGATGTCATTAAAAGTGCCGACTGGGTAATCGACCTGGGGGTGGAAGCCGGCGAGGATGGCGGTAACATTGTATTTGCAGGAACGCCCGCAGACTTAAAAAAATCAAAAACAAGTTACACCGCAAAATTTTTATAGGCGTGCATTGCGTTAACGTTATGCAACAGCATAAAAAAAGACTGCCCTTTTTTGGAGCAGTCTTTTTTATAAACAAGTGTAAGTATTAACTTTTGCTGTCTATAGTTTTATAAATTTCTTATTGGTGATTCCGTTTGCCATCTGCACCTGTAAGATATAAGTGCCTGCACCAATTCTTGAAACATTGGTGGTAATGGCATTGGTACCGGTAGACAAACTGGTATTTTGCTGCACCAGTATTTTACCCGCTGTGTTAACCACGCGTATAACAACATCCTGGTTTTGCGGCACGTCTATATTTAGTTCCAGTCTGCCGGTTGTAACGGGATTTCCTTTCAATACAATAGTGGTAAGACCACCCGCTCTTACACTTTTTACAGTGCTCAGCTCAGCCTTGCCGTCCTTGTCTACTCGTTTAATGCGGTAATACCGGATGCCTGCCGGTAGGTTTTCCTGCGCAAGCGTATAAGTGTTGATACCCGATGAATTTTTTGCGGCCAGGGTGCCAAAAGCAACAAAACTTGTTCCGTTGGTGGAATATTCCGCTGTATAATGGTCCACATTTATTTCATCGCTTGTTTTCCAGGTGAGTGTAGCTTTACTTTTTTGTACGCTAACGGTAAAACCCTGCCAGGTAGCTGGCAACAGGGCCGAAGCTTGCGTAATGATCGTAAACACGGCGTTGTTGTTGAGCACTACACCTGCAAAATTTAATTGATTGCCGGAATTGGTAATATTCACACCGATAGAAACAGGCCGCACAAAATCAACGGTACCGGTAGTGTAATCCCCATCCCCATCTTCGTCTACCATTAAACGGTAGTTGTTGGCTGTGGTACCGCCGGTATAAACGAAGCCGCTCATGTCGTAGCTAAGGTTCACCGCGGGTGCCCCGCCCGTATTTTGAATTTGCCAGTTGCGCATGACCCTTTTTGAGCCAACTGCTTCAGCCGGGCCGGTAGTTACATCCTGTTCGCTGAGTAATCCAGAATCATTTCCCAACAGCAGGAATTGCATATTGGTAAATGGCGTAGGCGTGGAGAGGATAAGATTTCCTTTCAATGACTGGCCGGAGCCTTCGCCGTTTCCGGTATTAATGCTGTTTGATTTTGTTTGATTAAGCAAAGCGCCATCGTCTCTTCCAATGCCAAACACATCGTGCGACCAGGTAGTGCTGGCTGTCCAGTACCTGGTGGCCCCGTCGGAAGCGGTATAGTCCCGGAGACTGTCGTAAGTGCCAAGGTTAAATCCATATTTTAATGCCAGGTAAGATTCTACCTGGTTGCGATCGGCCGGGGAGAGCGCCGACGGGAAAAGAACAATTTCCGCAATGGATCCAGCCCATTTTTCATTTGCCGTGCCATCAATGAGCGCGCCGATTGCGGCGTTTACCGAGGTGGCGGTTAGCGCCGGTGCGCTGGCCAGTGTATTAATGGTTACGCCCCGATCGTATTGAACACCGTCAACGCCATTTAACTTATAGGTCGCCATGGCGCCATTTACCTTGTTTGCAGCGTCCCAGAAGCCAGGGCTAGTGATATCTGCCGGGCTGCCATAAAATGCATTGGCCAGGCCGCCATCGAAGTTACCGGTTTGGAACGTGCCACCACCCGGGGGAAAGCCGGGCGTGCCATAAGTAAAAATCCATTTGTAGCCCATGAAAGGGGCATTGGCTTTGGCTACCACGAATATGGTGCGATCGCTGTTTCCGCTGGGCAAGCCTGTGGGCGCGATGTTTGTCATGTAAGCGTTCGTGCCGTCGAACCCCACCCCAGCATTAAAATTAAAAATATTGACAGCCGGTGCCACCTCATGGCCGGTGCCAGCCGTAAAATTATTGGTGAGGCCGGAGAAATCTGTCCAGCTGCTGGAAGTAACCCCGGCATTAGCTTTTAGCCAGAGTACGGAACCGGCTACCCCTCCGGGTGATTGGGCAAAAATTAATGAATTGGTAAGTAACAAAAAAGATAGGTAGAAAATTCTGTTCATATAGCGTGTTTTATGTGACTGATGGATTGCGGTTAGGTAGGATATCAAATTGCAGACCTGGCCAATTTAATACGGGCAATCGCTTTCTCCGGTTGGATACGTTGAGCGGATGGTATTAGAAAAGGGGCGTTTATTAAAGATAAGTGTTTCTACCGGAAATAAACAGTAGCTAAAAAAACGGCGTTTACAAAGGGGAAGCCCTGTATGCGCAGCGTACAAATGCGCTTAGCGGAGCCTGTCCAGGCTCCTGATTAATTTCTGGTCTTTGTAGATACCCCTGGCGGCAAGTACCAGGAAAATAGGCACCAAAAGAGTAACCACAGCGGTAAGATCGTATTTGCCTTCCACAAAAAGCTGTGTCTGGTTATAATACAGAATGATCGTTAACAGTGACATCAGCAGCGTGGCCAGTGTAAAACGCATCTGGAGCTTCCGGTTCTTGTACAAAAAAATTGCTACCAGCGCCACCACGCCTACCGCCACCGTAAGCGTCAGCAAAACCAGGTTGCCCGAAGCAGTCAGCGATTTAAATACTTTTACTTTATCTGGCCCAATAAAATTTCCGCTGAAAAAAGAAAACTTGAAACTAAGAAAAGCGGCTACCGCTGCCAGGAATAACCAGATAGATTGCATGCGTTGAATCATCGTAAAAGTCTTTTAAGCGAGGTACAAAAACCTGCGGGTAAATAACCGCAGTAGCAAGCATGCTTTTTAATATTAATTCCGTCCGAACAGCTAATTATCCAAGCTCCGGGTACAATTCAAACTGCAACATAAATTCATTCACCTGTTTGCGAACGGTTGTAATAACGTTGTCATCATCTGCGTTCATCAGCACATTGTCTATTACATTTACAACAAACTGCATGTGCTCTTCTTTCAACCCACGAGTAGTAATGGCAGGTGTACCTACCCTTATGCCCGATGTTACAAAAGCGCTTTTGTCATCAAAAGGTACCATGTTTTTATTGATCGTAATGTCTGCTTTTACCAAAGCCTGTTCTGCTTTTTTACCACTGATGTTTTTGTTGCGGAGGTCTATCAGCATCAGGTGATTGTCTGTACCGTTGCTGATGAGCTGGTAGCCTTTGTCTACAAATGCTTTTGCCATGGCTTGGGCGTTGCTTACAACTTGCCTGCCGTAGACAGCAAATTCATCGGTAAGAATTTCGCCGAAGGCAACTGCTTTGGCAGCTATCACGTGCTCCAGGGGGCCGCCCTGTATGCCTGGAAATACCGCCATGTCTAGCAGGTTACTCATCAGACGGGTATTGCCTTTTACATCTTTTAAACCAAAGGGGTTTTCAAAATCCTTTTTCATTAATATAATTCCGCCCCTGGGCCCCCGCAGCGTTTTATGCGTGGTAGAGGTTACAAAATGACAATGTTCAAAAGGGCTGTTGAGCAGGTTCTTCGCAATAAGCCCGGCCGGGTGTGCCATATCGCACATTACAAAAGCGCCGATTTCATCTGCTACTTTGCGAATGCGGGCATAATCCCAGTCGCGGCTATAAGCAGAAGCGCCGCAGATAATTAATTTTGGTTTTTCTTTCCGGGCCTGCGCTTCCAGCATATCATAATCCACCAACCCGGTTTCTTTTTTCACCCCGTAAAAAAATGCGTGGTACAATTTACCGCTGAAATTAACCGGCGAGCCATGGGTTAAATGGCCGCCCATGCTAAGGTCGAGCCCCAGTATTTTATCGCCGGCCTGTAAGATGGCCAGCAATACAGCCGCGTTGGCCTGCGCACCGCTGTGTGGCTGCACATTGGCATAATCGCAGCTGAATATTTGTTTAAGCCGATCGATGGCCAGTTGTTCGGTTTGATCCACAATTTCACAGCCTGCATAGTAGCGGCGGCCGGGGTAACCTTCCGCATATTTATTGGTCATTACATTGCCCGTTGCCTGGATTACCTGGAGCGATGTAAAGTTCTCAGAAGCAATGAGTTCAATACCACGACGCTGGCGCTGCAACTCTTTATTGATAAGGTCAAAAACTAAAGTATCTCTTTGCATTGCGCAAAAATAGGCGAAGTATGAATAAAAGAAACAAGGGCCTCAATTTTAGTGAAAGAATTGTTGGTAACCCGCAAAAGATCGTTGATTTGTTGCACCAGGTCTTCAAGATCAACGCCCGTTCTATTGGAAAAAATCGTTACTATATAATCTTTTTCCGGCAGGGTAAAAACCATGGCACGGAACCCGCCATTGGAGCCGCTGTGGTAGACCGCTTTCACCGAATCTTTTTGGCTCACAAACCAACCGTAACCATACGCGAGTTTTTTACCAGCGTCTATCACAAATTGTGGATCCCTGCATTGTTGTACCAGCTTCTTGTTAGCGGCCAACGGTTTTTGCAGTGATTGAAACCACTTTAAATACTCGTCTGCTGACAAATAAATACCGCCGTCTCCTTCCGTAGAAAAAAAGATAGCGTCTGCTGCATCCAATCGCTGAAAGTGATTTTTACTGCTGTCATAGTCGTAGCCATAGGCCTGGTTATCAATGGGTTTGCCCACCTGCAATACTGCGGCGTGCTGCAATGACAAGGGTAAGAAAATATTTTTTTTAATATAGGCAGGGTAGGGCATCCCTGTCACTTTTTCGATGATCAGCGCCAGCAGGCAGTAAGCAGTATTGCTGTACCGGTAAGCGGTGCCGGGCGTAAAATAAGTACTGTCTATATGTTCAATCGCCTGCAGCACATCTTTGTCGGTAGCATGTTTTACCTGTGTGGTATCTGTAAATGCGTAATGATCAATGATGCCTGAACTGTGCGTCAGCAACTGCTGTATACTGATGGCATTGCCAACAGCTGCATTAAAACCGGGAAAATATTTTACCAGCTTATCCTGTAGTGATAATTGTTTTTTTTCTGCCAGCTGAACAATGCAGAAGGCTGTAAACTGTTTGGTGATGGATCCAATATTAAAGGCGGTGCTGCTGCTTATTTTTTCCTTCGTTTGCATACTGGCAAGGCCATACCCTTTTCTGAAAACGGGTTGGTTATGGCGGCTCACCTGCACAAAGGCACCCGGCTGATCTTCTTTATAATAAGTCTGTAATAACGCGTCTATTTTTTGTACGGCAGACTGGCTGTAAAGGCCTGGTGCACAAATCAAAAAAAACACTGTGTAAAAAATCGTTTTCATACTGCTGCGCTTTTAAAAGAATTTTGAATAATCCGGTATTAATAAAACACAATTTAAAATAAGCCTGAAAACATAAAATATCCTACTTTCAGTGCTTCATACAAGCAATTGTAAGAAATTTAAGCGGGTATTGTTGCAAAACTAAGAATCAGCTGTTGCCGGATGCGCATTACCTGCTAATATACTCATCATGAAAGCAATCATTCCTGTAGCTGGTGCCGGTACCAAGCTTCGACCGCATACTTACACGCAACCAAAAGCGCTTATACCACTTGCCGGTAAAACGGTGCTCAGCATCATTGTTGAGCAATTGCACGATGCTGGTATTACAGAGTTTATTTTTATTATCGGTTACCTGGGCGATAAGATACAAGATTATGTAAGAGAGAAATACCCTTTTTTGCAAACGCATTTTATACATCAGAATGAGCGGCAGGGGTTGGGCCATGCGATCCTGCTGACCCGCGAAATTGTGGGCGACGATGAAGTTTTTATTGTGCTGGGCGATTCCATTTGCGAATACAGTGTAGAGGAGGTCCTGAACAGCCAGCATTCAATGGTTGGTGTAAAAAGAGTGGATGACCCGCGGGCCTTTGGCGTGGCAGAATTGAACGACGACGGCTTTGTGAGCAAGGTGATAGAAAAACCACAGATACCCAAATCCAATATGGCGCTGGTGGGCATTTATCGTATCAAAGAATCACCCGAGTTGTTTAATTGCCTCGAGAACAATATCCGTAACCAGGTAAAAAGCCGGGGCGGAGAGTATAACCTTACTGATGCGCTGGAATGTATGATACAGAACGGGGTGAAAATACAGCCCTATAAAGTGCAGAACTGGTTCGATTGTGGTCGCAAAGAATCCCTGCTGGAAAGCAATGCTACCCTGCTAAAAAAATTCGGTCACTTGATTTCAGACGATCACCAGTTTGAAAATACCATTATCATTCCACCGGTAAGTATAGCAGCCGGCTGCGATATTAAGAATTCCATTGTGGGACCGAATGTGGCCATCGGCGAAAAAGTTTCCATCAATTATTCCATTGTAAAAGATTCTATCATTGGCGCATTTGCCAACTTGCTGGACATTGTACTTACCCATTCGCTGATAGGGAGCGATACACAACTGAAGGGCGAAAGCCGCAGCCTCAACATTGGCGACAATACAGAAATTGACCTGGGGAAAAGTTAGTATTTAAAGTAAAAAGTAAAAAGTCAAAAATCAAAAGCCTTTGCTGCGCTGCGCAAGCATACAAACACACTTCAGGTAAGTTTTTTTCAATCGGATTATCCATGTAGAACGCAAAACGGATTTACTACGGTATGCTTCGCTTTTTTTCTTCTTTTTTCTTGATAAAACAGCAGCAACGAAATCAATCCCGCAATAGGTGAGGCCGATCTACACGCCCTTATGCGCTTTTTCTGGATAATCCAGTTTTTTAATTTTTAATTTTACTTTTCCTACCCAAAGAGATCGGTGCTCAGGTACCGGTCCCCGCGGTCACACGCTATAAAAACAATCACACCAGATTTCAATTCACTTGCAAGCCGGATGGCTGCCGAGCAAGCGCCGCCACTGCTCATGCCCGCAAAAATCGCTTCCCTTTTGGCGAGTTGCCGCGTCATATTAATTGCTTCCTGCTGCCCAATATCCATAATGCGGTCTACTCTGGCCGGGTCATAGATTTTTGGCAGGTATTCTTTCGGCCACCTGCGGATGCCGGGTATGGAGGCTTCTTCAGTTGGCTGGCAACCGATGATTTCAATGGCCTGATTTTTTTCTTTTAGAAACATGGAAGTGCCCATGATGGTACCAGTAGTACCCATTGAACTTACAAAGTGCGTGATGCCGCCATCGGTGTCTTTCCAGATTTCGGGACCCGTGGTTGTATAATGGGCGCGGTAATTATCGGGGTTGGCAAACTGATCCAATAAAAAATAATCGCCGCCCTTGCCTTTTTCCTCAGCATAATCGCGGCAGGTTTCTATATTTTCCAGCAAGGTTACTTTTGCGCCAAATGCTTCCATGGTAAGGGTGCGTTCGCGGGTGGAACTTGAGGGCATCACCAGTTCTATCTCCAAATCGTACAGCCGGGCAATCATGGCCAGTGCAATTCCGGTGTTGCCGCTGGTGGCTTCCACCAGTTTGGTGCCGGGTTTTATATCACCGCGTTCAAGCGCGCTTTTTATCATATTGAGCGCCGGCCTGTCCTTCACGCTGCCCCCAGGATTATTCCCTTCCAGCTTGGCAAATATGCGTACCGCCGGGTTAGGGTTAATTTTTGTAATTGCTACCAGGGGTGTATTGCCCACTAAATCTAATATTGTTGCCATGGTAATTAAATTAAATTGAATCAGGCCGGTACCTGTAAGCGATCGGCTGTTACCGCGCCTCTAACTGGCCTATTCGTTTATAAGCTTTCTTTCTGTTATTTCTATCTCCGCCTTGTGGTAAACAGCAGAGTACGGAGCTACTGTTTTTGTAAGCCACACGTTGCCACCGATGATGCTATGGTGCCCGATGGTGGTATCCCCGCCAAGAATGGTAGCGCCGGAATAAATAATCACGTAATCTTCTACGGTAGGATGCCGTTTTGTAAAAGCCATGGTCTTGTCTACGCTAAGGGCACCAAGCGTTACGCCCTGGTATAGCTTTACATGGTTGCCAATTTTACAGGTTTCACCAATAACAGTACCGGTGCCATGGTCGATGTAAATATATTCGCCGATTTCCGCGCCGGGGTGAATATCAATGCCTGTTTGCGAATGCGCATATTCTGTGAGTATGCGCGGCAGCAGCGGTATCGCAAGTTTTAACAATGCATGGGCGATGCGGTAAAAGCAGATAGCAAAAAAACCGGGATAGGTGCGTATTACCTCGAACTCACTTTTGGCGGCCGGATCTCCCTGCGTAAGCGCTGCAACGTCCGTATTTAGCAGCCGGTATATCTCCGGCAACTGCTGAAAAAAATCTTTTGCTTGTAGACGGTTGTCGCAATCCTGGCATCCTTTGGTACTTTCCAATATGCCCACGAGGCTGGTTTCCAATTGCTGGAACGCGGCTTCAAACTGCAACGGGGTAGAAAAAAACTGCTTAGACAATTCCGGATACAGCAACCGCACCAGCTGTTGCGCCCAGTCCGTAATAACACTGTTGGCGGGTACGTCTTCGGTCTGCTGCTGTTTATCAAAAATCGATTGAAAGAATGCCTGGTTCATTATAGGTTGTTCAAGATGCAAAGTATAAACAATAACGGCTGAAATAGTTATAAAGTTTCTTTTTTTTTGGTGGGCTACCGGCTGTCCCCGTACATCTTACAAAAAACGGACACTGGCGGATACGCCTGGGCATCCGCCTGGTGATGGCGGCGGCATACGGATGCCATTAGTATTATCAATACATTTGGCAATTATTAAAAACGCTATATGCTGCAATCATTTATTAAAACAGGTCTGCTCCTCGTCTTCTTTATTTTGTCATTATTTGTTTCTGCACAAACACTTCAACTGCCTGCAGGGTTTACCGGTATTATTGCTGCTGAAGGCGTTGGCCCAGCCCGCCATATAGCCATCAATAAGCAAGGCGGCGTATATGTAAAGCTGTCGAGGCTGAAAGACGGCAAAGGCATTGTCTACTTGCGTGATAATAATAAAGATGGCAAACTAACGCAGCAACTTGCTTTTGGTGATTACCCTGGCACCGGTATTTTTATCAGGGGTAATTATTTATATGCATCTTCCAATGATGCAGTGTTCCGTTACCAGCTGGATGCAAAAGGCGAAGTAATGCACCCCGACCAGCCAGAAAAAATTATCAGTGGGCTGGTAGACCGGAACAGGGATAATTCAAAATCAATTGCTGTTGACAATAACAATAATATTTATGTAAATGTGGGGTCTTACATCAATGCATGTCTTATCAACCCTGCTTCAAAGAAAGCGCCCAGTCCCTGCCCGCTGCTGGATTCCGTAGGCGGTATATGGCAGTTTAAGGTGAATAAGCTTAACCAGCATTACAAAGATGCCGTACATTATGCCACCGGTTTTAAAAACGTGGTGGGGCTCGACTGGAATAACCAGACCAACTCCTTGTTTATTATGCAGCATGGCAGGGGCGATCTGAACGAGCTTTACCCCGATTTTTTTAGCGTAGAACAAGGCAGTCACCTGCCGGCTGAAACAATGTATGAAGTGCGCAAAGGCGCAGATGGTGGCTGGCCTTATGAGTACTACGACCAGTACCAACACAAGCGGATTCTGGCGCCTGAGTATGGCGGTGATGGCAAAAAACCAGCCACCCATAAGGCAATTGATCCGCTCGCTGCGTTCCCTGCGCACCTGGGGCCCAACGCATTGTTGTTTTATACGGGCAAGCAATTTCCTGCAAAATACCGGAATGGTGCTTTTATTGCGTTCCATGGCAAATCACCTGAGTTAAAGAAAGGCTGGATGGTGGCGTTCCTTCCCTTTAAAAACGGAAAGCCGTCCGGCAAGTATGAGATTTTTGCAGACAACTTTTTAATCAATAAAGATCAGCACAAACCCTGTGGTCTTGCGCAGGCACCGGACGGCTCGTTGTATATAACAGACGATTCCAATGGCAGCATTTACCGGATAACATACGGTAAATAAAAGACCGGAGCCGAAGCTTGTGCTGTTTGGCCGGCGTATAATAGTTGGGGTCTCATCCGCGCTGATGGAGGATTAATTCGTTCGCTTGTATATTTTTGCAACCGGTGACCATATCGTTATCATTAAAGCGGGTATAAATGAAAACCATCCTGTTTTTTTGCGGATTGTATGCAGCAGCGTTTGCTATTTTCCATTTGTTATTCTGGAAAATCTTTCGCTGGAAAACTGCGTTGCAACCACTGGATGTGGTGAACAGGGGCATTTTGCAAATACTCAATTGCAGGATGGTGTATTTTTTTATGTTGGTGGCATTTATTTGTTTCGCATATCCTGCCGAACTACTGTCGTCCAGGCTCGGTCATGTTTTACTTGGCGGTATCTCCCTGTTTTGGCTGGGAAGAACGATTGAGCAATTTATTTTTTTACGGGTCCGGGATCCCAGGGTGCACCTGCTAACGGTCATTTTCATATTGGGGACCATTCTTTTTGCACTGCCGATTTTCTTTAAATAAAAAGCTTACCAAGGCTTCACGCGGCTCCTTTGTGCGCATTGCGTGAAATATCCGCGACGGGGTTTCGCGCAGCGGCATTTAACTTACTGTTAAATTTAACAGGGTTGGTGCCAAAACGAAAGACGCCGTGATGAACCGTTTATCTTTAGGGCCTTCCCGGTAAAGTTATCATGTGTATTGGGATACTACAACAAGACTAAGGATATATGAAGCAAACATTTGTATTGGCCGGACTGCTACTAACAGGATTATTTTTAACTGCACAGCAAAAATTTACGATCGGCGGTACGCTGAAATCAAAAAGAAACGGGGAAACTTTGATTGGTGCATCGGTACGTACCGGCAGCACCGGTACGGTTACCAATGACTACGGCTTTTTTTCGCTCACGCTTCCGCAGGGCACCTATAACCTGCAGGTAAGTAGTGTGGGCTTGCAGACGGAAATAATACCTGTTACGCTTGATAAGAATATTACCCTGAATGTTTCCCTGGACGAAATATCTAAAGACCTGGAGGAGGTGGTGGTAACCGCTGCACCGAAAGGGCGGAGCCTGAAAAGTCCGCAAATGGGCATTGAGCAACTGAGCACCCGGGAAATTAAAAATATTCCGATGCTTTTTGGCGAACGGGATGTACTGAAAGCGATCCAATTATTGCCGGGTATAAAATCTGCCGGGGAAGGCAACGCCGGATTTTTTGTACGCGGCGGCGCTGCCGATCAGAATCTTATTTTACTGGATGAAGCACCGGTTTATAATGCATCTCACCTGCTGGGTTTTTTCTCTACGTTTAATTCAGACGCTATAAAAGATGTAACCGTGTATAAAGCTGGTATGCCGGCGCAATATGGTGGAAGGCTCTCGTCTGTACTGGACATAAAGATGAATGATGGCAATAACCAGGATTATAACGTGAGTGGTGGCATCGGTTTAATATCTTCCAAACTTAATATAGAAGGGCCGCTGCAAAAAGATAAGTCGTCTTTTTTGATCTCTGCCAGGCGAACCTATGCAGATGTATTTCTGAAGTTGTCAAGTGATCCCTCCATTAATAACAACGCATTGTATTTTTATGATTTAAATGCGAAACTCAACTACCAGCTGGGAAGTAAAGATCGCCTGTATCTGTCGGGCTATTTCGGTGCCGATAAATTGGGCGTGGGTGATTTGTTTGCGCTAAAATGGGGCAATGGTACCGGTACCCTGCGCTGGAACCATATTTACAGCAACAAAGTTTTCTCCAACACGTCGCTCATTTTCAGTAATTATAACTACGAGATCAATATAAAAAACGGCGCCAACGACGTAACTATTTTTTCGCAGATCCGCGACTGGAATATCAAACACGAGCTGCAATGGTATGCGAACGACAAGCACAATGTGCGCATTGGGTTCAACTCCATTTACCATACCATGCGCCCGGGCGATATAACGGCTTCGCAGGGATCCAATTTTAACAACCAGGCTTTTCAAAGACGTTATTCGTGGGAGAATGCATTGTATGTTTCAGATGTTTGGAAGATGACGGATAAGCTCACGTTGTCTTATGGCCTGCGCCTAACTGCATTCAGCATCATTGGTGCCGGTGATTTTTACAATGTAAATGCGGCGGGTAAGGTAACCGATACCATGCGTTATGGTGCAGGGCAGTTTGTTAAAACCTATGTTAACCTGGAACCACGTGTGGCCGCCAGTTATGAGCTCAACGATATTTCCTCACTGAAAGTTTCTTATGTACGCAACGTGCAAAACCTGCACCTGATTTCTAATTCAACTACTTCTAGTCCTACAGATAAATGGACCGCGAGTACAAATCTTATCAAACCAGAGATTTCTGACCAGGTATCGCTGGGCTATTACCGTAACCTGCTGGATAATAAATATGAGCTGACGGTGGAAACCTATTACAAGGATATGCAGCACCAAATAGATTACCGCGACGGTGCAAATATTTACGTTAATGGGGCCATTGAAGCGCAGTTGCTCTATGGCAGGGGGCGGGCTTATGGCGTTGAGTGGTTATTAAAAAGAAAAAGGGGTAAACTCACCGGTTGGTTGAGCTATACGCTCGCCAAAACAGAACGGAAAATTGACGGCATCAACCAAAATCAGTGGTACAATGCACGGCAGGACAGAACGCACGATATTGCCATCGTGGCCATGTACCAGCTTAATAAAAAATGGTCTTTTTCTGCAAATTGGATTTTTTACACCGGCGATGCGGTGTCTTTTCCGAGCGGCAAATACACTTCTGGCGGCGAAGTATATTTTTATTACACGGAACGCAATGGCTACCGTTTGCCCAATTATCACCGGCTTGATTTGGGTGCCACGCTGCAGCTAAAAAATAAAAAACACTGGAGTTCAGAATTGGCTTTAAGCCTTTACAATGCGTATGGAAGGGAAAATGCTTATACGATACAGTTCAGGCAGAATAAAGATGACCCGTCCAAAACGGAGGCCGTGCGTACGGCATTGTTTAAATATATTCCATCAATTTCTTACAATTTTAAATTTAAGTAATGAAGCAATTGTTCATTTTTAGCAGTGCGCTGGTAATGCTATTGGCATTTGCTTCCTGCGAGAAAGTTATTGATATCAGGCTGAATGACACGGCAAAGAAGTACGTAGTGGAAGGAAATATCAGCAATGAAGCGGGCCAGTGCACGGTAAATATTACGCAGACAAAAGATTTCAGCGAGAACAATGATTTTCCGGGTGTAGGCGGTGCTGTTATTACCGTGAGCGATAACGGCGGCGCGCCGGTTGCTCTTGCCGAAACGGCCAGGGGAGTTTATACAAACGCAGCCATTAACGGAACTCCCGGCCATACCTATACGCTGGAAGTGACTGTTGGCGGGCAGCGCTTTAGTTCAGTGTCCATGATGCCAGCGGTCGTTAACCTCGACAGTGTGTATATTGAAGACAGGGTACTGTTTGGAGACTCCACCAAGATAGTCAATGTAACTTATAAAGATCCTGCCGCAAAAGGAAATGCTTACCGGTTTATACAGTACAGGAACAGTGTGCGGGAGAAGACAGTGTTTGTAACCAATGATGATTTTACCAATGGCAACAACGTTACCAACCAGCTCTTGATTTTTGGTGATGACGATGCCGATAAAAAAATAAAGTCCGGCGATTTTATAAAAGTTACGATGCAGTGCATTGATGAGCCGGTGTACAAATACTGGTTCAGTATTGATGGCGCAACGGGGGAGAGTAACAATGCAACCCCGGCCAACCCGGTTTCTAATGTCACTGGCGGCGCCCTGGGTTATTTTAGTGCCCATACCACCCAAACCAAAACAATTGTGGTACCGTAGCAGGTGATTGCAGATTTTTAAATGGATGAAAAGTTAGCGGTCTTTTCGTTTTCCATTTCCCGGGGCCATAAAATACGGGCATGGGCAACCAGTGGGGTTTACAGGCTGCGGAAGCGTGCGCACGACAGGTCAGGAATCTTTTCAAGCCTATTATAAAACAAAACAGTTCCTGCTTTTGCAGGAACTGTTTACGATTATAAATGGTATTTATTTCCTCCGGTATTGCTGATAAAATTTTTTTAAAAGCGTCCCTGTTGTCGCTACCATGCCATCGGCTTTGGGTCAATGCCCGTGCCCGCGATCGAATTTTTCTACACCCCTCACATTCATTTTTTGTGAGAAAACCTTGATGGGTCCCGGGTCACCCGGACCGCCACCTGTAATGAATAAAGTTTTCTCATTCTTTCCGGCGAAAACATTGTTGGAAGCGCCGGCTCCTGTAGTGATTGTCTGGATGTTCTTTCCTTTTGGATTGAAGACTTTAACGCCCTCGTTGGTGCTTACATAAACATTTCCCCATTCATCCATTGACATACCATCGCAAAAATCGAGGCCTTTAACAAACGGCTTCATGTTGGAAAGTGTTCCGTCGTATTTGATATCGAACACCCAAATTCCGCCAGAACCATCATAAGACCATTTATTTACATACAGTTTTCTTCCATCAGGAGTACCAACAATACCGTTTGGCCAGGAATCAGCATTCCATCCTGGCATGGAGGTTACCCTTACCAACCGGCGACTACCGCGGGCGAGGTAATAGACGTGACCACCTTTACCGACCTCAGCCTGTTCAGAGTGTGTAGGCTCCCAGCTTTGTTTACGCGGATCTGAATTGTCCCAATAATCTCTTGGAAACATAGGGTCAGTAATATATGCACCCCCGTTTTCAGGATTAATCCAAACATCGTTTGGACCATTTAATAATTTGTGTTTATAGTTATCGACGAGCACTTCGTGCCTGCCGTTCGGGCGAATTTTCCAAAGTTCACCGTGCATATCTGCGCAAGCAATGAGGTTGCCGTCTTCATCAAATGCCATTCCGTTGGCGCGGCCGGTACCGGTTAGAAATAATGAAATTGAACCAGAGGTTGCATCCCATCTGAAAATTTTGTCATTTGGCTGGTCTGTAAAAAACACGTTCCCGTGTTTATCAACAGCAGGTCCTTCTGTGAATCCAAAACCGGATTGAATGGTAACCAATGGCCCGTTTGTAAGACCGGCTGGTGGACGGCCCCATTCATTGGTTCTTAAATTGGCGAATTCGCCGGATGCAAGCTGGTTTGCATCTTTACCCAGGCCGTCCTGAAGGCCGGGGTCTTTAGCGATGTTTTTTTGGCATGCGTAAAATCCTAAAGAGCAGATTGCTCCAAGGAAAAGAAACAATTTTTTTTTCATAACAAGCAATTTTAAATTTTAGAAAATCAGACAGGATGCTAGCAATGCAAGTGTCTTTTTTTGACGGTATCGAAGGTATTCGAACTCCTGGCTAAATTCTTCCAATAACAAACGGCGACGAATATTACACAAGAAACGCCAGGGCATAGCCGGCACCTGGCGGCAATGTTTCCGCCGTTTGCACAATTCCTTACAGGTGAATCCGGCTGGTATCCCGGACAGTAATTGCAAATTCGTTCCATGGGATACCAATGGAAAATTTGAGCAATTTGCCCATTCCGACGGGTGGGTATCTTCGTTCTACCGCGGCATGCGCAAGCAAATTGCCGTTTTAGGAAGTATAACTTATGATTTCAGTGTTTGGATGAAGCAGGCATGTTGACGTAGTCACTGAACGGTGCCGCTGTCCTGCACGTTAGACGCTATTCTTTCGATTACCTGTTTCGTCACTTACATAATGTTCGTGTGTGGACACGGGCTTGCTTTTCGCCTTGTTTGTTTTCATTTGGAAAAACGTAACCAGCATTGCAAAAGCCATTGAAAAATAGATATAACCTTTGGGGATATGAAATTCCAAACCTTCTGCAACAAGCGAAACACCAATCAATAATAAGAAGCTTAAAGCAAGCATTTTAAAAGCAGGATGGTTGTTTACAAATTTGCTGATAGGTTCGGCAGCAGCCAACATAACCCCTACACTCACCACGACAGCGGTATACATTATCCATAATTGATCCACCATACCCACAGCCGTAATGATACTGTCTACCGAAAATACCAGGTCAAGAATTAGAATTTGGCCGATGGCACTACGAAAAGAACTTACCTCAATGTTTTTTGAACTGTCGCCAGAATCGCCCTCCATTTTGTAGTGAATTTCCCTGGCACTTTTATAGAGTAAAAATAGGCCACCTGCAACCAGGATTAAATCCTTACCGGATATACCCATTGAAAAAATGGTGAACAGGTCGCCTTCTAATTTTAAAATCAAAGAGATAATAGTCAGGAGGAGAAGGCGCATCAGCATAGCAAGCAGTAAGCCAAGTCGCCTGCCCCTTTTTTGTTGCTGAACAGGCAATCTTGCGGTGACAATGGATATAAAAATAATATTATCAATACCTAAAATAACTTCTAAAAGAATCAGGGTCAATAAAGCAATTATTTGTTCCATAAGTTGGGATCTGGTTGTTTTTTAGACTTTATGGTCCTTTTTTGGCTACACGGCATTCTTACATTGGATAATTTTTCCCCGTCTTTGGCATCCTGAGCGTATTGCTGTGGCACGTATGCTGCGCTTAAGGTTGTCAATATGTATTCGCTTGCCAGGCGAATCAATAATATTATTCTATTGTATCGATAAATATGTATCGATAAATAAAACAGTTGTATTAAAGACAAGAGGCTGAAAATTTGCAACCGTCATGCTGGAAAAATTGGCATCCGCATCCCAGGTGGCTTTATACGTGTCCAGTTGGCGAAATTGCTGTTCAGATGCCGGTATACCATGCCCAGCCGGTGTCACCCGGGTCAACAAATTCGTCCGTCACCACAATGCGGTGGAGGTACTTCACGCTTTTATAACCGATTTGCGTTTCTACTCTTACGCGCAGCGGTGCCCCGTGGGCAACGGGAAGATCCTGCCCGTTCATGCCGTAGGCCAGGATAGTCTGCGGATGCAGGGCATCCAGCATATCAATGCTGTCTACATAGTCGTCGTAAGCGTAGAAATTAACATAGCGCGCGTTCTTATTTAATCCTGTACTGGCCAGCAATGTATGCAGCGGTACCCCTTTCCATTCGGCGATGGCGGTCCAGCCTTCTTCGCAGGTATGCCGGGTTATTTGGGAGCGCGGAGTAAATGATTTTAGGTCAGCAAGTGAAAAAGTGGCTGGTCGCGGCACGCTTCCTTCTATAGTCAGGCGCCAGTCGGCAAATGAACTGCTGTGTAGTTGCGCGTATTCTTTGTTGTAAGCAACCTTGTGATCACCTCCGCCGGATGGTTCGCCGGGATTGGTGGTGCCGGTAGCGGGAAACGCGGAGATGTTGGACGGCTGGTATTCCTTCACCAATGATTGACCAGGCAACAATGCACGCTGGGCGGCATAGGTAAGCGCATCACCCATACGCAATATATTACCGTACGTGGGCGGCGCTTTTTTTACGCAGCCCGTTAGCCATAATCCGGCGGCGGAACCTAATCCTGTAATGATAGCTTTGCGCCGGGTAATAAGGTGTTTCTTTTTCATATTAAGAATCGATTGTCATGCTGCGCATTTGTTTTTTGAATCCTGTGCGTCCTACCATCACGACGTGGACCAGCAGAAATAGCACCAACGCGAGGGAAACAAAGAAGTGTATGGTTCGGGCAGACTGCGCGCCAGCAAACATTTTCAGCAGGAACGGATAGGCAGCAGTAATGGCGGGTGACATGGTCATGCCAGTCATTACCGCCGCAGGAAACAACACCAAGATCACCCCTATGTAAGTATATTTTTGGAGCACACCATAACGGCGGTCTGCAAGCGTAGGTAACTTGCGGAAATGGCCAGCAAAATCAGTTATCCATAACCGGGCGTTCAACTCGTCCATGCGCGGTGCGAAGCGCCGTTTAAAATACCCGGTAAAAATACCGGCCACTAAGTAAAACAAACCCGTTATTACCAATAGCCAGCCAGACAGGAAGTGCAGGCTGCGGCCCCACCCGTTTTCATTAAAAATCTCATACGTACGGCTGGCGCTGACCGGCGAATTAGCAGCTGCAAAAAAAGGCTTCGCTTTATCCCAGCCATTGTGCTGGTAATTCCGGCTGATGGGTAATTCAAACAATGCGGGCGTAAGATCGTTGCCGGCATCTCCCCAGTAGAGTCTCGGATGCACCATCAGTATTTCCACCCCGCTATAAACAAGTGCAAAGAAGCTGAGGGTAATAAGCCAGTGCGTAATCCGCACCCAGTATGGATGGCGGGTTAATTTGACAATAGGTTCGTTTTGCGCAGTTATTGCAGGATGGTCAATCATTGCTCTGTTGGTTGGCAAATTGAATATACGGTTTTATCGGAATATGCGCATTTCAGGGCCAAAATCGGAGTGCCTGGCTATGCATATCCGCGGTTTGAAAATCGCGGTCTAACAACCCATATATTATTTTAAATGCAAACAATGCATTGCGTCGGAAGGATGCGCGGATGATATTTAGACACTGAATAATTAAGAAGGCGGATCTGCAATGCTTTCATCCGGGCAGCTAATTAACTATTAGTTCCGGAAGACTGCACATTTGACTAACCGGAAGCGAAAAAAGGGGGCCATGTAATGGGCTATATCCACGATGAAACAGTTGTATTCAGATTATCTTATTGCTGCATTCCAGGAGGCAGATCTAGTCTGTGTATGCGCGCAATAACCAAGACGCATTTCATGCAAATGATACTTTTATTAAAATGAAAGTATCATTTGCAACCAGTGGACGACTGCCAGGTAATCTGCTGCGGGAAAGGTGATTTATTTTTATTACAATAGTTGATGGTTAAAGCTGTGGTCATTTCACAATATTGACTTTTACCTCCCGGAACTCGAACAGGTTGTCGCTGATGCGCAGGGCTTTCCCACTTACGGTCGATACGTTCTTCAGCGTAACTTCCTTCGTTATTACATAAGGAAATTTTTCCTTGTAGGAGCTATCGGTCATGTCCGGGTTGAAATTGGCGAAAATGGCCGGCCCCTCGTATTTTTCGGGATGGGTGCTGTCATCAATCCGTAAGTTTTCGACCATGATCCGTTCTGGCATATAGCATATGTAACCAAAATCATGCTGACCTGAATTAGAACCGCCGATGAGGGTGCCATTGACTGGCTTGCCACCTGCAGGAACGAATACGCAATTGCGTATAATAAGCTCGCCCTGCCAGGTGCTGCCGTAATCGGGGCGAAGGTTTACAAAGCTGCCCGAGCGGATGGTAGAATTCTCGATTAATAGTGTACCGCTACCAATTGCATGGACACCCATGTGTCCGAGCGTTGAGTTACGAATGGTAGCATTGGCCACGCCCTGGTGGGCGTCAAACCGGGAGAGTATACAATGGTCATAAACCAGGTTCTTACTGAAGTTAGAGCCCATAACACCCCAATAGGTAGGATCATCAATGCTGTTGGTCTGGGTACAATTGATGAACGATACGTTAAGTGCCCGGTTCACCGAAAGTTCGTACGTGCCCATTTTCACAGGCTTTCCTGCGGTGCCAATCGTGGTATAAGTCCGGTGCCCGGTAAGTACGACGTTTTTTATTGTTACATAGGCGCAATCGCTAACACTGATGAAGCCCATATAGGGTGCACCATGATCGTCTTCACCGGTGATGCGGTGTTCCAATCCATCAACAATTACATTAGAGCGCCGGATGGCAATATTCCGGATATAATAATTGTACTTAGAGGAGTCTTTATTAGCAATAGTAATGAAACGGCCACCGGTAATCTTCAGGATTTTCTCATCAATGGGTCGCGCAGTAATCGCTGTTATCTGATCAAAATCCCAAATAATCGGCGCATGCATGTCTATATTGCCGTCTTTGTCCGTCACAAAAATATCCGTTTGGGATGATCCGTTATTTTGATTCAGGCCGTACCGGATGTATTGTTTAACAGCAGCATTTGTGACTGAAACCAGGCAGGGACCAGGCAAAGATGCGGTGATTACTTTCTGATTTTTCTTCAGTACTGTCACGGCGTTCAGCTTAAATGGCTGAAGGGTTGAACCAATAATAAAAACCGACGCATTGCGGTTTTGTACTTTCGTATCGTCCAGGATGAAGGTGGCTTTACCGAAATCTGTTTCAGTGCGAATCACTGCGGTTCGGTCTTTCGGTCCAATATAATAAGTAGCGTTATCATCCGCTTTTACAGGCAAATTATAGGTATTGGCAAATGCATGCGTTGCAGCAATGGCATCGAGGTCATCAGTCTTTCCGTCACCCTTTGCGCCAAAATCTTTATACCGCAAGTATCCGGTGCTCTTAAATTTCTTCACATCTTTCGGCGAAACATTTACGTGCAATTCGCCATTTTCGGTGTATACCCGGGTCGCTGCCTTTTCAGCAGTAATGGTTACAGTGTCGGACGCGGTTGTATGCTGTGCTTTTACAGTAAATATGCAGATGAAAAAAAAGATAATGAGCAAGTTGCACTTCATTGTTGGCCAGGTTTTGTTGTATGTTAATTTAGATAAGCTAACGGCGCACTGTTTTATTACACCAAGTTAGGCTATTTCCGAAACTCTATCAGTGAAGTCGCTTGTTAGAAGATTCATGGGTATTACGGCCTTGCGCCCGATTTATCTAACACAAAACAATATTTTATATTGGGATAAGCATTGCCGGTATTTCATGGTGATATCTTTTAAACATATTCTGATGATCACGTATTATTATTTCGGCATTGGTTTATCATAATTGCTAGTTGCGCAGTGAACCGTATTAAAGTAAAACCGTGTTGCCGTTCTTCGACGGGCTCATACCTGAAGGGTGGCTTTTGGAAATTACAATAAAGACATGGAAGATCCCCGGCTGTAGATTTTTCGAATCGTTTGGTGGATGATTTAAAAAGACTGGTGCTAATTTTCGGAAATTCTTAAATTTAATAAACAACTGATAGTTCGGTTTTTATTAGCTTTTTTTGACTGAACTAACGGTTATTTTGAAAAGTAAGAAAACATCATTGCTCCCAAGTGCTGAGAAGATTCTCAACGAATTGGGAACCAATATCAAGCTGGCCAGGAAGCGGAGAAAACTGTCACGCGACCAGGTAGCGGAGCGTGCTGCTATTGCCCGGTCAACGCTGCAACTCATTGAACAGGGCGAGCCGGGAGTCGCCATGAGCTCTTACCTGCAGGTACTTTTTGTATTGGGACTTGAGAAGGATTTATTAAAGGTGGCAGGGAAGATCCGCTGGGCCGGAAATTAATGGATGCAGGATTATTGAATAAAAAATAGAATGGCAAATTCAATACAACTTACAAAGAGAATCCTGGTATATGCTGATTGGCTTGAGCTGGGTGGCCCCGTCTTATTAGGCACATTGCAGGCGGAACCAATCAAGAGAAAAGAAATATTTTCATTTAGCTATGATAATGACTGGTTGAAGAACGGGCAGGTGCTTGCGCTTGATCCGGATCTTGGATTTTACCCGGGACCTCAATATGTGAATGAAGAAAAATCAAACTTCGGCATTTTCCTTGATTCATCACGCGACCGTTGGGGTAGGGTACTGATGGAGAGAAGAGAGGCCTTGAATGCGCGGCAGGAAGGACGTAAAACGGCCAAGTTAATGGAGACTGATTTTCTGTTAGGTGTGTTTGATAGACACCGGATGGGCGCTATCCGTTTTAAGACATCGGCGGACGGAGATTTTTTGCAGGGTGACGAGCATCTGGCAGCGCCGCCTTTCACTAGCATCCGAACACTGGAAGAAGCCAGCCTGCAATTAGAAAGCCAGGATTCAATAGAAGATAAAAAATTTGCGCATTGGTTAAACTTATTAATATTTCCGGGCTCCTCGTTAGGAGGTGCAAGGCCCAAAGCAAGCGTCGTAGATCCTTCCGGCAGCTTATGGATAGCAAAGTTTCCGAGCCGCAAAGATGAAAGAGATACAGGAGGGTGGGAAGCGGTTGTTAATAACCGCGCGGTAAAAGCCGGGGTAAATGTCGCACAAGGAAATGCTCGGCGCTTCACACAAGATTATCATACCTATCTTACTAAGCGTTTTGACAGAACGAGTGAAGGGCGCATACACTTTGCATCTGCCATGACACTGCTTGGTATGATGGACGGCGAAGCGGCTGGTAGCACCGGCAACGTTTCCTATTTACACATCGCAGAATTTATTATGCGCCATGGAGCACGTCCCACGGAAGATTTGGAAGAACTATGGCGAAGGATTGTTTTTAATATCTGCGTGAGCAATAGCGACGATCACCTGCGCAACCATGGCTTCCTGCTAACGCCCAAAGGATGGATATTGTCGCCTGCTTATGATATTAATCCAATTCCCAATTCTGCCGGCCTGCATTTGAATATTTCTGAAGACAGCAATGCATTGGAACTTGACCTGGCACGGGATATAGCTAATAAATTCAGGGTGAACAAAACACGAAGCGAATCCATCATCGAAAAAATTACAAAAAGTGTCAGCTATTGGCAGGAGGAGGCCAAAAAGATAAATATACCCCGCTCAGAAATACTTCAAATGGAGACCGCGTTTCACATATAATAAATGGGCATTCAGTTGGTGCAAATAGAATACCAGTAAGCGTTTGGCGGCTATTTCATAAAAAAAGGAAAAGACTTTTCAATCTTTTCCTTCCTCTGTTACCCGACCTGGATTCGAACCAAGACAAGCAGAACCAGAATCTGCGGTACTACCATTATACTATCGGGCAATACAATTCTTACCAAAAACCCTTAAAAAAAGCCGGGAATTACTCCCGGCTTTTTTTGTTGCCCCACAAGGATTCGAACCTCAACAAACAGTACCAAAAACTGTCGTACTACCGTTATACTATAGGGCAATCCTATAATTGGATGGCAAAAATAGGGGCATGAACCTAAGTAGCCAAATTTTTGACGAAGTCAATGTTCTATTCACTGAAAATAATTGTTTGACCTTGTCTGCCAAACGGATTCAATCAGCTGATTGTTAGTGCCGGAATGAAGTGTCTGTAAGGCTTTCAGGCATTGAAAGCGGGGTGAAATCTTTGCAGGGTTTCGCGTAAAAATTCCCGGTCGAGATGGGTGTAAATTTCAGTGGTGGTGATGCTTTCATGGCCGAGCATTTCCTGAACGGCCCGCAGGTCTGCGCCGCCCTCTACCAGGTGGGTGGCAAAGGAATGCCGAAAGGTATGCGGCGAAATATTTTTGGTGATACCAGCCACCAGCGCCAGGTCTTTAATGATTAAAAAAATCATTACCCGGCTCAATCGGTTGCCGCGGCGATTCAAAAACAAGATGTCTTCTTCGCCTTTTTTCACCGGGATATGCACCCGGATATTATTCCTGTAAATGCCGATATATTTAACGGCATCGCCACCTATTGGCACCAGTCTTTCTTTATTCCCTTTACCAATGACCCTTACAAAACCCGCTTCCAGATAAAGGCAGCTCAATTTCAAATTTACTACTTCGCTCACCCGCAGCCCACAACTGTACATAGTTTCCAGGATGGCCTTGTTGCGGCCGCCTTCGGGTTTACTCAGGTCTATTGCCGCAATCATCATGTCAATCTCCTCAAAAGCGAGTACCTCCGGCAAAGCCCTTTTTAGTTTCGGCGCTTCCAGTAATTCTGTTGGGTTGGTCGTGCTGATATGCTCCAGCAGGCAAAACTTGTAAAAACTCCGGATGCCGCTGATGATCCTGGCCTGGCTGGTGGAATTGATACCTAATTCCGTGATCCATTTCAGAAATGCCTGCAAGTCTTTCAATTCCAGGGCTGCAGGCGATTTTACCTCGCCGGTTGCGAGCAGGAACTGGGTCAGCATATCAATATCATGCAGGTAAGCTTCTACTGAATTGTCAGCCAAAGATTTCTCTAGTTGCAACCAGGCTTTGAATCCTTTTTTATAGTCCTCCCACATTTGCGATGTCTGATTTAAGATGTCTGATGTCTGATGAAGGGATGTTTTGATGTCCGATGTCTGATATCTGATTTGAAGGGCTATCAGAAGGTTTCTTTACATCAGACATCAGACATCAGACATCAGACATCAGACATCAGACATCAGACATCGGACATCGGACATCGAACATCCTTGTGTTACTGTGTTTTAGCCCATGCGTCCATTTTGGTTTCTAATACATCCAGCGGCATACAACCATCTTTCAGGAATTCGTCATGAAAATTGGATAACTTGAATTTATCGCCCAACTGTTTGGTGTATTTCTGCCGCAACTCCTGAATTTTCAGCGCGCCGATTTTATAACTTAAAGCCTGGCCGGGAATAGCCATATAACGTTCTATTTCGGCAGTAGCGCCATCTTCGCTGATTGCTTCATTGTCCATCATGTATTTGATCGCTTCTTCGCGGCTCATGTTTTTGGTATGAATTGCGACATCTACCGCTAAACGGATAGCACGATGTATCTCATCACCCAAGGCACCCATATACTGGTAAGGGTCCGTATAACAACCAAGTTCTTTTCCGAGGCTTTCGCAATACAAGGCCCAGCCTTCGCCATAGGCTCCGTACCAATTGAAGCGCAGGAATTTCGGCAGGCTTTCATTCTCCTGTTGCAATGAGATCTGGTAGTGATGACCTGGTATGGCTTCATGCAAAAACAAGCTTTCAAATCCACTGGTCGTATTGTATGTGGTAGCGTCGATAATTGGCACATAGAAAATGCCCGGACGGCTGCCATCGGCGCTGGCCTGGTTGTACTCCGCGCTGGCACTGGCCGCACGGAATGCTTCTGTCTGGCGGATCTCAAATTTTGTTTTAGGTACATGGCCAAACATAGTCTTGAGTTTCGGATCAATTTTTTGCTGTATAGCCCTGAATGCATTTAACACATCGGCAGGGGTTTTAAAGGGCATAAATTGTTTATCTGTTTTCATAAACTCAAAAAAAGCATTGAGGTCGCCTTTAAAACCGACCATGGTTTTCACGCTGTCCATCAGGCTGCGGATCCGTTTTACTTCGGCCAGACCTGTATTATAAATTTCATCCGGCGTTTTGTTAGTTGTTGTCCAGTAGCGGATCATGTAGTTGTAATACTTATCGCCGCCCGGCAACGACCCGATGCCACTGGTAATGCGGGCTTTTGGCAGGTATTCCGTTTTTAGAAAATCGCCCAGCTTTTTGTAGGCAGGAACCAGTTGTGTTAGAATAGCCGAAGCATAGCTATCGGTCAACCGCTTTTTATCTCCTTCCGAAAACTCCTTTGGCAACTTGCCGATAGGGCCGTAGAAAAGACTCTTCGTTGCATCGCCAGTCACCATGGCTTCCATTTGTGGAATCATCTTTACCACCAGACTTTTGGGCAGCACATAATTAGCAGCTAGGCCCTTTCGGAAATAGGCGATAGCACTGTCTGACCAGCTTCCGAAGGCGGTGATGCGTTTGAGCCAGTCTTCGTAATCTTTAACCGTTTTAAACGGCTGGTTACCTTCACCGCTACCTAATTGCCCCATCGTAAGTGGCAGACCCCAGAATTGGTTGGTAGGCATCAGGTTATCCTGGTAGGTAAGCCCTTCGATGCTCATCTCCATTTCCCTTTTAAAAATATCGTAATAGGTTTTTTGCTGATCGCTCAGGTTTTCGCGGTCAATTTTTGACACCGCTTCCAGGTTCTTGCTGAAGAAGTCCTTCTCAATGGCCCGGTAGCTGTCAGTAAAATCTACCGGCAACAGGTCGTTGTACCTGGTATCACCGGTGCCGGTCGCTTCCAACGGAAATAATTGTAACCTGTCGTCGTAATATTTGGCAAAGACGGAATCTAAATCTGCATTATTGGTTTTGGCTGCGTTGCTGCCACCCGATTTGCAGGAATTGAAAATGATGGCTGCTGCCATTGCCCACATAAATAGTTGTTTCATGCTGCTGTTTTAATGAAGCGATGAAGCTAAGTAAATTGATTATTGGGTAAAATGGCTTTATGTGGACGGTAATTGGTGTGGATTGATTACAAAATTAACGAGGTTACCAGTTTTTGAGTTGTTGTTGATCCATATTTAAGGGGCCAATGCCAGGTGCAGCCTCCGCGGCGGAGAGCCATCCCGTAACTGCCTTATCGTCAATAATCACAATATGTGCAAACAGGTTTTGCCCCGACAGTGGTCCTTTTTCCCTAAGCCTGATCGTCTGCAACTCCCCATATTTGCCACGCAGTGAATCGAGAGGAATGCCAATCTGCGTACTGGCTATATTATAATGATACCAGGGCAATCCAGTTAAAATTTCAGGTAGCTCCAGCGGTGTTTGATTGAGAATGGTATCAGCCGTCCAATTATATTTTCTGAGGAATGCGATGGCAGGGGAGACTGCAATTTTAAGTTTACATGCACCTGCAGGCAATCCTTTTTCCTCCGCGCCCCATGGATTTATCTCAATAATGGAAACCTGGATGCTGTCTAAAAATAAGGGTTCGTTGTTAGAATAAATGATCAGCTTCTGGCCTTTGTAGACAACGTTGATTTCACAATACGCCATTTCGCCAGCCTGTCGTCCGTCTTGAAAATAAGATTTCCTGCCAGAACTGATGAGTGTAAACTCAGCATCCAGTTGTCTTATGAATACTTTTTTTTCTCTGGTAAGGGTAATCGTAGTATCCATAAATGCTTTTTGTGAATGGCATTGAATGCAGAGTGTGGTTAAACAAAGTAATATCCGGCGCATAGTTGAGATTATATAGCAATAAATATAGCCTACCGGCATGGCGTCAACCGGCTGGATTTATAAATGGAGTTTGTCGGTTTATATCCTGCGGCATTCCGGGCAAAAAAAATGAGCAATCCGAAGAATGCTCATTTTAGAAAAATAAAAGGTAGGATATTATTGTACAACAATCTTATTGATGCTTACCACTTTTTCGTTTTCACCAATCACTTTCACCAGATAGTTTCCTTTGGCTAGCAGCTCTGGCAACTGGTAAGCTTCGGTTTGTTTTTTACCAGATAAAGTGGTGACTTTTGAACTGATCACTTTACCGGAAATTTCCATAAACTCGATGGTGTATTTCCCCTGGGCCATGTCTGCAAATAAAATGTTTATGGTACCACCAGCAAGAACCGGGTTCGGGAAAATTCCAACTTTATTTTCATTTACCGGAAGGTTCAACTTACTCATATCTGTGAAGGCAGGCGTTTCTTTTTGTACTGCTGGGTCTTCTTTATCATTTTTGGTCTTTTTAGCAGACAGTAATATGCCGTTGGCCAGGTCGGATGCATTGAAAACAGAACCGTCGTTTGGCATTTTTTCAGCGACCAGGCTGTTGATGTCGAACTTAAAAAAACCTTCGGTGGAGTTTGCGCTGGCTATGATTACGCTGGTTCCGCCTTCAACCATCGCACCATTGGTGCTATAACCCCGGGGTAAGCCAGTGATAGTGCCTTTATACGTAGCCACCTTAGTTGAAGTTTCTATCTTAAATACCTGCCTGGCGGCATTTATAAGATACAAATTGCCTTTATCATCGGCAATCATATCGCCACCATAAGCACCAGAACTGCGAATAGAAAAACTGCCGTTGGCAGTAGCATCCGTAATGGGTCCCAAGTCAGAGATTTCGGATTTTTTCTTAGTGGTAAACCGGATCAGGTGATCAGCATTATTGGTCAACGCATAACCATTTCCATCGGAGCCAAAAGCCATGCGGGTAATCTGGTTGGAGACATCGCCGCGGCCCGTCACCACACCAAATGCCTCATCTTCAAAATAGTAGATTTTTGGCGTTTCAGCTTTCAGGTCGATATAACGAAGTTGGTTTATCCCCATCGGCGTATAGTAAAGACGCTCGTGTTTTTTGTCGTAAGCGCAGGCGGCAGATGTAGTAGAAAATGGTTGATCCATTTGTTGGGTGTAATGAATATCAAATAACTGTTTGTGGACAATCGTCCTTATAGCGTCCACACCTTTAACCCGTTCAACCGGAGCAATGGGAACCATAGGTGCAACCGATTCAACAATAACATTTACATTGGTATTTACGTTGGCGGTGGCATTCGTATTAACGTTTTCATTAACCCGGATAACCGTTACCGTTTTTTCTTCACCATTCACATTTACCCTAATTTCCCTGGGTGCGTTCGCATCATTATTGTCGGCAACGTTATTTTCTTTTAACTGAACACCGCTGACCTGAAGCGCTTCCAGTTTATTTTTCATTGTAACCAGGTGGTCGCTGGCAGGAAGTTTGGCAAGAGCGTTTTCAATTTCGAGAACCTGTAAGCCCTCAAGGTTTTTCTTAAAGGTCAGCAGGTTCGTTTGTTCCTTTTTTACAATTGGCTTTCCTGTTCTTGCGTTCAGGATTTCGGTTTGTTCATGTCCGTTGTAAATGGTTTTAATTTCCTGGCCGGTGGCTGCATCTATCTGGCGAACCTGTGCCCAGTTAAATCCACCTTTCTGGGATCCGGTAATGGCGTAGGATGCGGCCTTTTGGGCATGGGCAGAGCAGGCAATTGCGGCGATCATGAGAGTGGATAAAATTGTACGTTTCATGGCGGTTAATTTTTTGTGCCATCAAACTACGATAGTTTTCGTTGTTTCCAAAAAAATATTTTCCCATGTGTGTAATATTTTTATCGAGGATGCCGGATTATTGCTTAAGGGCCGCTCTTTTCGCCTGTTGATCTAATATTTCCTGCAAATGCGGCGATACCAATTCTTCGAGGTCCTTGTTGGTTATGTCGAGTGCATGGGCGTTTGCCTGTAGTCCAAACCAGGGTTTAGCGTTGCCAAAAGGGTAGGTCCCGAAAACGATTACAGGGGTGCCATGTGCCAGGATGCTGTCCGTGCCTTTAATTTCCCATTGGTCAGCCCAATTATACAGGTATTGTGCGTCTTTTTCTGTAAGCCGGAGGCAGGAATGACTTGCGGGATAGCCGGGCAAACTATATTGATGAAACCCGATGCCGGAGTCATTCTGGATATTAAAATTCCATTTAAGTTCCCATTCATCATTGACCGTGCTAATCGTTTTTTCGGCCTTCCAGTTGGTATAAAAGAGGCCGGTAGGTGTGGGGTCTTTTTGCCGGCCCATATTTGTTTGGCCTGTATACACCAGGTTGCCATTTTCATATGCGCCGAAAACTTGTGCCGGGTAAGAAAAGAAAATAATCTTATGCAGGTCTTTCAGATACGGCACCGCAAAAGGGTAGGGAAGGTATTGAAAAAGTGGCTCCTTCAAATTGAGGGGCATGACGATGGTGTCCAGCCGGGAAATATTTTGGGCATCAACGCGGTTCACAGCACACACAATGTTTTTCTGAGCACTGTCCAGCCCTGCTAATACTTTCTTAATACTATCTTTTGGGCTGATAAGTTTATAATCAACCTCCACTCGTTCTATCGCAGGTGCAGAGTCCTGGGGAATATTTTGCTGCTTTTGTTCTTTACATCCAACTAATAGAATGGATACTAACAAAAAAAGCGTGTTTTTTGCGTAGGGCATAGTAAGTTTTATCACGATAGATAAAATTCTATGCCAAAGATCAGTAAGATGCCGGACTACTTTTTCTTCATCTTAAGACATGGCAAGCTGTTTAAATTCGGTAGCGATCGTTCCGATCTTCACAAGTGATGAATGATTTTTTTTCGCAATACAGTTGGCATGCCATTTTTCATAAGCCCGTACAGTGTTGTTGATATCGTGAGGTGCAATAATATCCAATGAACATTGTCTCATCTTCCGCCATTGATGATCTTCAAAAATAGCTACAATACTTTTTGACAGGGTATTGAGGTCTCCTGGGTTGAACAGGAACCCATTTTCAGTATTGTGCACCAGTTCTGGTAATGCACCGGCATTAGCGGCTATAACCGGAAGGCCACAGGCCATCGCTTCCATGGTAGCGATGCTTTGCAATTCGGCCACGCTGGCAGTAACATAACAACGGCTGATGTGATAAAGCTGCGGAAGGTCATCGTTGCTTACAAAGCCGGTGAAAACTACTTTACCCGCAAGCCCCAATTTTTCAACCTGTTTTTCGAGGGCGGGCCTGATTGTTCCTTTCCCAGCTATAACAAAACAAAAATCTTTGTCTGCCAATCGCGCTACTGCTTCCAACACTTCGCCGATATTCTTTTCCGGATCGAGCCGGCCCACAAAAAGCAGGATCGGCATGTCCGGGATGCCGTATTTTTTCCTAATGTTGGTGTATCCACCCGTTTTGTTGAAACGCACCAGGTCGATGCCATTTGAAACCGCCACTACCTTCACGTGTAGTTTAGGTCGAATTAATTCGGCACCGGTTTCCGTAGGTGTGGTAACAAGGTCCATTTGGTTAAACACTTTTGAAAATGCCGCCCACATGATTTTTTCAATCTTGCTATCCATCCGTAGAAAATGGTAAAAGGGTGTAAAGTTTTCGGTCATAAAATGATTAGTGCCAATTACGGGAATACCATGCTTCTTATTAACTGCCAACGCAGCTTTGTTGATGGTAAAGTGATTCTGCAGGTGCAGGATGTCGGGGTTAAAAGCAGTGTACACCATATCTATCCTTGCATGCAGTGCTAGCGGAACGGGTATCCTGATCGTTTTATACATCAGCAACGGAAAGGAAGGCATGCCAAATACACGGATGCCCTCAACCACCTTATTGGTATAAAGCAATTCATCGGACGGCGCCAGTACTGCTACTGTATGACCGGCGGCCTGGAGCCTTTCTGCAAGTCGCTGCATAAAATAATAGACACCATTGATATGGGGATAATAAGTGTCGGCTACAAAAAGGATTCTCATTTTTTTTTCAATTTTGATCGTATGATAAAAAATAGGACTATTAAAATAGCAATAATGATAGCGGTTGCTGCTACATAATTCAGCACCTGGTTTATTTGCTGATAAGCAAATCCGAAAAAATAACCGATACTCATATAAATACTGCATTGCACCACCGATGTAGCGGTACATATCATGATAAATCGGTTATATGGAAATTTTGAACGGCCGGCCAGGACAATGCCTGCAACACCCACACCCAGGATCAGTTTCGAAAGCGGAATGAATTTATATGCATTAGCAGCAAAATAGCCTTCCGCCCGCTGCACTCTTTGGTTGGTGAGACCCAATTTTACTCCCAGGCGATACAACCAACCTTTCGTTCCGAAACGGCCCAGTGAATAATACAGGCTATCGCCGGTGATGTCGCCGGGAACGATAATAAACAAGGCGATAAATGGGTTAACAATACCCATGCTAGCAAGAAAGCCCACCAGGATGGTAACGATTGGACCTTCAAAAACAGCCAGCGGAAACAGGATCCCATACTTGTACTTCACCAGTAAGTAAACCATGTACTCCATTCAGAGGGGACTTTAATCAATTGGAAAGTTGGTAATTTTTACCGGGTAACAAAGTCGCTAAAAGGGAATTTAATGATTTGGTGACCTAAAAATTACAATTTCTTATCACCGGCATTGCTGTGATGGGCTCAGCAGGACGGTACCGTTTCCTGGTTTTTTTTACCCGCATGTAAACTTGAAACGACTATCTGTATAAGGCCTGGTATGGGACAACACGAATTGCTATCTTTCGTAAAACAAGCATATGAAAACAATGGTGCAATTGGCTGCTGAAGTAAATGAAGCAAGGCGGCGTTTTATTGAAACGGTTTCCGGCCTGAGTAAGGAGCAACTCGCATTTATGCCTGCGGAAGATGCCTGGTGCATCAACCAGGTGGCCGAACATATGGTGTGGGCGGAATATAGTGGTATCAATGGTATGTACCGGGCCATCGAAGGAATAAAAAATGGAACGCCTGTGTTTACGGGTAAAGCGATATTCGAAGGCATGCCCATCGAGGAAGTTATTTCGAAAACCTGGAAACCCAAAGAGCAGGTGCCGCCGATAGCAAAACCACATTGGGGAGGCCCGGTTGATTTCTGGATCGCTGCTTTAATTTCGAACGAAAGGTTATTGGATGAAATGGTAAATGCATTAGCCCGATACGATCCGGTAGAAGTGATTTATCCACATGTGCTTTCTGGTCCGCTGAATGCCATTCAGCGTTTTGAATTTCTCAGGTTTCACCTCGACAGGCATATTGCACAGGTGAACGAAATTAAAAACCACCCATCTTACCCGATTGGTCAAAAGTCGTAATCAAAGCCGGTGCTAAAAGTGTAATTGGTTTTGGGTGTGCCGGTGGCTGGTGCATTGTCGAAGAGGTAATTGTAATTTACAGAAATCGAAAACCGCTTTCCAGCTTTTACTTTTAGCTTGGTCTGATTCAGCAGGCGATAGTCCTGCAGGCTATTTAGCAGTGGCTGGTAAAAACTGGTACTCACTATTTCGGTTTGCTCGTTGGGCATAAGTGAGAAAGAGATATAGCTGCTATTGCGTATGTTATTATGGATAATTGGCGGCTGGGCTGTTTCTCTTTCCTTTTCATACATTAGCAGGGTGGCGATGTATAATTTAAATTTTTTGCTGTCGGCTAGTTTAAAACGCGGTCCTGTTCCCACCAGGAAACGATAATCGATTTTAGTAATCAGGTTTTTTTGCAATTGGGTGAATAGTTCCCAGCGTAGAATAGAAGACAGCTTTCGGTTATATCGAAAGTGAAAGAAGGAATTGTCTATCAGGTTATCGCCCCTGGCCTTTAAAAAACCATAGTTGCCCAGTATCAGATAGAGGTCCTTTTTTGTTTTGTATTGAAGATGGGCTTGTGCGTTGGCCAAAAACACTGCTGCGGCATTTTTTGTAACTGCCAAAGAAGCACCTGCATTTCCCATCCAGCCGACAGTGTCGCTATGCATCCGGGCATTTTCGATGTTAATAATTTGGGAATTGCCGTTGGCCCGGACAAATAATAAAAGTGCAGCTAGTAAACAGCGGATCATCGCTAAATGTACAAAAACTGTAAATCCGGTTTACTTTATCCAGTTAAATTGGTACTCTAGTGGTGCTTTGATGCCTCTTTCTGATACTTTTCTAAATCGGTCTGGCAGGGCCATCAGGTAATCCCGGGCTTTTTCCGCTGCACTATTGATACCGCAGATTTCGCCGATTTTCCATTCTTTGATGAGGCAGCTGAGTACGTCTGCATAGTCCATGCTGGTATAAACCCCCAGCCGCTGGGCGGCATCGCTGAAATGTGCATAGGCAGTGCTGATCTTTTCTCCCTGTTGACGCAGGAAATGTGCAGGCATCACTATTTTCCGTCGCATCATCAGCTCAAAAGCGAGCATCATTTCGCTGGGATCCAATTCGAAGATTTTGGTTACAAAGCTTTTATAAGCTTTTGCATGCCGGGCTTCATCGGCAGCAATGGTGCCGCATATTTTAGAAAGTGTGTCGTTTCCGTGCTGTTTAGCGAGAGTGGCGGTGCGGCGATGCGAAATATTGGTCGCCATTTCCTGGAAGGAGGTATACACGAAATTGCAATAAGGGTCGGAGCCGGTACGAATGTCCATTCCATCTGCGATCAGGTATTGGGTGCTGATCTCCATCTGCCGCATGTCTACACGACCGCTTAGATACAGGTATTTATTTAATAGATCCCCGTGGCGGTTTTCTTCTGCACTCCACATTCTGATCCATTTACTCCAACCCTGGGGCTCGGACTTGCTGATACCGACAATATCCATCAGCCAACTTTCGTAGGTTGGGAGGGCTTCTTCGGTGATCACGTCTCCCACCAGAACTGCCAGGTAGTCGTACGGCAATACCTCGCATTGTTCCTGGATTAATTTTATTTCACTGCAAAATTCGGGAGTGCGGCTATCTGGTAGAAAATCAGACGGCTGCCAGTTGGTATCAATATCCTTAAGGTATTCATCGATTATACTTTCGATCTTTAGGGCAAGAAATTGCATCACTTCGATCCTGGTGTTCTTCAAATTCAATATACAATATGTAGAAGTTTAATGGATGCAGGTGTCAATGGATGGCACTACATACTCTTCGACGCGGTGAAGTTACGGGTTTGCACGACGTTTGGTTCAATTTGGTTTGGTAAGACTTGCCGCAGCGATAGTAACATCACTTTACGGTAAAATGGTATTCCCCAGCCATTGACGAACTGTGTCTTACAAGACTGTTCCAGCAAAATGCTGAGAGGAAAGTGTAAGCATGACAATTTAGTTCTTCATTTTTGTAAACAATTGTAATTAATACCATTATATAGGACGTCGTACCAGGTAATTTATGTTTAAATATCAGGCCGGATCAATAGTAGCGGCTGCGAGACCATCAATACATACAGGCCGTTCACCGTTGAATACCATGCTCCGAAAACTAAAAAGCCATCTCTGTTTGGAGATGGCTTTGGCCTTTAGGCCTTCAGATTATTTTTATGGACGTTTGGTTAACAGAAGTAAACCGAAGGTGTCCATGTCAGATCTGCATATTGCATGAATACCTCCTTTTTCTTTGATGAGGGTTAAAAGTAGGACAATATTTCGTTTTCCTATAGCTTCTTTCTTTCGACTGGAGATATTTTTTGTCGGCGGAAAACGAAACAAATCGGAGCGATGCATTGTAAGCTGGTTACTATAGCGAAACCGTTTTTGAAAATAATCACCCGTATTTTTCCTGGCTATTGAAAGCGAAGTGCCTTTACCGGCGTGATGCGGCTAACGAGGAATGATGGCACGATCAGCGCCAGAAAGCAGACCAAGGCAGTACCTGCCAGTACGATTCCAATTTGCAGCCAGTTAAAATACACTGGTGCATAGCTTACATAATAGGTGGCTTCATCCATTGGTAAAAAATGAAACCGGTCTTCCGCCCAGCAGAGTCCCAGGCCAAGTATAGAACCTAAGGCGATGCCCGCAACGCTGATATAGGAAGCGTACATCAGAAATATTTTTTGGATGGAGCGATTTCCTGCACCCAGTGATTGCAGCAGCCCCACCATGGTCGTGCGTTCCAGCACCAGTATGAGCAGGCAGGTGATCAGGTTGATAATGGCCACAACTGCCATAATGCAGATCACAATCCATTTAGTCTGGTGTTGCACATCCAACCAGTCAAAAATATTAGGATACTGTTTCCGGATGGTCAGGCTGTTGAGCCCATCTGGAAGTTGTTTAAATATTTGGGTATTGATGGTATCCAGCAGGTCCAGGTTTTTCACCCACACCTCGTAGCCCCCAATCTGTTCCTTATCCCAAAGATTCATCCGGCGCAGCAGCCGGATATCTGTCAGAGCAAAACCCTGGTCATATTCTTCGATACCAGTTTTAAAGATGCCCGCCACTTTTACTTTGCGGTACTGGATATTGCTTTCGCCCCGAAGAAAATAAAGTAACAGGCTGTCGTTGGTTTTTACTTTCAGGTCGGAGGCCATTTTTTTGCTCAGCACCACCTCGCGGGTATAGGAAGTGTCGGTAAAACCGATCCCGGTGCCGGACTCCATGAAGGGTTCGAAATGGCCCCAGTCGAAGGAACTGTCAAAGCCTTTGAGCACGACCCCGCTAAAGGTTTCATCTTTTTTGAGGATGGCGCTTTTGGTTGCAAACGGTTGTACATGAGCAACGCCTGGTGTTGCCGCAATAAGTGCTCTGAAGCCGGTGCTGTCTTTAAATCCTTCCTCTTCCGCCATGATCGTCCGGCTAGGGCTATACAATTCGACATGGATATGGCCCCAAAAGCTAAACACCTTTTTACTCACAGTATCCTGGAACCCATTAACCAGGCATAAGGTGACCAGCATCGCAGCTACACTTACACCGGTTGCCACCACAGAAAGGCGAATAATAAATTTGGAAAACGATTGCTGCGGTGCAGAAATGATTTTTCTTGCTATAAAGGCACTCCAGTTCATTGTGGGCCAAAACTAACGGCTTATTAGTTACGGGGGTGCAGGTCCACGGTTTTGAGGGTGTGGAAGTGTAAGAGTTCACGAGTTAAAGTGCACGGGTTGTCTACATGTTGCCATTTGCAAGTAATTAACAGGGGGGAGACATCCCATTAAGCAATTTCCCGAGGAACATAACGCCTACAAAAAGACGGACTCGTGAACTTGTGAACGAGTGAACTCTCGAACTCTTAAAGCGTTCCTTATTTGCCACCAGGAACAGAGCAATCGTAATTATTATTACTTTCACCATATGCAAAAGATTTTTCTGCCGGTTTTTTCGTTGATATTTTCTATCCAGGTTTTTGCCTTGCCATTTGCCGGGGAAGTGATTAAGAGTGAATCGATTAAAAGTATCAAACTCTTCCCTGTCGGAGACCAGACTTCCTATGCCATTGTACCGCTGAATGCCGAGGAGCAACTGGAACTTCATTTTGATGATATCAACGTATATTCAAAAAACTATTACTATACCTACCAGCTTTGCGATGCGGACTGGGTGCCGGTGGATCTGAGTCAGTTTGATTATATCAAGGGCTTTTCGCAGGTACGGTTGACCTTGTTCAGGCAGTCGTCCGTAAGTATTACCCGCTATGTACATTACAGTGCCAAACTGCCGGCAAAAAATTGTATGCCGAGCCGCAGTGGCAATTATTTGCTGAAAGTGTTCGAAAATGGCGACACGACCAAGCTGGCTTTTACCAAGAAAATGCTGGTGGTGGATAACAAAGTAGCGGTAGGCCTTACGATTACGCACCCTTTTTCAGGGGTTGATTATCGCTTTCATCAGCGGGCAGTAATTAATATCAATCCTACTAATCTGGACATTTTTAATGTAAACCAGCAGTTGAAAGTGGTGGTACTTCAAAACTTCCGGTGGGACAATGCACAGGTTACTGCGGCACCCACCTTTATCCGCAACAAAGTGCTGGAATATAATCAGGAGGGTCTCTTTGATTTTGAAGGCGGCAAAGAATGGCGCTGGCTGGACCTACGCAGTTTTCGCCTCCAGAGCGACCGGGTAAGAAAGGCAGAGTATACAGACAAAGGCACTGAAATTTTCGTGGTGGCAGATACTGCCCGTCCACAGCTGCGGTACCAATACTACAAGGATTTCAACGGTATGTATTTTCTGGCGATGTTTGAGAATTATAATCCCTGGTGGCAAAGTGATTATGCAAAAGTGCATTTCACTTTTGTTCCTGAAAACCATGAAGCGTTTACCGGCCAGGACGTGTTCCTGCTAGGCGAACTCACCCAGTTTCAAACCAACGATAATAGCCGCATGCAGTACAATACTGAAACCGGCTTTTACGAAAGAGATTTGTTTCTTAAAAATGGGTATTACAGTTATGAATTTGCCACAAAAGACCGGCGCCCGGGCAGTAGCCCTATGTTTAAGTACACCGAGGGGAATAACTGGGACACCGAAAATAACTACACCGCCCTGGTATATTATAAAGGCTTTGGCGGCCGGGCCGATGAGCTGATCGGCACCATAAGTGTGAATTCACTTGGCTCATTAACAAGGTGATCACGATCCATACAGTAAGGTCCAGGCTGCATCTTCCGCCTGAGAGCCATACTGGATATGGGCTTCAGAATTATTTAAAAAATATTAGGTTAAAAAAACTGCATCCCTATATATTTGCAGCCGGCAGGTCTTACACGACCAGCTCCTACTGAACCTCCCCAGGGTCGGAAGGCAGCAAGGATAAGTGGTTGTAGCGGTGCGATGTAATAAGCCTGCCGATTTTTTTCTCTGGCAAATGCGATATTTGGTAATCATGAACTTGTTTTCAACCTAATGGAAGCCATTTGCACATTCGCATATTTTCACATTTTCACATTAATTATATGAAGTTTTTTATCGACACGGCTAACCTTGAGCAAATCAAAGAAGCCAACGACCTCGGTATCCTGGATGGTGTAACTACCAATCCTTCGTTAATGGCTAAGGAAGGCATCAAGGGCGAAGAGGCCATTACTGCCCACTATAAAACCATTTGCGAGTTGGTAGATGGTGATATCAGTGCCGAAGTATTGGGTACTACTTTTGAGGGTATTGTGGAGGAAGGAAAGAAACTGGCTGCTATCCACCCGAATATCGTGGTGAAAGTGCCTATGATCAAAGACGGGGTAAAAGCCATTAAGTGGTTTACCGACAATGGCATTAAAACCAACTGTACCCTGATTTTCAGTGCTGGCCAGGCCATCCTTGCAGCAAAAGCCGGTGCTACCTATATTTCACCCTTTATCGGTCGTATCGATGATAGTGGTTGGGATGGTGTTGAATTGATTGCTCAGATTGCCAATATCTATAGCATTCAGGGTTTTAAAGCAGAAATATTGGCTGCTTCTATCCGCAGTGCGCTCCATATTATTAAATGTGCTGAGGCTGGTGCAAATGTTTGTACCTGCCCGCTGGATTCTATCCTGGGTTTGTTGAAACACCCATTGACTGATATCGGGTTGGAGAAATTTCTGGCGGATGCTAAAAAAATGGCATAAGAAAGGGATTTTTTAATGTCTGATGTCTGATGTCTGATGTCTGATATTCGGGGTTAATTTTAAGATAGCATTATTGTTTAAAGGCCTGGATTTATCCGGGCCTTTTTAATTGCGGCCTGATAGGGAGCGGTTCTGTTTGGTTGGAGGTGTAGGTATTAAAATTTCATTCGTTTTAAAATAAATCCGGGAATCATTTTGATCACGATAGCTATAAGGCCCCAGGCGGGTTGTGAGTAGGCTAGTTTGGGCTTCGACTCGAGGTAGTCGATGTATTTGCGGGCCATTTTTTGAGTAGAAACAGTAAGCAGAGCAGGTGTATTGTGCCCGGCGATCATCTTTGTTTGTACATAGCCGGGAATCACCAGCGTGAAGGTGATCTTTGCCCCGTATTTTTCCTGCAGATTATGCACATATTGATGCAGACAGTGTTTGGCTTTTCCGTAGGCTTCGTTGGAAGGTCTGACTCTTACTCCGGCGATAGAACCGGTTATAACTACATGCTCCAGAATCAGCCTGTTAACGTTAATCAGTTTATCCAGGAAAAACTGGATGCCGGTACAATTGACCAGCATTGTTTTTTCCGGTTCGCTATTGTCGGGAGGTAACCAGCCGGCATAGGTAATACAGTATTCAATGTCCGTAAGATCCAAATCTGATGGGTTGAGCAGGTCGTAAGTGTGCAAGTGTATATGATGACCGAGGGCGTCGCCTTGATGCGCTAAAGCTTTCAAAGGTTCTATATTGCGGGCTAGAAGATGGAACGTGCATTGGTGCCAATTTTCGATGAGCATTCGAATGAAAACTAGGGCCATATCACTGCCGGCACCGAGTATCAGGATGTTTTTATGAGATCGTTTGTGTGGCATAACGCGTGTTTTGTAAGGACTTAAAGTTTGTTGTGTTAGGAACCGGTTGAGGTATCGATGAGAGCGCGTCTTTGGTTTTATAAATGCTACCGCCCAGGGCTTTGATGATTGCATCCATCTCTGCTATCAGCGAAACTGCGTATTTGTTATGAACAAAATCCAAGGCCATATTATATCCTTCCTGTGGAAATGAGTAAAGGGTCTCAGCGTTTCCTTTTCCAAATAATTTTACTACCGCCAGCGTACAAGTGGCTTTTGACTGCCTGATTTTTTCTATTACCTGTAGCATACCCCTTTCCGCTATAACATGCGGCAATTGAAAATGGTACTGGAGCATTCCATTCGGGCCATACAAATTGTTCCAGTTGCGGATACGATCCAGCGGGTAGAAGAAATCGTTATAGTGTACCATCCGGGTCGGCGTTTTTTTTGCCTTGCTAAAATAGTTGCGGTTAAACCACTTAAAAGCAAACGCCGGCAGGGCAAATGGGAACCGGATTGGTACAGATTTCATGAATCCGACTGTCACAACAACCGGGCCCGTTCTATCTGTGATTTTTTGTTCGGGGACCCAGCCCGCAGTTTTCACAATGCCGCAGACATCTTTGTTCAGCAAGTCGAGCCAGGCAGCCATATAGGGTGCAGCTTTGTGGGCTTCCATCAACTGCAACAATTCTTTAAACGAGCCTGCAAACCACTGTTCTTCTTTTACCCCGGTGGTTTCAATAGCTATTAGCGAAATGGTGGCAGAAGCGATAATGCCCGTCAAACCCATGCTGCCAAAGGATTCCAGGAAGAGTTGCCGGTTTTGATCGCGGCTGCAGCTGAGTAGCTCACCGCCATCGGCAATGAGTTTTAAAGATTGAACCGTGTTAAAAAAGCTACCTGCATGACAATGGTTTTTGCCATGCACATCGCTGGCAATGGCCCCGCCAATGGTGATGGATTTGATACCCGGCGTTACAGGCAAGAATTTCTTTTTGGGAACGATATGCTGCAACAAAACTTCAATGGTGATCCCCGCTTCCACTTCTATCCAGTCTTCTCCTTCATTAAGAATTTTATGAAGCCCGGTGATATCTGCTACCGTGTGGTGCAGGCTGCTATCGCCATAACTCCTGCCTCTACCGCGTGCCAATATGGATGGCGTATTTTTCACCAGCGCAATTAATTCATCAACAGTATCCGGCCGCCACACGGTAGCCTTCACAACAGGATAATTTCCCCAACCGCTGATATTTTTAGTTGCTGACTGCATTGTTGACCTGTGGTAAGTAAAGCGAGTAGTAAGCGGAGAGTGGCGGGCATTCCCAAACCAGGCTCTCGCCAAAACATTATCTTTTGTCCATTTTCGAACTTATTCCTTTTCTTCAACCATTTCCACATTTCTTTTTGGCCCATTATCATATCTGCACCTTTGGCAATTTCCGTGTTTCCTTTCCTGGATTGTCTCATTTCCTTTAGCCCCCTGTCCCCCAACGAGGTGCCTCTCTGCAGTCGGGAACTGTTCCGGATAAAGAGCGCAATCACTGCCGTAATCAACCTATTTCCACACTTCGACACTTTCCAGATTTTAATATTCTTAATTATTACATTAGGACATTGCGCCCATACAGCACATAAAAATTAAAAGCCATCCACAGCAGGATATTGGCGATGAGCACAGGATCTTTAAATAAATAGTCGGTGGGCGATTCGGTCTGTCCTTTCTGGATGGTTTGTTGCAAATGGCGCAGCATACCTACAATTACAAAGCCAGAACTCAGGTAGAAATAGGGGAACCGGATTCTTGTGATGACTTCCGGATCGTGGGTGTACATAATATAGGCTACGATGGTGACCGCACAAGTGGCAGCGAGTGCGGTGTCTAAAAAAGTCAATGAATAATGCTGCAGTGAGCGCCGGGTTTGGTTGGTAGTTAGCAAAGCCAATTCGCAACGGCGTTTGGCGAATGCCAGGTACAGGCTTAATAAAAAAGTAACCAGGATAATCCAGCTGCTGCCGGGCGACCCGAGAATGAGTCCGCCAAACAAAATGCGGAATACGAACCCCAGGGCGATTGTGACACAGTCCACCACTGCTACATGTTTCAGCGCAAAAGAATAAGCCAGTTGCAATACGATATATGCAACCAAAACCCATTTAGCTTCATTGGGTAAAAAGAAAAGCAGCACAGCCGCGATAACCATACAAATCGCCGAAAGGCTGACCAATTGGTTGGTTGAAATTTTTCCCGAAGGGTAAGGGCGGTACTTTTTTATCGGATGCTCTTTATCAAAATTGACATCCACGAGGTCGTTGATGCAATAAATGCTGCTGGCAGCAAAGCAAAATGCGCCAAAGCCTAGGGCCATTAACTGAACCAGGTGCAGGTCTTTCATCATGCCCGCAAAAAACATGGGCAGAAAGATAAAGCCATTCTTAATCCACTCTTTAACTCTTAGTTGTTGCAACAAAAGCATCTACATGTTTGATTTATGTGTTCCCAATTCAATTAGGCCATTTTCGATCCCAATTCCTTAATTCATCTTGCTACTCCCATTCGCTAATCGCTACTTTCTACTCGATACTGGTTACTGCCTGCTTGATACTTGCACCCACTTCCAGCCCATTCAAAAGTAACGATAGTAAAATTCCTTACTGATGGAACGAAGTTTTTTATCGCCGGGCGAATTTCCGTAGCAGACAAATTCATATTCCGAAGCGGGGTATTGGTTCAGCAGCCGGCGCAGTTTTTCTTTGCCCTTACAATTGGGTGTGGCAAATTCACCGGTGAACCGCTGCTGATGATCGTATTGTAATTCCGTACAAATAAGCCCTGCTGCAAAGAAATCGGCCAGTGGAGCCAGCCATTCCCGGCAGGAAGCCGACAACAGGATGATCTTTTGATCCGGCTGCTTGTCCTTAAGTTCCATAATGTATTTAAATGCACTTAGGCGCAAATCCGCTTTCATTTGTTGGTTAAAAAATAGCTGGCAGCGCTGGTAAATGTCCTCCTTTGCCTGGCCCTTCCAGATCTGCGAAAGCAGGGCCAGCTTGGTTTGTGAAAGATCGCCAATAAAAATGCACTTAATCAAAACAGGGGTTACCCGCAGCCAGGCTCCAAGTCTTGTAAACAGAGAAGGCATAAAATAGCGGAGTAATATGATGAACGAATCACTGCCGGTAATGGTGCCGTCTACATCAAAAACATGAACCGTTTGTTTACGAGTATGGTTAATCATTTTTCATTACCGGTTTGCTTTGGCCGTGGATCAGTATTTTTACCGCCACAATTAAAGTAAAGCATTTGAATGTTTCAAAACTCTGAATACCTGCATCGTGGCACTACTTTTTTACACAACCGGATGTTTCCTTCGAAAAAGCGGCTGAGTACGCTGATGCTATATGCTACTGATCTCTGCGATTCAGCCTGCAAGCATTGCCTCATCTGGGCCAAACGGCCCGTAAGTTACCTTGACAAGCATAAGATTTTCGATTTAATTACCAGCAATAAGCTGATTACCAAACATACCCGGGTAGGATTGGAGGGCGGCGAATTCCTGCTACACCCTGATGCGCTGGAAATCATGGAATGGTTTTCCAAAAATCACCCACTGTTCGACCTCTTTAGCAACTGCCTGAAACCCGAGAGCGTGATAGAAGCGGTGAATAAATTTCCTCCTGACCGCCTGTATATTTCGCTTGATGGCACTAAAAAAACTTACCAGTACATGCGGGGTAAGGATGGTTACGACGGCGTGCTGAAAGTGATTGAAGCTACCCACGATAAGCTGCCTGTGGCAGTCATGTTTACCTTATCGCCCTACAATGATTTCAGTGATTTAGCGCATGTGGCAGAGATCTGTAAGAAATTCAATGTAGACCTTCGGGTGGGCGTGTATAACAATGTGGCTTTTTTCGACACCCTGGAGAAAGCCCATGAAACCAATATTGGCGAAGAGAAAAAGGAGACCCAGCTAAAGTTTGGCGATGTAAAGAAACTCGCTGGCGTAATGGAAGCCACCCGAGAAATGAAGCGCCACGAGCAGGAAGATATTGGCGTACCCAAACATAACGAACGAAGGGTGGAAGATGTGGTGGCGAGGAGCATTCCCCCGATTGTAAAACAGTTCAAAGAGAACTACGACTACCTCGTGCTGTACGATGAATGGCGGAAAAAGAACCTGCATATTAAATGCTATAGTATCCTGGATAGTATTGTGGTATTGCCTAATGGAGACGTCCCCATTTGCCAGAACCTCGATCTTAAACTGGGCAATGTGTTTATCGAATCGCTGGATGAGATTTTCAATAAAGCCGAAACACAAAAACTCCACGATCATTACGTAAATAATTGCAACCAGTGCTGGATGGCCTTCCATCGTAAATATGATGTGGCGCTGTATCGAACGTTCGAGAAAAACTTTGGCCAGTGGGCTACCAACAAAATGCTCGGTTACCACCAGTGGACCGATGATGCCAATCTTTCTTACAAAGCCTATTTTAGCGCCTTACAAAGCCGCCTCAACCACCAAGATGATGATACCGACCAGTAAACAGCTGCCGCTAAAATATGCCTGGCTGTTTTTTATCCTGCTCATCGGGCTGATTGCCTGGTGCGCCAATCCATGGCAACTCTATTTTCTCAACGACGATTTTATCCATATCCCAAAGGCCTACGATGGTACCATCGGGCATAATAATGGGCTGAGACATATCTGCGACCTGTCGCTCTATATCGACTCGCTGATGAGCAAGCAAAATGCATTTGGTTATCATCTCACCAACCTGCTGTTACATACCGCCAATATGCTATTGATGGTGCCGCTGGCAAAGAAGCTCGCAGCTACCCTTGGCTATCCCATCAGCACACAGGTGGCCTTGCTGATTGCTGGTTTGTTTGGTGTGTATGCTTTTCATTCCGAAGCCGTATTCTGGATATTATGCCGCACCGCTTCCTTGAGTTTATTTTTTAATTTATTATGCTGGCTCTGTTTTTTCAGAGCGATGACGGCGCGGTTATGGATACTGCCGATGGTCTTGTTTTTTCTGCTCGGCATATTTACCTATGAGTCGCTTTGGGTGTATCCTTTCTGGTTGCTGGCCTGGTTCTTCCTGTTGCCAAAAGGCAGTGTGGACAAGGCTTTGAGCAAGTGGCCAATTGCGGTAACCTGGATTGTTTTCATCGCTTATTTTCCGGTTCGGTTAAAAATTACCGGTGCACTCCTGGGTACTTACGAAGCCGGTGACGTAGAGCATTTCAACCCATTGGCGCTCGTTGAAAAAACATCGAAGTTGTTTATGAGAAGCTTCCTGCCCCCGATAGAAAATATAAAGCTTTTTGCTGTGCTTTTTGGAGCTGCCATGCTAGGTGTTTTATGGCTGGCCTTGCTGCTGCTCAAACGAAAACTGGTAGACAAACTGCTATTGTTTTTCATACTGGCCTGGCTTATTTCTTACTACCCTTACGTGTCGATGGGGGTAAGCGTAACGGGTTATGAATCGGAGCGTTACCTGTATTATCCCTCCTTGTTTTTGTGTGCCGGCCTGGTATATGCAGGTGTTTTGCTGTGGCAAAAGAATGGCCGGGCGTTAATGGTTTACTTGTCTGCTTTGTTCTTGTTTCATATCTTTTTCCTGGTAAAAGCGGCTGAGGTTTTCAAGGAGATCAGCGGCTATTCCAGAGAGGCAATAGCCGCGATTTCGAAACTTCAGCCGTCTAAAAAACTGGTGATTAAAAACCTACCGGTTTATAGTAATGGCCTACCGGTTTTTAACTACGGCTTTATGAATGCGATGGAATGGTTTTCACCCGGAAGAGATACGCTTCAGGTGGAAGTAGAAAGCCGGCAAAAGTTTGATAAAGAGGTAATATCGGTTTCAGTGAATAGTAGTAACAGTGTTGCAGACACAGTGGTATTTACCGGAAAATAAACCGTAGCATCTGGTGCCGGAAATGAGTAGAGGCTTTATCTTTAAAATCTTTCAAATGACCCGGTGCTCCATGCTGAATAAACAATCGCTATTCATTTCTTTCTGCCTGGTGATTTTTATGGCTTGCAGGCAAAACAGCAATAGCGATAAAACCGTGTTCAGGTACAATGAGCAAAGCGGTATTGCTACGCTGGATCCTGCTTTTGCGAAAAATCAATCGATTATCTGGGGCGTACACCAGATTTACAATACGTTGATTGAAACAGATTCAGCCATGCACCTCGTACCATCGCTGGCGTTGCGCTGGGAGGCAGATGGTGCCGGCATCGTCTATACTTTTCATCTCAGGAACGATGTTTTTTTTCACGATAATGAAGCGTTTGCAAATGGCAAGGGGAGAAAAATGGTGGCAGCGGATGTGGTGTTTAGTTTAAAGCGAATCACCGACCCGGCCACAGCCAGCAGTGGTGCCTGGATCTTTAATAACCGGATCGATACGGTGGAAGCTTTCAAAGCTGTGGACGATTCTACCTTTCAACTGAAATTGGCGAGACCGTTCAATCCTATCCTGAATATTTTAAGCATGCAGTATTGCAGCCTTGTGCCGCATGAAGTGGTGGAAAAATATGGGAAGGATTTCAGACGCCATCCCTGCGGTACAGGCCCGTTTATGTTTAAAGATTGGGAGGAGGGGCTGGCGTTGACCATGGTTAAAAACCCCACTTATTTTCAAACAGATGCTGCGGGTAAACAATTGCCTTACCTGGATGCCCTAAAGATTAGTTTCCTCGATAGCAAGGCTGCTGAGTTTCTCAACTTCCGCCAGGGTAAACTGGATTTTATCAATGATATCGACCCTTCCTTCAAAGACGAAATACTGACTAAGAAAGGAGAACTGAAAAAAGATTGGATTGGGAAAGTGCAGTTGCAAAAACATGCCTACCTCACTACGGAGTACCTGGGTATTTTGTTTGACAGTACCAATGAACTGGTAAAGAATTCGCCGTTGCGGATGCGGAAAGTGCGGCAGGCGATCAACTATGCTATCGACAAACAAAAGATGATGTTGTACCTCCGCAACAGCATTGGTTTTGCGGCTACCTCGGGCTTTTCACCACAGGGCCTGCCTTCTTTTACAACAGAAGTAAAGGGTTATGATTACCAACCGCAGAAGGCAAAGCAATTATTGGCGGAAGCCGGATTTGCCAATGGTAAAAACATGCCACAAATCAAATTACTTACGGTTCCTATTTATGCCGACCTGGGTAGTTATATCGCCAGCCAGTTAGGAGAGGCCGGCATTCCTGTGCAGGTGGAAGCGATCCAGAAGAGCTTATTGCTCGAGCAAACGAGTAAAAGCCAGGCGCTGTTCTTTCGTGGCAGCTGGCAGGCGGATTATCCCGATGCAGAGAATTTCTTTACAGTGTTCTATAGTAAAAATCCTGCACCTCCCAATTACACCCGCTTTAAAAATGCAGCGTTTGATGTATTGTATGAAAAAGGATTGACTGAAAACAACGATTCTCTCCGCTATAAAATGTACAATGAAATGGACCGGCTGATCATCGCCGATGCACCGGTAGTGCCGCTTTGGTACGATATGGTGATCCATTTAATTCAGCCAGATGTGAGCGGCTTTGATGCGAATGCGTTGAATTTGCTGGAGTTGAGATGGGCGAAAAAATCATGAGTAGGAAGTCAGCAATTGACCTTATTTAGTGATATAAAAAAATCTTTTGAGCTGGTTCAATTTACCCGTCGATTCCTTTTTTGGCGGTACAGAATGATCGATTTTGGCTGCAGCTATCCCAAATACCGATAAAGACAAAAATAGAAGATGAATGACCGAAATTAATTCCCATTCGCTTGCAACTAACCCTGTAAATGAGATAAGTAAAATCAGCGATTTATTGGCCACCGTCCATTAAAGACCGCCCTTTCTTTTCGTAGAAGGCAACACAATCGTTGACTTCTTCTTGATCGGTCCTACTTCAATTTTCTTGTTGGCATTTTTTTCAGACTGCGCGTTGAGTTTGCCCTCATTGATGGTGCCATTGTCATCCATCAGGAGGTCGGGGTTGGGCTCTTTACCATCAACCAACGATTCCGTAAATACTTTTGGGATATGCACCCATTTGCCATCTTTCCATTGCAGGCCCTCGTAGTCGCCATCTGGGATATAGGTATATTTTTTCTCGGGCTCGTTTTCCTCGCTGATCAGGTGATCAAACATGATGATTTCTTTGTCCGTATCATAATTAAGCCGGGCGCGGCCTTCCTTCTTGAACTCAATGCTGAACCGTTTGGAACCAGGCTGAAACAAGCTATCGCGTTTGTCGAATACAAAATAATCGCCGCCGAAAACGGGCTGTTTGTTTTCATCGAAGTGCAACACTTCCACCCATTTTTTGGTACTCCTGTAACCATTTTCATCAAAACCCAGAAGGGTATAGAACTGCTGTCCGTTGTAGCTATTTTGCAAGACTTTATAGTAAATAGCGCCGATCCAGTTACTGGCGCCCCGAACTGAATCATTCGGAAATTCCGCATATTCAGATGCATCAAATAATGGATGTAGCAGGAGGCTTCCGTCGGCGGTATTCATTTGTATAGCGCCCTTTTGGCGGTATACCTGTTCGTTGATTTCAAATTGCCAGGTTAAGATCCGGAAGCTGCTATCCGGCGGGTAGGAGATGGTGAGGGTTTGGGTGGAGTCGAAGCCATAGAAAAAACTATAAGGCGTTTTCAATGCCCGAACGAGAGAACGGGTAAGCATACTGTCGCTGCGCACCCGGCTGATCACGTCAATATCATCCAGCACCTTATCGGCCAGTGCACTGAGCGTATCGTCTACGTTGACCAGGTATTTTAGGTCAGATTTGGAAATTTTAGATGGCTGCGCTGTGACGGAGAAGGCGGTCAATACAAAAGCGAAAAAGAAGGTGCGTTTGAACATAAGGAGGCAAGTTACTTGCTTCCGTTAGAACGAAAGAACAGAGAGATTATTTTTTAACAGGATGTTGCGACCGGAAGTGCCAGTCTTTTATCTCCGAATACCACCCCTGAATTTGACTGGCGGCAAAACCAGTCCCTCCCGATGAATCGGCACGGGGAACACAGGTCGGGGCTCCCGATAAAAACTAAAGTGTTACCTGAATGCCATGTGACTTCCTGTTTCTTTTAAAAATAGGGCTGCTTCATAAAGGGATGTAAAATGAAAATCGTAGAGTATAGGATCTACTGCTTCGAGCGGTTTCGTGGTGGTTAACAATATGTTACAGCCGATACCGGCGTTGCGGCCGAAATGCATATCGCTGGCATTGTTGCCGATCATGATGCTTTTAGGCAGGTCGATATTTGGATCCTCCTGCCTGGCCTGGAATGCCATGCCGGGGTTGGGTTTACGGTTGGGGCTGTCATTTTCCAGATCGGGGCAAAAATAGATATGGTTAATTTTACCACCAGCCTCCAATACGGCGTTGGTCATGTGCTTATGGATTCTGGTGAGTTCATCTGGCGGAGTAAGACCCCGGCCAACTCCCTTCTGATTGGTCACCACAATCGTTTTGTAGAACATCGGCGACAGGATAGAAATGGCCTCGACTGCCTGCTGGTAAAAAATAAACTCATCGAGATGATTTACGTATGCCTCAGGTAATTCTTCGTTGATCACACCATCCCGGTCGAGGAATAAGGTCCAGTCGTTTTCTATTTTAAGATCCACCATTTTGATATATGATTTTTTATTTCGAATTGTCCCAGATCCGGACCGCCGCTTTTAAAAGAAAGGCTTCGAATTCCACGTTTCTCATTTCCCCATTTTCACATTAACTCCACCTGCGCTCTTTCAAAGTCTTCTGGAATGCCGATGTCAATAAAGTAGGCATCCTGCACGAGACCACACAAATTTCTCAATGGGTACAAAGCTTCCAGGAAGTCCTTTTCGAAAGAAAACTTTTCGGTGAATACTTCTTTTAGAAATGATGGCACAGTTAACAGGTAAACGCCACCATTGATCAGACCGCTCTCATAGAACTGTTTTTCTTTAAATGCCGTGATTTTGTTCTGACTATCCAATTCGACCACTCCATAACGCTCGAAGTTTTGCATGGGTTTTAGCAACAGGGTGCAGTCGGGTTGCCGCTCTCCCAATTCCATGATGGCCTGGCTGAGGTCTATTTTATACAGTGTGTCACCATTTGTAATTACCGCCATATCGCTGTCAAGCATTTTGCAGGCTTTTTTGATAGCACCGCCGGTGCCGAGTGGCTCTATTTCAATGGAATATTGTATGTCCAGGTCGGGATAATTTTGCTCCATATGCCCGATAATCACTTCAGCTTTATAACCGAGGGCCAGTATAAATTTTTCAATACCCTGCGCCAGGAAATAGTCAATAACATAATCAATAAATGGCCGGCCGGCAACGGGCGCCATGCATTTGGGCAGGTCCGCCAGCACAGTTCGCAACCGGGTACCAAGCCCTCCGGCTAATATGATGCATTCTTTCATAAATTCATTTTAAGGTCCAGGTTTCAAGCTCCAGGGGTCAAGGATAAAGGATCACGAGATCTACCAGCGAGGCTGGAAAAGTCGGGCGCATTTATTACAACCATACCATTAATACTTCTTCATAAACTTGGACCTTGAACCTTTATCCTTGAAACTTGGATCTTTAACTAAAATAATATTCCTCCACCAGCTGGCAAATAATATGGCCAATCAGCATATGGGCTTCCTGGATGCGCGGGGTGTCCAATGAAGGGACGTTAAAAAGATGATCGCTGAGATCTTTCATCAATCCGCCAGTTTCGCCGGTCATGCCGATGGTGATGATCTGTTTTTCACGAGCGGTCTTCATGGCTTCCACGATATTTTTAGAATTGCCTGAGGTAGACATACCGATCAGTACGTCGCCCGGATGGCCGATACCCTGGAGCAGGCGGCTGTAGATTACATCGTAACTATAATCGTTAGCGACGGCTGTGAGATAAGACGTGTTGCAATGCAAGGCCTCTGCCGGTAAGGCCGGCCGGTCCACATAAAAACGACCGCTAAATTCTGCCGCGAGGTGTTGTGCATCGGCAGCGCTGCCACCGTTTCCACAAAACAAGACTTTATTACCAGCGCGTAGCTGTGCAGTTATGAGCTGCGAAACCGATTCGATTAGGCCCACGAAGTACTCACTTTCCAGGACTGCCACTTTTACATCGATGGAGGAACGGATGATCGCTTTTATTTTTTCCAATGGTTGTTGGTTATTGATTAGTAATTATTAATTATTGTATGGGGCGTTGGGTGAAGTTATGCGGCGGGTGCTGCCTCATCCCCGGTCCTTCTCCTCTCGGAGAGGGGTGCCCCTGCGCAGATTTGTTTCTTATTTGTGGCTTGCGGGTTATCAAAAATCAGGCCTCCGAAACATTGTATCTATCGCGAATCAGACATCGGAGATCGGAGATCAAAAAATCGAACTCATCGGAGATCGTACATCAAAAAATATTCATTCCGACATCACAAATCATAAATCACAAATTTACTCCACGCTCCAACTCGTTAACCCGTGTTTGGTAAATGAAAAATTCCGCACTTCGCCGCCAAATTTGTTCAGTGCATTGATCACGCTGTAGCGGCTGTTGGCAGGGCAGTAGAAAAACATAAAACCGCCGCCACCGGCTCCGCTTATTTTGCCGCCACTGGCTCCGGCTGCTTTTGCTGCATCGTAGATCGCCTCAATGGATGGATTGCTGATATTGGCCGCCATCAGGCGTTTTTGCTGGAAACCAAAATCGAGTATCTCGCCAATCTCATATAAGCGACCTTTCAGAAGGGCTTCTTTCATTCTGCGGGCCTGTTCTTTTAGCTGGTGCATGGCTTCAATACTGCCGGCATTTTTATTGGTGACGTTCTTTTGCTGTTCTTTAATGATGGTGGCACTTTCACGGCTGGTGCTGGTGAAATACAGTACCAGGTTGTGCTCCAGTTCGTGCAGGTACTCGCTACGGATACGTAGCGGGTTTACGATCACATTGTCATCTTTTAAAAACTCCATGAAATTCATGCCGCCGAAAGTGGCCGCATACTGGTCCTGCTTACCGCCAGCGAGTTGCAGGTCCTCACGTTCTATCTGGTAGGCGTAATGGGCAATATCATAGTCGCCAAGCGGCAGCTTGAGCATCTCTGCAAAGGCGCCGATAATTGCCACAACGAGTGTGCTGGAAGTACCCAGGCCGCTACCCGCGGGTGCATCTACAAATGTGCTGAGCTTAAAAGGCGTCATCGGCACACCGTAGTCTTTTTGGATGCGGTTGTATACCCCTTTCAGCAGGCTGAGTGTGCCGTCGATGGGCAGTTCATTGGTCCAATCGTAACGCAGTTCTTTTTGCTGGTCGATGGAGTCAAGGATGATGCCGTTCTCAGCAATTGGCTCAATCGACGCGTGGGCATAGAGGTTGATAGTGGCATTCATAATAGCGCCACCGTATTCATCGCTGTACGGACTTACATCGGTTCCGCCGCCAGCCAGGCCAATGCGCAGGGGTGCTTTACTACGGTAAATCATGGTCGCAAATATAGGGAAGAGAACTCGGGAGTGGTGAGTACCAAGTAGGGAGTAGTGAGGGGCAAGAAGGGGCGGAGGCAGTAGCCTTAATCATATCATCGGGATGTGACTGACAAAATGGGCCCTATCGCTATTTGTACCGGATTTTGTAAACCAGGATAATACAAGCAAAAATTAACGTAACAGCGTTTGCGAGCAATACCGGGAAATTCCCCGTGAAGATTCCGAATAAGAGCCATAAAAGGGTGCCTAGGGTAAACAACGAATACATAGACAGTGAAATGCCGGAAGTATTTTTAGTCTTGATGGTTTTTACGGCTTGTGGGATAAAGGAGGCGGTGGTGCAAAACGCTGCCGCCAATCCAACTACTGTAGTGATATCCAATGGGTGGCTTTTGGTAAATTGTGCGCAAAGTAAATGGATATTCACCCTCACCAGAAAACAGTGTTGTTCAGCAGGGCTGTATAACTCGCCTTATTAACCCAATCATGAATTTTGACAAAAATGATGACTGCATTTTCACAACCGGCCGGCCTTAATTTTCCCATCCATAATGCCAAAAGCCACATTGAAGGCAAAGGCGCATTTGCAGCAGAAACTATTCCCGCCAAAAGGAAGATCGGGCACCTCGGGGGTGAGGTCATATCCCTTCGCGAAGCAAGAAGGCGGGCTGCCGCCATCAAGAGGGTAGCAATGGTGGAATTTGGCAACGGCAAAGCGCTGGATGGGTCGGTCAATCCGAATGGGTTGCGATATATCAACCATAGCTGCGGCCCTAATTGTTATATGCGGGTACGCTTCCCCCTGGTAGAATTTTATACCCTGCGGCGAATACAGGCTGGGGAGGAGCTGAGTTGCAACTATGGTGAAACGCATCATGATGGAAAGTTGCGGTGCAGGTGCGGGAGTGCGAAGTGTAAGGGGTTTATTTAAAAAACATATTCCGGTTATCATGTACCAAACCATTCCGAAGGTGGTTGCGGTGTTAACACAATCGGCCAGCTTCTTAATCAGTTCCTGTGAACTTGTAAGTTCCAAACGGTTTAGCAGTATGCTTCAACTCAGAACACATAATCGTTATTCGTAAATACTTTGAGATCATTTACTGTTTGATGTATTATCGATTCGGATAAGGGGGCTTCGGTTTATTATCCACAAAAACCCCTTCGTAGATAAGTTTGCCCTGCGCGTTATAACATTTTCCCATACCATTTTTTACATCCTCTTTCCAGTTGCCTACATATTTTACGCATTGGGGGCAATACTCAACAAAGCCGGAAGCCATGGTCAGGGTGCCAAAACCACTATATTCACCGATCTTAAAACCTCCGTCATACACACTTCCATCTCTTTCAATGATATTGCCCTGGCCGTCAAATTCGCCCTTTTTAAATTCGCCGGTGTACTTATACCCTGCTGTGGCCGCTAATGTTCCGAAGATGAGGTCGCCCTTAACGTAGGTTCCGGTTAATACCGATCCATCTTTATCTCTCGATATACATTTGCCGTCCATGTTACCATCTTTCCATTCTCCTTCATAGGTTCCATAAATATTCAATGCTTTACCCTTCCCATCCGGTTTGCCATTTTTTGTTTCACCAAAATAAGAAAACACAACGCCATACTTGTCTTTGAGACCATACAAGTGCATCACCTTCTTAAGCCCATCCTTTGAATCTGTGGCGGGGCTTTCTATACCAAACACATCCCTGCCCTGATCAAACACGGCCCTGGAGGTGTCTGCTTTTTGGGGTATCACAGGTGGTTTTAGCGTGTCGGGTATGGGATCCTTTACTGTGGTCGCCTTGATCTCGGGCGTCATCGAAGCTATGGTGTCAGTAATGGGCTGTTTTGGTATTGTTGCTGTTTTCCTGGAAACAATAAAATACAACACCACCAATACCAGTATTGCCGCTCCCGCATAAAGCAGCGGACCCAGTTTTTTGGGTGCTTTTTTCTTGTGATCTTCATCCGTGATCGGTCGCCCCATTCGATCATCTTCCTCGCTATCCTGCACGACCGGCTGTAATTCAGGAGTTTTAACAGGCTTCAATTGCACAACTTCCTTTGGGGCAGAGGCTAGGTTTGGCAAGGCATCCAGCACCAGGTTGCAATCCATTACTTTTCTCTTAATCCCTTCGTCTGATTTTAGCTTAAGTGCCTCGATATATTTTTCACGTGCCAGCGTATAATTTCTTGAGCCATACAGGTATTGGTCTCCTTCTTTTACTTTTTCATTGAACAACATCTCTCTTTCAAAAGCCGCAAACTCCCTTCTGAGCTGTTCGTTGCTGGGGTATTCTTCCATTAGGAACAAGTAGTCCTCCCTTGCTTTGTTGTATTGGCCTTTATTAAACAGTTCAGCCGGTCTTGCCAAACGGGCCGGCAGGGAGAACGCCGGATTTCCACTAATATAATAAGTATCGACCCCAACATTGATCAGTTGAGATTTGCACACAGGTTGCGGTTGCCGGTTATCCTCGGAGCGTTTCAGTGCGTGTTCGAAAATATCCTGCAGGGACAGCATCTTCTTTGTTATTGCTGTTCCCTTTCTGAATGCCTCGATTAGGTAAGAACTGAAATTGGTATTCCTGGCGTCCTTATTGAAATAGGAGGCTTCTTCGGCAGAAGTGCTGGCGAGTGTAAAACTACCGAGCACCGGCTCAAAGTTGAATGTGTCTGTGTTCCTGTCCTGCGTAGCTAAACCGCTGTGGCAGGCATCGATAAATATTATTTTCTGTTGGGCCGGCGACGAGGCAAGGATGCGCTCCACGTAGGAATACGGGATATCGTTGTGAAGCTCCTCATCTATATTGTGAGTATCCGTTGCGATCAGGCTTAAATTCTTTTTGCCATCGTTTTGACCATGACCGGTATAGTAGACCAGCAAGGTCTTGATGTCCCTGGTGCGGCTTACTTTCTGGAGTTCAGCTTTTATCTTGATACTGGTTTCATTATGCAATCGGGTGATGTTCTCAAAGGGCAACCCAACAAGTCCCTTATCCACCAAAATATTATACATGTCATCCATATTACCTTCTACGGGCGGTATGGGCAGGAAGCTAAGCTCGTCATCGAACTTGCTCACACCGATCAGTATGGCGTAGGTATGTTCGGGATCGATGGAATACTCCCTGTTGGTAAAGCTGGCGTTGGATTGGCTGCCATAATATTGAATAGTGGTAGTGCCATCCTGATCATTGGAAACCGAGGCTTGCCATCCTTGGTCTGCCAAACGGGGTGGCCCGCTCATAGTGGCATCTCCGGACTCCGATTTTTTAGAACCCAGTATCTTTTCCAGAATGTGGCCGATTTTTTCGTGGTAATGCTCAAGCGTTTTTTCGGCGGTGAAATGGGTAATGCCCGCAATTACCGCATGAAAAATGATTTCCCCGAGACCATCCATCGTACCCTGTTGTAATGGGGCAGGTGGTATTTTAAGATCGAATGCCGCCAGCCCGTCTATCTTGCGTATCTCTTCTTTCAAATCGATCAATTGCTGCCGGGTGGCTGGCGAGAGTATCTGTATTTCAATGGTGTTTTTCGACATGATAGTGTTGAAATCGATACCAATATAATCAAACCCTATTTTTTACAAGAATCTTTTTGAGCCCTGTTATTACCTATGTCATGAGCGGTGCAATCCTGCCCTGTGGCTGATGGAGATTGATTTAGCAACAAAAAAGCCGCAGCCTGCAAAAGCAGCCCACGGCTCAAAAAGATTGGGAATAAATGTGTTTAGTTAACCGTCACCGTCTCTAATGGCTTGTTAGTCCCGGGATTTTTAGCCAGCGTTATTTTCAGAACGCCGTCGGAATAGCTAGCCTGGATTGCAGTAGTAAGCACCTGGCTGTTGAGCTGAAACAAGCGCTCGAAATTACCGGTTTGGTATTCTGCATGTACAAACTTAGGAGTGTCCGCAACGGCGCCAGGATAACTGACGGACAGCATATCGTTCTTCACCGATACAACTATTTTGTCTTTCTGCAAACCTGCTGCATACAGGTAGATATTGTAGCCTTGGTCTGTTTCTTCAATATTCGCCGGAATCCTTCCGGTAAAATGATTCATCAGGGGTGCGGCTTTACTCCAGAATTTACTTTTAAAATCGGCGCATTTGCCGCCTGCAAATGAATGCCCCTGGCATTGATGATCTGTTGATTGTCTGTTAAACATGATAGTATTTTTAAATTGTTTTTTGAAAGTTGTTTTAATTAATCGGGATGATCGCCATGTTGTTTTTCGGAGTGTTGAACGGAGACGTTTCAGTGTGGCTGAATGAATGCTGCTGTGACTGGAAATAGCCCGGCGAAACGCGGGGATCACCAAAACTTTGTTGTATGCCGGATCTGCGGTTGCTAAAGCGACTTTTAACATACCAGGCTATCAACCCGATGAAAGCCACGCCTATCAGGAGTTTGGCGATCATAGCCAATACAAAAGATGCTGCGCCAGCGATAAGTGCCAGCCCGATGATCTTCGGAAGAATACGTTTCATAATTGTAATTTTTAATGATTTGAAGTTATTTATTTGCGGTAAAAGAAAGACGGCCGTCGGATCAGTTTACTGGTTGATTTCGGGGTATTATTTGTGCCCCATAACATAGAAGACGGGTTAGGGAAAAGAATATTTTAAGGAGCTCAAAAAAAATAAACACTGTTTCTTGGAGCCTAATTAAAATCAATTTCGAGTTGTTCATGCATGTGTAAAATGATGACCTAGTTGTTGGAGCTAAACAGGGCACTGAAATAATCAGGATTTGCAACGTTCGCCAATGTCGATGCCATAAAAAATTATTGCCGGTGACCAAAGAAAATAAACCAGCTTCTAACAGCCCGGTCAAAATTTTTATTGTTGCGTGATACCAATTACGCCAAGTCCCCAAGGTTCCTAAAATGTAAAAGCCTTCGCAACAACGGATCGATCCAGTCATTATGAAGGCTTTTTTTTGTTGCAGCAATCCTCTAAATCCAGGGTAGCAATAAATTCTTCAATTAGAATTTATAACCCAGCGTAGCTCCAAACTGCCTTGGTGCTATGGGGTTGATACTGTAGTTTTCGTGTACATAATAATTAAAGGTATTGCCCACATTAGAGAGTTTTACTATCAGTGCAAATGTCTTGTATGTGTAACCCAAACTCAGGTCTACGGTTGTGAAACTGCTAACAGGGATCAGCCGGTCATAGGTTTGCGTTTGGCCCTTGGTGTTATTATAGCCACCAAATCGTTTACCTACATAATATGCCCCCAATCCCATTTTTAAACCTTTTAACGCACCATTACTGATGGTATAAAAGGCGCTGCCATTGGCTGTGCTGGAAGGATTGCTCACCAATCGCTCACCTGTAACGTAACTGGTTTTGGTATCGGGAGTCTTCGTGTAACGCATGTACACATAACTGTATCCCGCCATGATATTCAAACCTTTTACCGGGTGTGCTGAGATATCCAGTTCCCCACCATCGCTGGTGGTTTGGCCGTTCAGTGCTTTCAATGCGGTGTTTGAATTTAGCGTAACATCGTCTGCCAGAAATTGAGCGGTTTGTGCAAGATTGTTGTTGACGATTTTATAAACTGTAAGGTTGGCACTCAGCATTCCTTTGAAGAAATCGTTCTTTACCCCGACCTCATATTGGTCTATCAGGGAGGGCGCCAGGATACCGCCATTTACATCGGTACCCGTATTAACTGAAAACGAATTAGCGTAGCTTACAAAAAATGATGTGGTAGCTACTGGCTTGTACACCAGGCCGAACCGTGGTGAAAATGCCCTGTCTATCTTGGAAGTAGCAGATTTGGTGCGTGCATTCGTCAGCAAGTTTAGAGAGTCGATTTGCAATGCTTCCTGGTACGACCAGCGGATACCTACCAATAATTTCAGTTTGTCAGAAAGGCCAATTAAATCCTGCACATACACGCCAGCCCTGTTCGATGGCGTGGTTGCTTTGCGGATGGCTGCAGCTTCGGGAATATCGGTGCGGGCCACAAACTTATTGGGGTCCAGTATATTGATTATATCGTAGGTAGTAGAATTGTTAAACGCTACCGAACTGGCAATGTACCTGTCTCCGTCGATACCTGTCAGTAATGTATGCTCCAATTTATCAGTATTGAACTTTCCTACGAGGTTCACCTGGGCGTTGTAGTAGTTTTCAATGGTTTCGGTTTTATTGAGGGGTCTTGTCCAGTCGCCGTTTGCGGCAGCAAGTATCCTTTCCACTGCATAATATTGGCGGTCAAAATATTGGTAAGATGCAGAACTGTTCAGGCTCCAGTTCTCGTTAAACTGGTGCTTCTCCTGTACAGTGGCCGTCCGTTGCTTGCTGGTGGCATATTGCCAGTTAGTCCCTAAGAAGGTATTGCGGGGTAGGTTGGGAATAATGGAATTGTCCAGGGTACCCAAACCAAAATCAGGTGTATAGTCATGCACCAGATAATCCGCTTGCACCAGGATTTCAGTTTTCTTGCCTGCCTTAAAGAGCAGAGACGGATTCACATAAATGCGCTTATTGCTTACCGCGTCGCGGTAACTGTTTGCGGTTTCATAACTGCTGTTCACCCGATACGCAATTGAATGAGAGATGGGTCCGTAAATGTCTACTGATGGTTTGTAGAGATCAAAGCTGCCGGTACGAATGGTGACCTCGCCACCAAAACGAAATTTCGGTTGCCTGGTTACCATATTTACAATGCCGCCCGGTGCTACGTTTCCGTACAAGATGGCCGCGCTGCCTTTTAGAAATTCCACCCGCTCCAGCGAGCTTATTTCCGGCATGGCGCCGGTATTTACACGGACACCATTTTTAAACATATTGTTGGCCCCCAGGCTATAACCGCGGGCGAAGAAAATTTCCGAATTGCCGGCTCGCAGATCGGCCAGGTATACCCCATTCACATTTTTGATCACATCGCTTAATCGCAGTGCCTGCTGTTCTTTTATCGTGGCTTCGCTAATGGACGTAACACTTTGAGGCAGGTCCATGATAGCTATCGGCGCCTTGCTTAAGGCCACTGTTTTAAGGTTGGGGCTGCGGGTAGCTTTCACTGTTACATCATCCAATTCATTGGCATTTTCCTGTAATATGAAATTCACCTGGGCCGTTTGGTCGATTATAACCTTTATGTTCTTTTCCTGGGTCTGCACGCCACTGAATGAAACTACCAGGGTATAACGGCCGTCCTTTATTTTACTAAAAAAGAAAGTGCCATCCTCCTTTGTTGCGTGTATACTCGTGGTACCTTTCACGCTTACATTTACGCCCATCGCTGGTTGCTTATCGTTGGTTAAAATGGTGCCGCTGATGTTGCCCGTCTGCGCAATGGTGCGGTTGCTGCATGTTACCAGGCAGATCACGGTCATTAATTGTAATGGGCTTTTCATAAACTGTTAGTCTTTTATTTTTCTGGATGCAAAACAAGGACGCGAACAGTTTGAGGTAATGCCGTATCGGGAAAAATGGCTTACGGTATCGGGAATGGGATGGCCCATTTTCTTTCCGGCAGCTTCATTTCCACCCAGGATTGTGCCTGCAGCCCAAACAGCCCCCGCCAGTGGGGACAGTCTACCACTGAGTTCATTTTAGATTGACAACCTGATATTGCAGGTTTGCAAAGGCTTTCAGAATGCCTTTTCGCGGGCTACCGGTTCATTACCCAGATCAGCAGGCAGAGTAGCAGGGTGGCGACGAAAATGATGAGGCCATTATAGCGTTCCCAGTAACTAAATTGCTTTCGTTTTTTTGTTTGCTGGTAGATATAACTGATGGTTTCGTTATTTGAGCCTGCCAGTTGCGCCAGCTTACTATTTATCTGTTCTACAAAGCTGAAAGCCAGTGGGGTACTGCTTTTCAACAATTCGGTGATGATTTGTTGCCGGATCGCTTCGTCTCCCGACTGGTGGATAATGCTGCGGTTTTTATCGGATAGCAGTAGCATGATCTGGTCAAAAAGGGCCTGCTGGCTCATCCGGAAAATATCCATTTCGGCAATCTGGTCGTTGAGCCGTTTGCACTGGTAAAGAATGCCTTGAACGGTAACCGGCTTGGGCGGGTGCTTGCGATTGATGAGTGGGTAGCTGCTTTTTAAATGATAGGTTTCCCGCCGGCCAGGATCATTCAAAATAAAATAGGCTTCCTGTAGTTCCTTAAATTTTTCTTCAGCTTTTACATCGCCGCCATTCTTATCCGGATGCCATTCAAATGCCAATTTCCGGAAAGCCCGCCGGATGTCTTCGCCAGTGGCAGTGTATGGAATATCGAGTATCTGATAATAATCTTTGGTAGCCATGCATCTTCCTTTTTTCTGCCGCGAATGAATTCGAATCTATTCCTGATACATCGTATGGCACAAACCGTGAATCCAATTGTTCCTTCTTAATTGGCATTTTCCGGTCACCGATTTAATAACGAACTGACCAAATGACAACCCCACAATTTTACCTTTAACCAACAGGAACAATAGCCCATTTGTGTCCATTCATGTCAGTCGTGGCAACCCCTAATCCTGGATCTTACCCAGCATCTGCTGAATCGATATCAGGTTTCTGCGCAGCGTTTGCTTCAGGTTTAGCTTTACAATCTGACCCATTGAATAACATCTGGTAAAATGGCTGTTACCATGAAATTCTGCCATCTCGTGTTTCAGGCGGTAGGTTTTTTCCGGTGTAGAAATAATATCATTGGTCATAATGTTTAGCAGGTCCATAATGCGGTACCGGGTGCTGGCTACGCGGAAGGCCATGATCGTTCGCTCTTCACTTTGATACTGCTCAATAGATTCCTTGTTGAGCAGGCTGAGCGTCATTTCTACCAGTGGCAGGTTTTCTTTAAAAAATTGTGGCAGGTACAGGTTCTTCCGGCCTTCGTAAGATTGCTGGTCGAAGTCAATGGCGCGGATCCGGTATTGAAAATCTTCGATATCGGGTAGCACTTCAAACACAAAATTGTATGAGCGCATATCGCCCAGCAGGCGTACAAAACACCGTTCATTGAACTTCACAAACTCTTTCGCCAGCCTTATTTTATTGGTGGATGGAAGGTGTAAATGTTCCGTTATGTATACGTCTCCTGGTATGCCGGGAATATGTTCTTCCACCAGTGTATTCTGGTGGGTAAGGTAAGTGATTCGTTTGGGTGAAAGGATATGTTCCAGCTCGAGGCCATAGATCCGCGAAGCATCCGCCATCTTGATATAGTAATGGTCGTAGTTATCGTTGAACTTGTTTATGATTCGGATTCGGAATGGGTTGGAATTGCCAAAAGTACAATAGTCGATCCTGGAAACATCAAGGTGTTTGCTGAAGCTAAGATCCCCTTCAGTTTTCAACAATGCATAGATTTTCAACAGGCCCTCTTTTACAAAATCCCATTGGTGCAGGTCGTAGGAAACGGTTTCCCAAAGCGTCATTTTTCCGTGCTTGTCTTTTACCGGAATAGAGTAGGTAAAGTTGAGCAAATCCTTATACGCCACGGGGAGCTTCACTTCGCGCCCGTGATCCCGCAGGTAGGCACGTAGCGCCAGGTTTACCGGGAAAATTATTTTCTTCCTGGAAGGCTTATCAAATTCATTTTCCCTGATCTGGTCGAGATTCATACCCGCGGGTCGTTAATCGTGAGTGACGTTTGTCAATCGTCGATGGTCGATTGCCAATAGTCAAAAGGTCAATATGTCAATGGTCTGTCAGGTACCTACATTTCCACACTTCCACATTATTGTTTCATTATCAAGCAAACCGGTTTAGGTATCTTAATCTCATCTCCGGTTGGAGTAAGCATGCCGGTTTCCTGGTCTCTTTTAAAAATCACAATATTGCCGCTGCCCTGGTTGGCTGCCAGCAGAAAGTTGCCAGTGGGGTCAATGCAAAAATTACGGGGCGTGGTACCCAGCGTGGATTGGAAACCTTTTGGTTCCAACATTCCTGTGGCTTCGTTGATCACAAAAATGGCAATATTATTTTCTTCACCGCGATTGCTGGCGTACAGGAATTTACCATCGGGCGAAATATGAATGTCTGCACTGCCCGGCTGGCCTTTGAAACGCTCCGGATGGGTGGGTGCTTGCTGTATCGGCGTCAGTATTCCTTTCGAATATTGAAAAACTTCCACCTGGCCAGCCATCTCTTCTACCAGGTATGCAAACGGTTTTTTGGGATGAAATACCAGATGCCTGGGCCCGGTGCCAGGCGCTGTAGCAGTAAACTCAGGCGCGGCAGGTTCTAATGGAATATCGGATGTCGCTTTGAATTTATAGGTCATCACTTTATCCATGCCGAGGTCAGGAACAAATAAGAATTTTTCATCGGGTGAAAAGATCGTGGAATGCACATGGGCTTTCTCCTGCCGGGTTTTGTTGGGGCCGATGCCCTCATGCTGAATAAACTGTGCGGCCGGCATCAACGCACCATTGGCCTTTGTTTTGAACATGGAAAGATTGCCGCCGGTATAATTTCCAACGGCCACCCATTGGCCATTTTTGGTAACCGACACATAGCAAGGATTATCGCCACCGCTGGTTTGCTCATTGATAAATTTAAGGAGTCCGGTTTTTTTATCAAATGAAAAGGCATTGATCTTGCCAGGGAAATTGCCCCCACTTTCTGAAACCGAGTACAGGAATTTTCCGTTTGAAGACACCGTAAGAAAAGATGGATTGACCATACTATCGGTGTTGCTCACCCAGGTAGCTTTACCGGTTTGTGTGTTAAACTTGTACACATAAATACCTTTGCTGCCAGTGCCGGTATAGGTGCCAATAAATAAGTTGACCTCTTGTGCCTCCGCAATAACATTTACCAAAAAGAAGCAAACCAATAGCCCGTATTTCAATTTCATAGCAGACATTTTTTAGAATGAACTGCAATATAAAGATTGACAATTAAAGCCCCCCCGGCATTTATGTTGTTTGAGTATTTAATGGAGAGATCACACTCACTGGACCTACTCCGTCCTCAACACATATCAGTAAAACTCTTTTTCGAAGCCTGATAACAAGTCCCCGCAATCTGGTTGCAAGTCCTGTGCTGCGCCACGCCTGGATTAAAAGTACCGACCCAGCCCTTCTTTCAATTCTCTACGGTAGCCTGTTTTACGGAAAGATTCGTTTACAAGTTTTACATTTTCTTTGAAGGCCCTAATCTCAACCTGCTCCCAATCCAAAATGCAATTCCAAAAATCCCGGAAACAACTTCACCGCGGGCATTTTATCCGTCTCAAAAATTCCGTACACCGTGCTCCCGCTGCCGCTCATCGCAGCATAAACGGCACCGCTTTGGTACATGGCATTTTTAATGGAGCCGATAACTGGGTGTGCATGCGTAACCGCCTGCTCAAAATCATTTACCAACCGATCCCTCCATGTGTAGATTGGTTCCAGAATAAGTTCTTTTAATTCAATAGCCGGCTGGTGCGGGATGATTTGCCTAAAAGCCCAGCCGGTATTTACATGAACCCCGGGATTTATGATGACGATAGCGTAACCGCTTAAATCTAACCCGAGTTCTTCCAGCATTTCCCCGCGGCTCCAGGCAAAGCAGGGATTGTTGACAATAAAAAACGGGCAATCGCTGCCAAGCCGCAGTGCATACTCAATTAGCTGCCGCCTGGTGAGCCCGAGGTGAAATTTTTCATTCAATAAATTAAGGGCGAATGCGCCATCGGCCGAGCCGCCACCTAACCCTGCACCCATCGGAATTGTTTTGTGCAAATGCATTTGAATTGCGGGCAAATGCGGGAAATCTGCTCTTAAAAGCTGGTACGCTTTTAAACAAAGGTTACTTTCTGAGGGGCCTTCAACGCGCAGGCCACTCACGGTAAATGCTATTGGGTCGCTTGCCTGGTTATGCTGCCTGGTAGTAGCACCGATTTGCATAATCTCAAGCACATCGTGTAATTTATAAATTGGGTAAAAAACAGTTTCAAGGTCATGAAACCCGTCATCCCTTCTTCGGGTGATATGAAGACCGAGGTTTATTTTGCAATTAGGGAAGTTTAGCATGTGAGTTAAAGGTTCAAGCTTCAAGGAACAAGCTCCGGGGAACAGCACCATTAGTTCCAGTCTTTGCGGGAAGGGTTCATGCCCGACGAAGCAATCTGTCCAATTTTTGTCAGCGGGTTTGCGCAGGCATTCATCATTGTTTACAAATCTCAGTGGGATTGCTTCAGGCACGAACCTTCGCAATGACTGCAGATTAGCGCAATGACGTGAAATGGGCTACTTCTTCCTGTTTTGAATTTCGTTCCGAATCGCGATGGCTTTGATGTAATCTTCCTGGGCCACCACATCGTGAAGTAGGTTCTCCAATTCTTCGACACTCATGTTTTTGTAATCTTCATTACCTGTGGGTAAAGGCTCGGCTTCCGCGGCACCGCGCTTCTTTTTACCCGGCGTCTCTTCCATCATAATGCCGGCATTTTCAAGAATATTTTCGTAGGTATAAATCGGGCAGCCAAAGCGAACCGCCAGTGCAAGCGCATCAGAAGTGCGGCTATCAATTTCCACCGTATCGGCCGCGGTATAGCACACCAGTTTGGAGTAAAAAATGCCCTCCTGTAAATCGTTGATCACAATTTCCTGAAGGTCCACGTCAAAAGCCAGCATAAAGTTCTTCATCAGGTCGTGGGTCAATGGACGGCTGGGCTGCATGCGCTCCAATGCCACGGCGATGGCCTGTGCTTCAAATCCGCCAATAACGATGGGCAAACGGCGAATGCCATTCACTTCCCCCAGCACTACTGCGTAAGAATGTGTTTGGGTAATACTATGGCTTAATGCGACTATTTCCAGTTCTATCTTTTTCATACCTGGTGGCGAAAATACACGAATTAGGCAAACTAAGAAACAGGAACTCAATAGAATGTTTGGCAATAAAAAATAGCCCCCAACCGGGAGCTATTTTGAAGAATTATTTAGAGACCAGCGTTGGTTACGCTACGCCCTTTAGTTTTTTAACGGCATCGATGATCTTCGGCATCACCTCGAATGCATCACCTACAATACCGTAATCGGCCGCTTTAAAGAACGGCGCTTCAGCATCTTTATTAATCACCACGATCACCTTACTGCGGTTAACACCAGCCAGATGCTGGATCGCACCGCTGATGCCGATAGCAAAATACATATTGGGTGCCACAGCACCGCCGGTTTGACCAACATGCTCGTGGTGCGGACGCCAATGTGCATCTGCCACCGGACGGCTACATGCGGTTGCCGCACCCAGCAGTTTAGCCAGGTCGGTCACCAGCGCCCAATTCTCAGGTCCTTTCAAGCCGCGGCCACCGCTGATGACCAGTTCGGCTTCGCTTAACGGCACTTCGCCGATTATCTTATTGGTAGCGGTAATTTTTACTTTCGGTCCATCCACGTTGGCGGTAGCAGTGATTACTTCAGCGATAGCGCCTTCAGTGGCAACAACCTTGTAGGAATTCTGGTTCAGCGAAATGATTTTGATATCGGTATTGATCGCCACATTGGCAAACGCCTTACCGCTGAACACGCTTTTCTTCACCACGAATCCATTGCTGGTATCGGGTACCGCAACTGCACCGGTTACCAAACCTGCTTTGAGCCTTGCACTCAGTCGTGGCGCTACCGCTTTACCCGCAATGCCATTGCTGAAAATGATCGTTTTAGCACCGCTTGCAGATACCAGTCCTGCAATTACTTTGGTGTAAGCCTGTGCATCGAAATGATCGAGGTTGGTATCGGTGATATGATGGACCTTTTTAGCACCATATTTACCCAAGGCCACCAGATCTTCGTTAGCCACCGTTCCCAAAACGATTGCTTCAGCATCGGTACCCAATTGAGCGGCAATCGCTGTTCCGTAACTAATTGCTTCAAAAGAAGCTTTTTTTATTTGACCATCTGCCTGGTCGGCGAATATTAGAACCATAATCTTAATAATGTGCTAAATAGAAAATGTGCTAATTAGCTAATGAAATACAATTGTTAGGGATGATATTAGTTTAAGGCTGAACGGTTCAAGTAACTATATGCTTGCAAAATGTTGCATTAGCAAATTTGCTAATTAGCACATTGGCTACTTGCTAAAAAACTTTGGCCTCTTCGTGTAGCAACCGCACCAATTCTTCGGGGTGTTCGGCTGAAACCAGCTTCACGCCTGCTTTTGCTGGGGGCAGATCGAAACTTACAATACTGGTGAGACTTTCTGAACCTACAGGTTCTTTCACGGCCAATGGCCTGGTGCGGGCACCCATAATGCCTTTCATATTTGGGATGCGTTGCTCCGCCATCCCTTTCTGGCAGCTTACAACAAGGGGCAGGCTTATTTCATCTGTCTCTTCACCGCCTTCTATTTCCCGCACGGCAGTGGCAGTGGTTCCAGCGATATCAAGTTTACTAGCCAGGCTGATAAAAGGAACGTCCATCAATTCGGCTACCATACCGCCAATGCTGCTGCCATTATAGTCGATGGTTTCTTTGCCAGTAAGCACCAGGTCGTAACCACCGTCTTTGGCCACCGCCGCTATTTGCGAAGCAATAAAAAAACTGTCGTGGTTATCGCTATTGATACGGATGGCATCATCGCCACCAATCGCTAAAGCTTTACGGATAATGGGATCTGCATCTGCCAACCCGACTGTAACCAGGGAAACACTAGCAGCAATACCGGCTTCCTTTAGTTCCAGCGCACGCACCAACGCATACCATTCGTCGTAGGGATTTACAATAAACTGAACGCCGGCATCAGCAAACTTCGAGTTGTTGTCTGTGAAGGCTATTTTTGCCGTCGTGTCCGGCGTTTTACTGATACACACTAAAATTTTCATAAGGCTATTTTCGCGGGAAATGAAATTGATTACTGGTTATAAATTAATAATTATTGTCTTAGCATAAAAAGGAGTTGGGAAAATTAGTTGCATAAACAACTAATTGCAAATTTAGGTGGTTAAGTATTTGGCGCTAACTTTTATTTAAAAATATTTTCGATAATGACAGATAGAATCAAAAAGCTAAAAGAATTTCTTGAAAAACAACCTGCGGATAGCTTTCTGCAACATGCGCTGGCGCTGGAGTTTGTAAAGATTGGCGATGATGTGCAGGCCCGTAAATTGTTTGCATCTATTCTCCTGGTGGAGCCGGGTTATGTAGGAAGCTACTATCATTTAGGACGCCTGCTGGAACGTGTGGGAGAAAATGAGCAGGCTATATCTGTATATGAAAAAGGAATTATCGCCGCCAAAAATGCTGGCGATAACCATGCAAAAAACGAACTTCAAATGGCATTGGATGATATTGAATAAACTGGTTTGTCCGGCATATGTCACCCCACTCCTTAAAAGTTTATCGGTTATGCATTTCAACAAAATGTCGCTACCTAAATCTGCGTCATTCCGTTGAGTCCGCTTAATCCGCGCTTCTATCATTCACCGTTCTTCAGACTGCACCACAGTCTTATTTCTCCACCCAAATCAACGTTCAAATAAATAATGGTTCAAACAGCATTTCAAAATTTTCTAAGACAATACCCTTCTCTGGCCTACAATTCCACATGGCTGATCGCGGTGAGCGGGGGAGTAGACTCGGTGGTACTTTGTCATTTGGCAAAGGCGAACCAAATTCCATTTGCTATTGCGCATTGCAATTTTCAATTGAGAGGAGATGAAAGTAACCGGGATAAGGCATTTGTAAGAGACCTGGCGCAGGGTTTCAATGTGCCTCTTTTTGTAAAGGACTTTGACACAAAACAATACATGGCCGATGAGGGCAAATCTGTGCAAGTGGCGGCTCGTGAAATACGCTATGACTGGTTCGCCGGATTGCTGCAGCAAATGGCTCAAGACTCACCACTGAAGACTCAAGTTATTGCCACCGCCCACCATGCCAACGATAATATTGAAACCGTGCTAATGAACCTATTTCGGGGTTCGGGTATAAAAGGGCTCAGGGGAATTGTACCGGTACAAGGCAAAATTATTCGGCCAATGCTTGGCGTAGGAAAAGAAGCAATAGTAAACTATGCAGAAAGCAATGGCCTTTGTTGGGTGGAAGACAGCAGCAACAGCAGCGATAAATACACCCGTAACCTGGTGCGTAATAAAGTAATTCCTTTAATGGAGCAAGCAATTCCCCGGGACGAAATTTGTTTTGAAAAAAGTCTCGGGCTGTTATCAGAGGCCGAAATGCTCTATGATGAAGCGATTGCACTGCATAAAAAAAAGCTGGTAGAAACCAGGGGCGTGGAACATCATATACCCGTGCTGAAACTAGCTGCCAGTAAGCCTTTGCGAACCATTACCTACGAGATTATAAAGGATTTTGGCTTTAATTCGGCGCAGACAGATGAGGTACTGGCATTACTCAACAGTAAATCCGGCAGGTATGTAGGATCTGCCACGCATCGCATTATCCGCAACCGGGCCTGGTTCATTATTGCCCCGCAAAAGACCGAGGGCGCAGGTCTTATTTTGATTGAAGAACAAGATAAAAAGGTGACTTTTTCAGGAGGGGTTTTGGCGGTTAAGCAGGAAGTAGTCCAGTCCCAAATGGCGATTCCAAAGGCTGCCAGCCTGGCCCTGCTGGACGCGACGGAAATACATTTTCCCCTGATACTGCGCCCCTGGAAACCAGGTGATTATTTTTACCCATTGGGCATGATGAAGAAAAAAAAACTTGCCCGGTTTTTCATCGATCAGAAGTTGTCGAAAACTGAAAAGGAAAGTATCTGGGTAATCGAAAGTGACAAAAAAATCCTGTGGGTAATTGGCCACAGGATTGATGAAAGATATAAGGTAACAGACAGAACAAAAACCGTGCTCTGGCTGGATTTTGCTCCGGTAGTCTAAAAGCCAATATCCATGCGGATCCGTTCTATAAACATTTCCAGAACATGGTAACGGGCAAAGATCCAGGCGGCCGCGACAATAAAGATCATTCCATATAGCGCTCCCCAGATATGCGCGGAGTGGTTAATATTTCCTCGACCTTTTTTTGCCAGGTAGGTAGATATGATGAGGTAGAGTGGCCCAAAAATATAACCTGGTATATGCACTGGAATAAATAACAGCCCTACACCGGTTCTGGGTTCCAGCAACAAACCTGCGAATATCACTGCACTGACTGCACCAGAGGCACCCAGGCTCCGGTAGCTATAGTTATTTTTATGTTTGGCGTAAGTAGGAAGCAAACAAAAAAATAACGCCGATACATACATTAGCCCATAATAGAATTTGCCCATGCCCAGCCCAAAAATGGGAATAAATCCGCTGGACCGTATGCCATCACTGTAAACCTGGCCATTTTCAACCGCCGCTCCAAATGAATACAGGGCAAACATGTTAAAAATCAGGTGCGCGGCATCTGCGTGGATAAAGCCGCAGGTAAAAAAACGATACCATTGATTTTGATTAGCAACAGCAGGCGGGTAAAAGATAAGGTCATCGATCAGCTTCGGATTGCCAAATGCAGGGACGGAGATGATGCAGGTAAGGATAACAATTACTAGCGTTACAGTGAGCATGAGGGGATGTATGATTTTTAATGTATGATTTTTGATGTCGGATGTCGGATATCTGATGTCTGATGTCAATTCCGATGACTCTAAGCGGCTTCCAGCTTCGGGCGTACAGGCTAAACATGATGGTACTTTTCGTTTTTTAAAATGCTGCAGGCCCGGTAGATCTGTTCAGCCAGGATCAGTCGTACCAGCTGGTGCGGAAAAACAAGCTGGCTGAGTTGCCATACCAGATCAGCCCGCTTTCTAACTGCTTCGGTTACACCAAAGGCCCCACCAATTACGAAGATGATGCGACGGGTGCTGCTCACCGCCCTCTCACTAATTAGGTGGCTCAGCCCCGGAGAAGTCAGCATTTTTCCCCGTTCATCCAGCAATACCATAAAGTCTACCGGGTCCAGGCTACCGATCAATAGGCTGCTTTCAGCTTCTTTTTGGGCTGTGTCGCTCATGTAGGCTGCATTTTTGGGAGGAGCCACTATCTTCCATTCACACGGAAAATATCTTGATATCCGGTTTGTGAAATCCTCTACACCCTCCTTCACATAACTGTCGTTTTCCTTGCCGATACTCCAAAATAGCAATTTCATAAATTTCCAGATTCGGCTTCAAATATCCATTTATTCTTTTCTCCGGTTAGCGCTTTTATTTTTTATTTTTCTGGCTTTTATTTACCACATGTTGATTTCCAATTTTTTTAACAAAGAGGCAATTGCTAAACTGTACATTCGCAGCAAACATAAACACCTGTATGAAGAACCTGAGTTTGGCGTTAAATGTAATTCTCCTGGTAGCTGTTGGCTTATTGTATGTCCTGTTTTTTAAAGAAAAGAAAACTGGCACCGTGACTAACCTGTCTGTTGGTAACGACATCCCTGTTACTAATATGCCCACCAGGATCGGTTATTTTAATATGGACTCGGTAGAGAATGGCTACACCTATATACGGGAAGTAAGAGAACAATTGAAGACTAAGGAGCAGGGAATCAGCGCCGAGTTAAATACACTCAAGAAGAGTTATATGGAGCGTATTCAGCAGCTACAGTCCAAGGCACAAACGATGAGCCAGACAGAAGGCGAAACAGCCCAGGGAGAAATTAACCAGATGCAACAAAAGCTCCAGGCCAGGGAAGCTGAATTGACACAGTCGTTACAGGGAGAACAGTTTAAAATGATGCAGGACGTGAACCGGAAAATAGAAGATTTTCTCAAGAGCTATAACCAGCAAAAAAAGTTTGCCTTTATCTTATCACACCAGCCGGGCGATTTTATATATTATAAAGACTCACTATGTAATGTGACGGAAGATATAGTGAACGGTCTCAATGCTGCCGCAGTTAGTAATAAGAAGAAATAATACCTATTAGTAGCATTTGCCAGTAATATTTACTAACTAAAAATGAGATGCTCCGCAGACGCGGGGCATTTTTTTTGTGAAAGCTTTGTGCAAATTAAAAAATGGCGGCATCAGCGGCGGAAATTTACTGAAATGAGAAAAATCATCACCCTGGGCCTGTTAGTATTGGCCCTTACCGCTCTCGCATTTTTTAAAAGCCAGGCTTATAAAATATCGGGTACAATAACCGATGAAACCGGCGCTCCTGTTATGGGAGCGTCGGTGGTAGTTAAAGGAACCAGCAATGGAGTGGCCACAGACTCCGCCGGCAGGTTTACAATTGAAGTCGCAGATCCTAAAACTGCTGTCCTCTTGATTTCCGCCATCGGACTTGAACAAAAACAGCTTAAAGTATGGAAGACTAAGACCTGGGCCATTGCAATGAAAAAGTCGAATAACGCATTATCAGAAGTGGTGGTTATCGGCTATGGAAAAAGCAAAAATTATAAAATCAGAGGCGCTAGCAGCTATGCATCTCCAAATGCCATGGGTGGGAGCGGATTGAGTAGCCCTAATGTTAGCTGGGGCGACTTCGCCCAGGATGAAATGAAGGTTCGGGATGCCCTAGATGACAAGGATCAAACTACGGTGGCCGACCGGGAAGGCTATGATCATATTACAGAGAATCGTTTTAAGAGAACAACCGATAATCCGTTGTCAACTTTTTCAATAGATGTGGATGCGGCCAGCTATAGCAATGTGCGGCGTTATTTGCAAAATGGTTCGCTACCACCTGCCGGCGCCGTACGCATCGAGGAACTGGTGAATTATTTTCATTACGATTATCCGCAACCTGTAGCTACAGATCCTTTCAGCATCAATACAGAAATAGCCGACTGCCCCTGGAATAAAGAACACAAGCTGGCACTTATCGGGCTGCAAGGCAAAAAAATAGCTACTCAAAATTTGCCCGCTTCCAATCTTGTTTTTCTAATTGACGTGAGTGGTTCTATGGACGAGCCGAACAAACTGCCCCTGGTAAAAGCTTCATTGAAACTCCTGGTGGAGCAATTGCGGCAGCAGGATTTTGTCTCACTTGTGGTATATGCTGGCGCGGCTGGTATTGTATTACCACCAACCAGCGGCGCCGATAAAATGAAAATCGTAAATGCCCTCGACAACCTCAATGCAGGCGGATCTACTGCAGGTGGGGAAGGGATTAAACTCGCCTATAAAACAGCCAAAGAAAATTTCATGAAGGATGGAAACAACCGCGTGATTCTATGTACGGATGGTGATTTTAATGTAGGCGTTAGTAGCGACGATCAGCTGGAAACTATGATAGAGGAGGAAAGGAAGAGCAATGTGTTTTTAAGTGTACTTGGCTTCGGGATGGGTAATTACCAGGATGCTAAAATGCAAAAACTGGCTGATAAAGGCAATGGCAATCACAGCTATATCGACGGATTGAGCGAAGCACGTAAAGTGTTTGTAAGTGAATTCGGCGGCACCCTTTTTACCATTGCCAAAGACGTGAAACTACAGGTAGAATTTAACCCGGCCAGGGTACAAGGCTATCGGCTGATTGGTTATGAAAACCGGATGCTGAAAAAGGAAGATTTCAACAACGATAAAAAGGATGCCGGAGAGCTAGGCAGTGGCCATACCGTCACAGCTCTATATGAAATTATTCCTGTTGGTATTGATGACCATTTTTTGGAACCTGTAGATAAATTGAAATATGCGCAATCGGGTGCTGCAATATCTGGTGGGGACGAAATGATGACAATAAAATTCCGGTATAAGGAACCTGCGGATACAGTGAGTAAGCTGATAGTGCATGCCGTAAAAGAAGATAAAAAATGGTACGGTACGGCTTCGGATAATTTTCTTTTTGCTGCCGCTGTGGCGCAGTTTGGGTTACTGCTCCGCCACTCCGAATTTAAAAAGGACGCATCCTGGAACAGCGTACTGGCGCTGGCTTCGGCAGCAAAAGGTGCAGACACAGAAGGCTACAGGGCTGAGTTTATTTCCATGATTGGAAATGCCAAAGCGCTTGCAAAGTCAACATCGGAACCGGTTGGGGAAGATGACGACGGGGGAGAATAAAAAGTCTCTCACTGGTCAATATTATTGATCGATTTTTTTGACAATCTATTCTTTCTTAACCAAACAAATTTTTATGAAAACGATACAAGTTAACATTGCCGAACCTTGCCATGAAAACTGGAACCAGATGCTACCGCATGAACAAGGAAAGTTTTGCCTGAGCTGCCAGAAACCTGTAGTTGATTTTACTGTAATGAGCGACCGGGAATTATTGAATTATTTTAAATCCAACACCAGCAATAGCTGTGGCCGTTTTAACGACGATCAACTGAATAAACCCATTACTGTTGCTGCTCAAAGAAGTATTGGTAAATGGAAATATTTCTGGCAATTTTTGCTGCCGGCAGTATTCGCAATGAACCGGGCAAACGGTCAAACTAAAATGGACAAGATGCCACCTGAGGTATGTCCAACATCGAGCTTTGAGAGGCCAGCTGTTCAAATGACAGAACCATTATTAAGAATCATGGTGGGCGGGTATTCATCTAAAATGGTAGTACAAAAGGACTTAATTATTATTCGTGGACACGCAGTGGATGAAAATGGTACACCACTGGCCGGGGCTTCCATTTCTTCGGCAGATGATAAGTTTCATGCGGTATGCGATGGTGTCGGTAATTTTTCATTAAGTCTCACTAAAGCACAGGATTTCAATATCAGCTATATTGGCTACAAAAGAAAAACGATCCCGTATAAATCTTTACCCAAAATGGAAGGGTTTGTATCAATCCGAGAAAGTCATTTTACGAAAATATCCGGTATCACCATTTCGCTCCAGGCTGCCGACGCGGCATTAATGGGTGATGTAGTAATCGTCAGAAATTATAAACCAAAATCACCAACCAAGTCATTCTTCAGTTTCCTGCGTAAAACTGAAATCCAAAAAACACCTGAAGCCTCACTCAAAATTTTCCCAAACCCCATACCCGCCGGACAGGACTTTAAGATCGATTTATCTGTTGCCAAAAAAGCAGCTTACGCTCTTGAAATCTTTTCAGCTTCCGGAAAAAGTATTCAAGCCAAATCCATCATCATGCAAAACCTGCAGCAAACTATAACCGTTGATGGGCAACAGTTTCATGAAGCCGGTGTGTATGTGGTTCACCTCGTTGATGCTGAAAACAAAATTGTGTATAATGGAAAACTGGTAGTACAATGAAACCGCTTTTAACCATCGTTCATCAATAGTTGCAAGAATTTTAATTAACCAGGAAGTCTGTCATTTGGCAGGCTTCTTTTGTTTTACCTTAACGGCATAATTTCTCATCCGAACTGTCATGCCATTTCTGCGATCGTTTAATGTCAATACCGAAAGGCAACATCCATTTCCATTTGGTATACCTGCGGTAAAATTTGCTAAGGATGTTTTATTGGATAGTCCCGTAACAATACTCGTTGGCGACAATGGCTGCGGCAAATCAACACTGTTGGAGGCCATTGCTTACAAACTAAGCCTACCGCTGATAGGAGGGGAGATAAAGGAGAATGCGGGTTTTGAAGCGGCAGAAATTTTGCAGCCCTTTATTGAACTGTCGTGGAAACACGAAACCCATCGGGGCTTTTTTTTCAGGGCAGAAGACTTTAGTGATTTTGTATTGGGTGTAGATCGCGAGAAAGGCAAAATATTGTCGGAACTGAACGAATTAAAGGGTGTGGCAAACAACGACATTATGAACCAGTTGAACGAAAGCATGAATTGGCGGCTGCGTGCCATGAAAAGAAGCTATGGCGAAAATATGCAGGCCTATTCACACGGGGAGGCCTACCTTAAAATCTTGCAAACAAGAATTGGGGACAAGGGTATTTTCTTATTAGATGAACCCGAGGCGGCATTGTCGCCATTGAAACAATTGTCGCTGATTGCTTTAATCATGGAAATTATCAAAGGAAAAAACGCCCAGTTTATTATAGCGACCCATTCACCCATACTCATGGGCGTACCCGGTGCAACGCTGTACGAAATACAGGAAGATGGCATGCAAAAAGTAGCCTATACCGAAACGGATCATTACCGGATCACCAAACATTTTTTAGATGATCCACAGTTTTATCTACGACACTTTTAATGGATAATCATGAAAGGCTTTCCGGCTTTATTCTCGTTACAAGCGAAAAGCCCGAGCAGTATATAACGGCGAATATTCCTGGATTTTCATGGCACAGATTAGCTATTTTGCATTTTCAAATCCGTCCTGAAGATATGCAACCCATTACACCTCACCTCTTTCAGATTACGCTTGGTGCAGTTAACTGTTTTATCATCGATGCAGGCAAAAACGGACTGGTACTTGTGGATACCGGCCATATGAAAAGTAGGGACAAGATTTTTGCGGCCATTGAAAAATCAGGCCGTTCACCAAAGGATATCAAGCGGATCATTCTTACCCATACCCATCCAGACCATGCCGGTAGTGCAGCGGATATCAGTCAGGAGACCGGCGCCATCATCCTGGCGCATCCACTGGACGCAGCACTGGCTGAAAAAGGAATTGCGGGAAGATTGCCACATATATTGTCTCCCGGAGTAATCAACTGGTTGGTGTTCCGACTTTTCATAAAAGGCAAACCCAATCAGATCCCTGCTTTCAAAACGGACGAGTTATTAAATGATGGTGATGTGTTGTCCCTCGCGGGCGGCATCAGGGTGATACATACGCCGGGCCATAGTGCAGGACATATCGCCCTGTACCTTGAAGACGACGATATACTGATAGCCGGCGATCTCTGCTCAAATATGATGGGATTGGACTTAAGCACCGTTTATGAGGATCGGGCGTTGGGAATGAGGAGCATTGAAAAAGCCGCGGCCATTCCGTTTTCGAAGGCGGTGTTTGGCCATGGCAAGGCTTTAATGAAAGATGCGGCGAAGCAAATGCTTGCGAAATTTCAAGGGAAATGATCAAAAGCGGTCGCGTCTCAGTATTTACCCGCAGACTGAAAGTTATTTTATCAGCACATTGTTCTCAAAATCAATTTCACGGTGCTGTCTTAATATTTTTTAGATGGACACAGATACCCTTTTCAACATCAGCTTCGCTCATTGGCAAGCATTTCTTTTATCGTTTATCCCCGCAATAATCACGTTAGGCGCCATCATTTATTTCTGGAACTTTCCGTTTAGTAAAATTCATAAGATTTACCTGGTATATCTTTTTTCCATCTTTGCATGGCAAATAAATGATTCATTTGGCAGGCTTAGTATTGAAATAGAAACTGCAAGATCATGGGACCGGCTATTGGTTTTCGTCTACATCATGCAATTCCCTTCCTGGCTTCATTGTGTGTTGCTCCTTACTGGAAAAATAAGATTAAGCAATAATATCTGGTTGATTATTTTTATTTATTTTACCACATTTGTTTTTGCCATATTTCTATCTGCCGGGCTCTATACACAGTCATTTACTTATTCTTCTTTTTGGGGTGGGGTACGTACGTTCCCGGACTTCAGGTCATTCCAGATAGTACCACTTGCATGGATTAGTCTTTTATATTTTGCTGCGCTATTCTTTTTGGCGGATTTTGCCTATAAAAACCGTTCATCACCAGATAAGAAATTTATTTCTCTTTTTATTTTTCTTGGATATTTAATACCCTTGGTTATAGCACTTGCCCTGGAAATATTTTTTCCACTTTTTCTACAACTTCAACCTATACCCATTGCGGCGACGTTAATGCTTTCAGTAATAGTTGTGTTAACACAACTCATTTCTTACAAGGTTTTCAATTTGTCTGAGACAATAAACTCAGAGCGTATCACTGAAATACTACAAGAAATAATTTTTGTTGTTTCTCCTCAACGGATTATTACTTATATCAATCCTTATGGCGAAAGTTTAACAGGTTCATCAGGGATAGAAAAGCAAAATTTGAAGGACTTGTTTTCAAGTTCTGAAAGCAATTATCAGGCATTTGAAAAACAGGTGGTCATCCCCGGTTTTGAAAAAGGGATACCGTTAAGTTTTTCATTTTCTACAGAAGATAGGAGTGGCAAAGAAATTCATTGGCAAGTCTCTACCTATCCCATTTTTAACCGAAAAAATATAGATGGATTACTGATAATGTGCAAAGATATATCGGACCAGGTTCTTATGGCGGAAACAAAATTGGTAGCACTGCGGTCTCAAATGAATCCGCATTTTATCTTCAATTCGCTTAATTCTATTCAGCACTATATTCACAGCAACCAAAGAGAATTAGCTGAAAATTTTCTGTCAACTTTTGCAAGTTTAATCAGGCAGATACTTGATAATTCTGCTAACCCGGCAATTGCGCTCTCCGATGAACTGCCTACAGTAGAATTGTACTTAAAATTAGAAAAGCTACGATTTGGAGACCGGTTGAATTATAATATTGAGGTGGACGAGCATATGGATGCAGAAAATGTATTGGTTCCATCGATGCTTATTCAGCCCTATATTGAAAACGCCATCCTGCATGGCATCGCACCCAAAGAAACCGGAGGTACTGTATGGATACGACTTAAGCAGGAACCAGAACTTATCATTTGTACCATTAAAGATGACGGTATTGGCAGGGAGAAAGCGCTTGAAAATAGAAATCGAAAGAACCTAAAAGATAAGTCGCACGGTATGAACATAACGCGGACAAGATTGGAAATATTAAACAGACAGTTGAACGGGCAGGTAGCAGTTAAGATTATTGACTTGTACGATGAACAAAATGATCCTTGCGGCACCATGATAGAAATTTCTATTCCTTTACAGGAGCGTTTCTAATTTTTTTTATACTTTGTACACCGCTATGCTTACTGCTATTATTTTGGAAGATGAGGAAGATAACCGCAAACTGTTAACCGGTTTCCTTAGAGATTATTGTCCGCAAATACATTTATTGGCGGCTGTGGATACTGTTGATCAGGCCTTTGCAGCAATTAACAGTTTTCAACCCGATGTGGTTTTTATGGATATTCAATTAAAAGGAGAAACCAGTTTTGAACTGTTAGAAAAATTCAGTGAGATAAAATTCGAAATCATTTTTACGACTGCGTACGACAGCTACATGCTCAATGCGATAAAATTATCTGCAATCGATTATTTACTCAAACCAATAAATGTGGCGGAATTAAAAATCGCTATCGAAAAAGCCGAGAAAAAAAGAGTCCAGCTGATGATGAATAAGAACCTGGAAATTTTGCTGAGTAATTTCAGAAACAATACAGCCGATCATCAGATAGCCATTACTTCTTCGGATGGCTTTGTGTTTGTAAAAGTTTCCAATATCATTTACCTCGAGGCAGAAAGTGCGTACACCGTTTTTTTTCTAAAGGACAATCAAAAAATTACAACGTCTAAAAATTTAAAGTTATACGAAGAACTCCTCGCCGACCACGGTTTCTTCCGCATACATAAATCTTACATGATCAACATGGCCGAGATTGCCAAATATGTAAGAGGGGATGGCGGATACCTGATCATGAGCAATAAAGCCACCATCGAAGTATCCCGCCGGCGGAAGGATGAGTTTTTAGAGTTGTTTAATAAACCTTTAAAATAGGTGACCAAGGCACCATTGCCAGAGCTTTAGCATCTCCAGTTGCTTTTACTAAACGCCGGTCTTGCCGGTTTATAATACAGCCCTGCCTGTACCCATTCCCATTCATTTCACTTTTTACATTAACCGGAAGCCACCGTTCCTCAAATGGAGGGCACCGTTGGTTAAAGGGGGCTTTTAGTCAGCCGCATCTTTAAGTAGGTTTATCTCAGCTTATACAACCATTACCTGAACCAAAAAAGCTGCAGCCATGAAAAATATTGTTACCCCGTTTATTTTATTGTGTTCCCTGGTATCCACGGCACAAATAACTCAAAACTCACAATGGACCTGGATGAAAGGAAGTACGGAGTATGTACCAAGAGCTTTTGGCCAATATGGCATAAAGGGTGTGGCGGCTGCCACCAATACGCCCGGTGCAAGAGACAGAAGTTGTTCGTGGAAAGACAACACTGGTAATTTTTGGGTTTTTGGCGGAATTGGATTTGCAACCGAAGGACAAAATAGCTGGGGTTACTTAAATGATCTCTGGAAGTATGACCCTGCAACTAATATATGGACATGGATGAAAGGAGATTCTACCTTGGAATCATTTGGGGTATACGGAGCAAAAGGCGTTGCTGGAGTTACTAATAAGCCAGGTGGAAGATCTCGTTCAGCTTCATGGAAAGATGGTGCTGGCAATCTATGGCTATTTGGTGGCGATGGGCGTGGGGCCATAAACTCAGGCAATCTAAATGATCTTTGGAAATATAATCCATCTACTAATATCTGGACATGGATGAAAGGAGATAGTACCGCAAATGCAGGCCCTATTTATGGAACACAGGGCATTGAGGCAGATTCTGTTAAGCCACCTGCAAGCTTCGGTAGTGTGTCCTGGGCCGACGGAGGTGGTTATTTGTGGCTTTGCGGCCGTTCTTCGGATCTTTGGAAATATAACCCTGCAACCAACAGGTGGGCATGGGTAAAGGGAAAGGTAACTCTTAATCCAAGATATGGCACCCAAGGTGTCCCCGACTCTGCCAATACCCCCGGAGACCGATTTTCTTCGGCTTCTTGGATAGACAGTGCAGGCAATATGTGGCTTTTTGGAAGTTCCGATCGTGGTGATTTGTGGAAGTATAATCCTGTTATTAATCAATGGGCTTGGATTAAGGGGGATACAACTTTGAGGGCTTACGCAATTTCTGGAACAATGGGCATTTCTGCGCCGGCCAACCATCCGGGATCAAGAATTGGGACTGTTTGCTGGAAAGATAATCTTGGTAAGTTTTGGCTCTATGGCGGTACCGTCTATGTAGGTACCACATTCATTTTTTCTCAAACAGCAGGTGACCTTTGGAAGTATGATCCCTCGAATAATCAGTGGGCATGGATGGGATTGCAGGCGAACCCCGGTGTATACGGGGTACAAGGCACAGCGGCAGCCACTAATAAACCCCCCAGAAAATCGTATGCTGTTTCCTGGATAGATGGGTCGGGCATGCCGTGGATCTTTGGTGGTACCCGGACTGATTTCAATTTGTACGGAAATGAACTATGGAAACTGGGCAATGTCACTGGCCCCATCAATACCCATCTTTGTAATGGTAACCCTGGTTATCCTGCTCCCAACTATACCCTAACAGCCGCCGATACCGGAAGTAGTTATCAATGGCAGGAAAATACGGGTTCGGGTTTTGTTAACTTGTCTGGTGTCAATACCAACAGTCTTAGTTTAAGCAATGTACCATCTTCTTCTTATGGCTATCAGTACCGGTGCCTGGTGAATGGTGTTGTCAATTCCAATCTGTTTAAACTGGCATTTAATGCTACATGGACAGGCGGTACAGGCGGGGCCTGGGAAAATGCTGCCAACTGGAGCTGCGGTGTTGTACCCGATGCCAATACAGACGTGATTATTAATGCAAATGCAGGGTCGCCGGTAATCAACTACAGCACATCCTGTCGCAGTGTTTTTCTAAAACCAGCTACGTTATTAACTGTAAAATCAGGGGTTGCATTAAAACTTACCGGCAAATAATACCAAGGCATTTTCGTCAATAACGAAATCTCACAAACACTTTTTCAACACCAGCAAACCTGAGGATGCATTTAAAATTGTCGCAATAAAATTGCAGGTCATTGGCAGGCGGGGTTCGTACCCCACTTGTACCGCCGAATGGTGGTAACGAAGCAAACTCAAGAGACTCTATTTGTGTGGTAGTAAACAAAATCCTTTGAGGGCACCCTCACCGACCGAAACAATTAGGTCCAACTTTTAATTACCCCAATCAAGCCGTTCCTCAAACCAATGCCACCATTGGTTAAAAGTGGCTTTTAATCGGCAGTTTCTTTAAGTAGGTTTAGTTCTGCTTATACAACAATTATCTGAACCCAAAATAGATGTAGCCATGAAAAATATTTTTACGCCGTTTTTTTTATTGTGTTCCATGGCATCCACGGCACAAATAACAGAAAACTCACAATGGACCCTGATGAAAGGCAGTAGATCTAATATGCCAATTCCTTTAGGACAGTATGGCGTACAAGGCGTGGCGGCTACGACAAATACGCCCGGAGGAAGGGAAAATAGTGTATCCTGGAAAGATAACGCTGGTAATCTTTGGCTTTTTGGAGGAGGAGGGGTAGCTGCGGTATTTAACCCAGCTATTTTAAATGATCTCTGGAAATACAATCCTTTGATTAATATGTGGACATGGATGAAAGGAGACAATACAGTATCATCATTCGGGGTATATGGGGTAAGAGGAATTGCTGCCGTTACAAATAAGCCTGGTGCAAGATCGGGTTCAGTTTCCTGGACAGACGGCAATGGCAATCTATGGATGTTTGGGAGTTATGGGCATGCAGCGAGTACTGATGGTGATTTAAATGATATGTGGAAATATAGTCCATCAACCAATATGTGGACCTGGATGAAAGGAGATAGCACAGTGGGAGTAGGAGCGGTTTACGGAACCTCAGGAATTGAAGCAGATTCTGTTCGGCCACCTGCAGGGGTGATTAGTAGTGTGTCGTGGGCTGACGGAAGTGGATCTTTGTGGCTTTATTATGTTTCGGATTTTTGGAAATATAACACAGCTACAAACAGGTGGACCTGGATAAAGGGAAAGGGATCTAATTCGAAATACGGCTCACAGGGTATCCCAGATACTGCCAATACCCCAGGGCCCCGGAGGGCTGGTTGTCCTTCCTGGATGGACAATACAGGCAATGTTTGGGTATTTTTTCAATTTGGTGATTTGTGGAAATATTACCCAGCCATTAATCAATGGGCATGGATCAGGGATACAAGTAATGCAGCAGGATATTTAATCCGGAAATATGGAACAAAGGGCGTTTCTGCACCGGCCAACCATCCGGGATCAAGATTTGGGGCTGTGTCTTGGAAAGATAATTTTGGCAAATTTTGGCTCTATGGCGGTGGCAGCATTCCCTCTGGTGTGACGCAACATGACCTTTGGAAGTATGATCCTTCAAATAATGAATGGGTATGGATAAAAGGGGACAGTACGGGAGGCGGAGTGAACGAAATTCCCGATAAAGTCCGTGCTGTTTCCTGGATAGATGAGTCGGGCACACCGTGGATCTTTGGTGGTGTTTATAACCCAGCTTCCTTCACCAATGATCTTTGGAAGTTGGGGAACGCTGTCGGCCCTATTTCTACCGAGATTTGCCCGGGTGGCTCCACCACCCTAACAGCAGCCTCTGTCGGCAACGCTTATCAATGGCAGGTAAATACCGGTTCGGGATTTGTTAACCTGCCTAACGGCGATAATTACAGTGGGGTAAATACAATCACAATTCAGTTAATCAATATGCCGTCTTCTATTTATGGCTATCAATATCAATGTTTGGTAAATGGTATAGTCAATTCAAACCTATTTAAACTGGCCTTTACCTCCACATATAGTGGGGCTATTGCTGGTGCGTGGGAAAATACCGCCAACTGGAGCTGCGGTGCTATACCCGATGCAAATACAGATGTCATAATTAATTCCGGTTCGCCAATGGTCAACTCCAATAGATCCTGCCGCAGTGTTTATCTGAAACCAGGGACGTTATTAACGGTGAAATCAGGGTTTACATTAACCCTTACCGGCAAGTAATACTGTGTTGTTTTAGAAGAGGGGGCTAAGTCAACTGAAATAGTTTTCCTACCCAACAAACCCGGAGGGGGCCAGCTAACAACTGGCTTCCATTTTTTCCGGGTAGTAGTTCGTGTGCTGTTGGATTCGCTTTGAGTGAATTCGTTTTAAAAGTGCGGATGTCTCGGTTACTTTTTTACCCTATCAAGCCGTTCCTCAAACCGATACCACCATTGGTTAAAAGTGGCTTTGCATTGGCTGCTTCTTCAAGTAAGTTTAGTCCAGCTTATACAACCATTACCTGAACCAAAAAGAGATAAAGCCATGAAAAATATTGTTACCCCGGTTATTTTATTGTGTTCCCTCGTATCCACGGCTCAAATAACTCCAAACTCTCAATGGACCTGGATGAAAGGAAGCACACAGTTTGTACCAGTTGCTTCTGGTCAATATGGCATTCAGGGCGTGGCGGCTGCTACCAATAACCCAGGTGCAAGATCTAAAAGTGTTTCCTGGAAAGATAACGCTGGTAATCTTTGGATTTTTGGGGGATACGGATTGGCCACTCCCTTCGACAATGGCCAGGGAGACTTAAATGATCTTTGGAAGTATGATCCTGTAATTAATATGTGGACATGGATGAAAGGCGATTCGATACGTGGTTCATTAGGTGTATATGGAGTAAAAGGTATTGCTGCGGTCACTAATAAGCCACGCTGTAGATATGGTTCAGTTTCCTGGAAAGATGTAGCCGGCAACCTATGGATGTTTGGGGGTCAGTACTTTTCCTCTCAAATTGGCTTTTTATCTTTAAATGATCTTTGGAAATATAATCCATCTACTAATATGTGGACATGGATGAAAGGGGATAGTACGGTAAATGCAGGAAGTATTTATGGAACACTGGGGATTGAGGCAGATTCTGTTAAGCCAACTGCAAGCTACGGTAGCGTGTCCTGGGCCGACGGAACTGGCTTTTTGTGGCTTTACGTTGGGCTGGATGCGTCGGGAAGTTACCCTGCGAATCTTTGGAGATACAATCCTGCTACAAACAGATGGGCATGGATAATGGGAAGGGGATTGAATCCAAGGTATGGCACCCGAGGCGTCCCAGACTCTGCCAATACACCCGGATCCCGGTATTATGCGGCTTCATGGATAGACAATTCAGGCAATATGTGGCTTTTTGGAAGTAATTCTCGTAGTGATTTGTGGAAGTATAATCCTGGTATTAATCAATGGACATGGATAAAGGGGGATACCATCATTAATGTTCCTCCAAAGTTCGGGACAAGGGGTATTTCTGCTCCGGCCAATCATCCGGGCTCCAGGCTTGGCAGTGTTTGCTGGAAAGATACCCTTGGTAAGTTTTGGCTCTATGGCGGTGCCGCCCTCCCGAATGGAAATATATTAAATGACCTTTGGAAGTATGATCTTTCAACTAATGAGTGGGCATGGATAAAGGGGGATAGTACGGGAGGCCTCGGTGTATACGGGGTACAAGGCACTCCGGCAGCCACCAATAAACCGCCGGGTAAACAGCATGCTGTTTCCTGGATAGATGAGTCGGGCACGCCGTGGATTTTTGGTGGTTTTAATACTATTCCAGGTTCCCCTAATGGTAGTGATCTGTGGAAACTGAGCAATGTTACCGGCCCCTCAAACGTGCATCTTTGTAATAATAATTCACCATTTAGCACCTACACCCTAACTGCAGCCGCTACCGGAAGTAGTTATCAATGGCAGGTAAATATGGGTTCAGGATTTGTAAACCTCTCTAACGGCGGTAGCTACAACGGCGTGAATACCATCAGCCTTCAGTTAAGCAATATGGTATCTTCTTTTTCTGGTTATAAGTACCGCTGCGTGGTGGATGGGGTTGTTGATTCCAATCTTTTTAAACTGGCATTTACTGCTACCTGGACGGGCGGTACTGGCGGCGCATGGGAAAATGGTGCAAATTGGAGTTGTGGTGCTGTACCCGATGCCAATTTCGATATATTCATTAATGCAGGGTCGCCGGTAATCAACTACAGCACATCTTGCCGCAGCGTTTTTCTAAAGCCATCCACACTGTTAACGGTAAAATCAGGGGTTGTTTTAAACCTTACAGGCAAATAATATTGATGCGTTTTCGTAATGGCCTTAAGTCATTCTAAACAGCTTTCCCACCCCATAAACCCCGGAGAGGGCCAGCTAACAACTGGCTTCCATTTTTACGGGGAAATAATTTGTATGCTGTTGAATTTGCATTTGAAGTTGGGATGTTGAAACATTTTTTACCCAATCAAGCCGTTCCTCAAACGTATGTCGCCATTCGTTAAAAGTTGCTTGTAACAGGCTTTGTAATCTGGTAGGTTTATACCATGATTATTCAATCCATCATCTGAAAATAAAACGTACGGTCATGAAAAATTTTTTCTCCGCAATCATAATATTATCTTCTATCATATCCACCGCACAGGTAGGTGTAAATTCTCAATGGGCCTGGATGAATGGTAGTTATAAGCAATTTCCGGATTTGCAAAATCGAAGAAGTGTGTATGGGGTACAAGGCATAGCCGCCGCAGCGAATACGCCGGGTGCAAGAGAATTTAGTGCATCGTGGAAAGATAATTCTGGCAATTTATGGGTAATGGGGGGAGCGGGGTATGTGTACTCCACCACACCCTATCCGGATAATTTAAATGACCTCTGGAAATATGACCCGCTTACAAACAGGTGGACCTGGATAATGGGAGATACTACAGCGGGTTCTTATGGAGTATATGGCACAAAAGGTGTGGCTGCGGCTACTAATAAACCAGGGTCAAGATATAGAGCTCTTTCCTGGAAAGATGGTGCAGGAAATTTCTGGCTGTATGGTGGCAGCGGCCGAAGTGCCAGCAGTGGTGGCACCTTAAACGATATCTGGAAATACAATCCTGCTACCAATATGTGGACCTGGATGAAAGGCGATAGCACCATAAACAACACAGCCAGTGTTTTTGGAACCAAGGGAATAGCAGCCGATTCTGTAAGGCCGTATAGTGGAATTCCCGGTGCCTGGTGGACAGATAACAGCGGTTCCTTGTGGATTTACAGTATTGGAGGCGTTTCTGGTAATGATGACCTGTGGCAATATAATACTGCAACCAACCAGTGGGTATGGGTAAAAGAGGCAGCATCTGGTCCAAGATATGGTACCATGGGTGTACCCGATGCTACCAATACGCCTGGTGCACGGGGAGGTGCTGCTACCTGGACGGATGCCTCCGGCAATCTCTACCTTTCCGGCTCTGGTTCCCGAACTGATTTATGGAAGTTTTATATTGGCATCCAGCAATGGGCCTGGTTGAGAGGAGATACAATTGTAACGCCAACTAATGTTCAACCCATATACGGCACCAGGGGTATTTCGGCACCGGCCAATCATCCGGGCTCCAGGTTTGGCGCTATCACCTGGAAAGACAACCAGGGAAAGTTTTGGCTTTATGGGGGGAAAAAATACTATGGTTTTGATACGCAAAGCGATTTATGGAAATATGACCCTGCCATCAACGAGTGGACATGGATGAAAGGCGATAGAAGCGATAGTATTCACGGCTCCACCGTCTATGGAACGCAAGGAGTGGCCGCACCTGCCAATAAGCCTGGCCTAATGGCGTATGGAGTTTCCTGGGTAGATGAGTCGGGCACCCCATGGCTATTTGGTGGTGAGGATGGTCCTAGCAGCCCTACTGATTTTTCTAATCTTCTCTGGAAATTGGGCAACCAACCCGGCCCTGCCAATAACACCCTTTGCCCCGGCGGCGGCACTACCCTTACAGCAGCAGCTACCGGCAGCACCTATCAATGGCAGATAAATACCGGTTCGGGATTTGTTAACCTGGCTAACGGCGCTAATTACAGTGGGGTAAATACAATCACACTACAGTTAATCAATATGCCGTCCTCTTTTTATGGCTATCAATATCAATGTTTGGTAAATGGTGTTGCAAATTCTAACCTATTTAAACTGGCATTTACCGCTACATATAACGGGGCTATAGCTGGTGCCTGGGAGAACACTGCCAACTGGAGCTGTGGCGCTATTCCCGATGCCAACACAGATGTTGTCATTAATTCTGGTTCGCCGGTGGTCAACTCCAACAGATCCTGCCGCAGTGTTTCTCTAAAACCAGCTACGCAGATAACGGTAAAATCTGGGTTTGGGCTAACCATTACAGGGAAATAGAATAAGGCATTTTCGTAAAGAACCAAATCACACAAATGAGTCTTTCATCCATCTTCAAACCTGAAGTTGGTTAACAACTTGCGGAGGTTTCCATTTTAGCGGGAAGCAATTTTTTCGCAATTGAAGTGTTTTTTTGAATTTTTCCGTGCCCGCACTGATATTTCGGTTAATATTTTTTGCCCAATCAAACCATTCCTCAAACGGATCCCACCGTTGGTTAAAAGGGGCTTTTAGTCAACTGCCCTGGAAGTTAGATTTGACCAGTATAAAATAGTTTCTCCATCTTCAATTACAACTGATTGTATGAAAAAAATAAGCCTGCTCATAATACTCTCCATTTTCCTTAAAGAACAAATTGTTGCACAGGTTCGCCCTTCTGTTACTAAAATGCAATATGCTAACCAGGTAGATAAGCTTGATCCCGTTCCAAAAAAACGTTCAAATATTTCCGGAGTTTATACTCAAAGAATTATCACTTCAAATGATGGCACTTATGGTTATGAAATTTATCTGAATAATAAAATGATTATAAAACAAACGAACATACCGGGCATTTCTGGCAGCAATGGTTTCAGGCGAATAAATGATGCTGATAAAATTGCTTCCCTTGTAATTGATAAATTATTAAAAGGCATTATGCCACCTACAGTGGAGAAAGCGGAAATGGATAAATTACATGTTCAATATTAAGTTAATGTTCATCTAAAACTTTTATATGAAACCAGGTATTATACTCAAGGTTTTTAAATCAGGGCTTAACTATTTACTTACCGCATTATTATTTCTTTCGGTTAATGCTGCTGCTCAACCAGATAACTGGATCGAACAGCAACAGCTTACTAACACAGCGCCGGGCAGGCAAGCATCTGTTGGTTTAACAATAAACGGTAAAGGCTACATCGGTTTAGGAACTCAATCTTTTTATGGTGCTTTTTACAAAGACTTTTGGGAATATGATCCTGGTACTAACAGTTGGAGTCAGAAGGCTGATTTTTGAGGAACTGCAAGATTTGCGGCAGTTGCCTTTAGTATTGGAAATAAGGGGTATGTGGGTATGGGGTATAACGGCAATTTTTATAATGATATGTGGGAGTATGATCCTTCCACCAACATATGGATTCAAAAAGCCAGTTTTGGTGGAACAGGAAGACATGGCGCAGTAGGATTTGCTATCGGAAACAAAGGCTACGTCGGAACAGGATCAGAATTAAGTGGCGCAACTAAAAGAGACTTTTGGGAATATGATCCTCTCACGAATATCTGGATGCAAAGGGCGGATTTTGGCGGATCTGCAAGGACGCTGGCAACTGGATTTGGTATTGGAAATAAAGGATATATAGGAACAGGTACGTTAACTGTGGGCACCCCGTCAGTTTCAAAAGATTTTTGGGAATTTGATCCATCCAGCAATACCTGGGTGCAGAAAGCAGATTTTGGTGGAGCGTCAAGGTATCTTGCAGTAGGTTTAAATATTGTAAACAAAGGCTATATTGGAACAGGTAGTGCAGATCATTACAGCGGTTCCAGGTTTAAAGACTTTTGGGAATATAATCCCTTAAATAATACATGGACAAGTAAAGCGGATTTTGGTGGAATAGCCCGGGATAACTGTAGTGGTTTCACAATAGGAAATTATGGCTTTTTAGGACTCGGGATTGATAGCGAAGGAAATTTTAAATATGATTTATGGAAGTACACGCCTACAACCCAAGGTGCAGCACTAAATTTTGATGGGGTAAACGATTTTGTTAGCTGCGGAAACAATACTTCCTTGCAAATAGATAACCAAATAACTGTTGAAGCATGGGTTAACACGGCAGCCGGTGGTCATCGTATCATGGGGAAATATGCAGACAACCTTACAAGTGGCTGGCGGCTGTATTATAATGGCACCAGATTTGCGTTTGGCGTGTCAAGTGGGCTAGGAGATCATGATCTTGTAAGTGGTGTACCCTCTACTCCTAACCAATGGCATCATGTTGCCGGCGCCTACAATAAGATATTTGGAATATTGAAAATATATGTGGATGGTGTAGTTACACAGCAAACAGGTTTTGCCAACGGGGTACTGCTAAACACAACTAGTAATCTGGATATAGGAAGATTTTCGGCATTGGGTTCAGCCTATTTCAGCGGAGCTATGGATGAAGTGCGAATCTGGAACACCGTTAGAACCTGTGACCAGATAAATCAGCTTCGCAATTGCGAACTTACTGGTTCTGAATCGGGGCTTGTAGCATACTTTACATTTAATCAAGGGGCAGCGGCAGGAACCAATACGGGACTTACTCAGCTTGCAGATGCAACTACAAATTCAAATGGCGGAACACTTAACAATTTTACTTTATACGGAGCTACCTCCAATTGGGTAACACCGGGAGGGGTTATATCTGGTACAAGCTGTCCCGGTAGTATTATTTTTCCTGAAATAGATGTTCAGGGCAATGGCGTTAGCATAGATAATGGTGATATTACACCTTCTTTATCTGATGACACTTATTTTGGAAATGTTAGCACAAGCGGAAATCTGGTTAAAACATTTACCATTCAAAATACTGGAACTGCTCCCTTAGCTGTTAGTGGTATTAGTATTACAGGTGCTGACGCAGCCTTGTTTACAGTAGGTTCATTAACCCCGGCTTCTCCTATTCCGGTTGGCGGATCGGGTACTTTTACAATAACATTTGCGCCAACTTCAACAGGTTTGAAGACTGCTACCGTAACTATTGCCAATAATGATTGTGACGAAGGCTCTTATAATTATGCAATCCAGGGAGGAACAGGCTCCCTTGGTACAAACCTTTGCCCTGGCGGTGGCACCACCTTTACAGCCTCCACAACCGGCAGCAGTTATCAATGGCAATTAAATGCAGGTTCAGGTTTTGTTAACCTGTCAAACGGCCCTAACTATAGCGGCGCCGATGCCGTCAGCCTTCATTTAAGTAATATACCATCTTCTTTTTATGGCTATCAATACCAATGCCTGGTGAATGGGGTTGTAAATTCAAATCTGTTTAAACTGGAATTTGTTTCCACATATACAGGCGGTACAGGTGGTGCCTGGGAAAATACAGCCAACTGGAGTTGCAGCGCTATTCCCGATGCCAACACAGATGTTGTCATTAATTCTGGTTCGCCGGTGGTCAACTCCAACAGATCCTGCCGCAGCGTTACTCTAAAGCCAGGTACGCAGATAACAGTAAAATCAGGGTTTGGGCTAACCATTACCGGGAAATAATTAATGGCGATTTCGTACAGTCCAACATTAAACAACAACTTTATAAATCCCATACAAACCTGAAGTCAGACAGTAACTGGCTTCAGGTTTTCGTTTTTGCGGGGCGCAATTCTTTTGCCATTGAATTTGCTATGATGTATTCCCGGGTTAGCGGGGATGTTTTACTTTCTATTTATTTACCCAATTGCACCGTACCTCAAACGGAAGTTACCATTCGTTAAAAGTGGCTTTGGTTCCGGCTTTCCAATGGATAGGTTTATAGAACAATATTAATAACCAAAAAAAAACTGCCATGAAAAAGCCCACCATTAGTCGTTTGTTTCAACATTGTTTTTTTAAAAAAATGCTCACTATGCTTCTGCTCACATTTTCCGCAACAAGCAATGCACAGCAGGTTAATCATTTAGTTATTAGTGGTGTATATGCGGAAGGGGCGGTAGTATGCGGTGCAGGCCAATATTTGGATGCGATAGAATTATTCAACCCCACAATTGCCCCTATCTCATTAAATGGCTATTCAGTACAGTATGTCAGCGGATTGAGTACAAGTGGAGCTACTCAGGTAACAAATTTGCCTGGCTCTAGCATATTGCCGGGCCAATATTACCTAATAGTAGAGTTCGGACAGTGCACGGCAGGTCCAGTTTTGCCTCGTGCCGACTGGGCAGGTAATATTAGCATGGCTCCAGCGGGCAAAGTTTTTTTGGTTAACAATACTTCGCCGCTTCAAATTTCCAGTACAGGTTGCCCCCTTTTTACCAGTTCTGTAGTTGATTTTGTTGGGTATGGTTATTGGGGTGAAGTCAATTGTTATGAAGGAAATGGTCCTGCAGCAACTGGAAGGCAAATGATTCGCCGAAATAGCGGGGGCTGTATGGATACCGATAATAATATTAGTGATTTTGCATCGGTTCCCTGGTCACTGAACAACACTTCAACACCTTTCCACCTTTGTTTTTCACCTAACGCAGATCTTTCAAATCTTGCCATTAGCCAGGGTACACTAACACCCATATTTACTTCAGCCACCACAAGCTATACTTCATCAGTTGCAAACAGTGTAACCTCCTTAACCGTAACACCAACCGTTGCCGATGCCAACGCAACAATAAAAGTAAATGACAATTCCGTTGCCAGCGGTGTAGCTTCATCGCCCATTACACTGGTGGTAGGTGCTAACATTATTAATGTAGTTATCACAGCGCAGGACGGCGCTACAATCAAGACGTATACAATCATAGCTACCAGGGCCGCTGCCCTGACTTTAGCCGATAGCCTCGTAGCCTGGTACCCCTTTGACAATGATTTTCAGGATTTTTCCGGAAATGCCAACCATGGAACATTGCATGCCGGACCCTACGGCGGCAATTTTGCAAAAGACAGAAACGGCATACCAAACAAAGCCTACTATTTTGGTGGTTCCAACGGCCAGGTCAATTGCCTCAATTGTGGCACCTGGATCGATTGTGAAAATGGGGCAAGTCTTAATAAGTTTCAAAAAGGAATGAGTACCAGTTACTGGGTAAATTTCAAGCCGCCATTTACGTTCTATAACCGCGCTTTTGGAAAGCAGGATAACAGCAGCCTGCTGGGTTGGGGGATATACACGAACGTTGGAAATACCCCCGGTTCACATAGCGCCAACCTGAACCTGACAATTGGAAATAATCACAACGGTCCGAGCCACCCGGTGCTGGATTCTGTGTGGTATCATGTTGTTATAACCGCCGACCCGATTAGCAATAAAATCAAAATGTATTTCAACGGGGCATTAGATACTGTAATTACTCAGGCTAATATGGTATTGAACAGTTCTGAGCATTTGACCCTGGGCGCTTTTTGGGCATATGGTTTTGCATACTACAAAGGTGTGCTGGACGAAATTAAAATATGGAACCGTGTATTAACTGACGAGGAAGTGGCAGCAGAACATGGCGCTACCCCCACCTGCACCGCCGTTACCAATCGTTTATATGTAGATGCATCAGCAGGTGTTAGCAGTAACGGATCCTCCTGGACCTGTGCCATCAAAGAGCTAAGCGAAGCAGTGTCCATAGCCAATGCCAACCCTGCCATAAAAGAAATATGGGTGGCCAATGGCACCTACAAACCCACCACCGATAACGACCGCACTAAGTCAATCGCCATCACCCGTGCCGACCTTAAAATACTGGGTGGCTTCTCTGGCAATGAGACGGTTGCTTCCGCCGCCGACCCAATTGCGAACCCATCCATCATCAGCGGCGATATAGGCACTCCGAATGATATGAGCGATAACAGCTACCGCCTGATGAATATTGGTGGCCGGGCTGTTGATGCCAATGGTTTGGTGGTAGATGGTTTTGTGTTTGAGAAAGGAAATGCCAATGCGCCTGGCGATGGTGACCGGAGCGTCGGCCCCGCCATCCTTTCTTACCTCGTACCAGTTGGTACAGCCGTACAAATTAGCCGCTGCATCTTCCGGAACAATTACGGTACTGCTACCGGCGCTATCTTCCTTAATAATTCCAGTTTTAGTTTCGATGGTTGCCGTTTTACAAGCAACAACTCCAATGGTTCAGGCGGTGGCGTGCTGGCTTACCAATGCAACCAAACATTTAATAATTGCGTTTTTGCCGGCAACACAGTTGCAGGAGGCGGCGGTGCTTTCTATGGCAACTATGGGACAGCCACATTTTCCAAAACGACCTTTACTGGCAATAGCGCTGGTACCGGTGGGGCCATTTATCAGAACCGGTATCATGCAACAGTTGCCAATAGCCTCTTCAATGCCAACACCAGCGTTTCAGGTGGGGGTGCCATGTTTGTACACAATGGAAGTAACAGCACGGTTACAAACAGCACCTTTTTTAAAAATACTGCAGCTACCAGCGGTGGTGCGATTGTATTGGTGGAGGCGAATTCATCGATTATTTCTTCAAATAATATCTTCTACAGGAACACCGCCAATGGTCAATTTACCGGTGCCGGATGCGACATTACCAACTTCACAGGTGGTGCCAACATCTGGGCCAATAATATCCTTCAAGCGGGTACTTCTGTATCCAGCGATAATGGCGGCAACATTCGCAACAATACCCGTGGCACCGATCCATTGTTTGTAAATGACATCAATCCGATTGGTGCTGATAACCTCTGGGCAACTGCTGACGACGGCCTCGCATTAACCAACTCCAGTACTGCGATCAATGCTGGTGATAATGCCCTCGTGACCGCCCTTGCTGATATAACCAACTCCGCCAGGATTGCCTGCGGTACGGTAGACGAAGGCGCATATGAAAACCAAAACTGCGGAACCTTTGCCGAACCATTTCAAACGATAAGCATCGCCACAATGGAAAGCGTGGCAACCGGAATTGTGGCCAATCCATTCAACAACGATTTGCAGGTGCAGTATGCAGGCAACGAAAAAGCTAAGGTCAGTGTTATATCTGCCAATGGTAAAGCCATGTGCACTAAAGACAATCTAACCCAGGGTATTCATCATATAGATACGGGTTCCTGGGCCCGGGGCATTTACGAGGTAACGATTGTAACTGCTTCAGGAAAGAGAATCAATTTTAAGGCGTTGAAAATGTAACACGCTGCTATAAATGTGTTAGTCATAAGCTGCCAGTAAACTGGCAGCTTATGTCATTTTATAACGTTGGAAAAAATAAAGTTTATTGGCCATATATTTTCGGGCGATGGCTTTGGTAGTCAAGGCAAAAAAAATCCCGCTCCGGTATAATGCAGGAGCGGGGAGATGAAGCCAGTTTTTTGTAAGCGTTAATGATTCGCCGCACTGATTCCGGGAATAATTACCCAGTTGGCACCGTTGGATAAAGTATCGCCAGCAGTGGAAACAACCAACTTTTCTTGCACATGGCCAGAGTACTATCGGCCTGCCGGATCACTACATAATCGGCGGTGCTCAGCGTATCCATTACCATCAATTTTGTTTTTCCGTTTACAATCCTATAGGTTGTTGCGCAGCTGTAGAAAAAGTAAGATTTCCATTGGCGTCAAAAGGATTGGACCACCTTATATCGGTATACATGCCTTTGCCGGAAAGCGTGCGTAAAAATGCCGCCAGGTCGTCCTTTTTGTTGCTGGGTTAAATTTAATTTTTGGCCACCACTGCCGGGAGGCCCGCCAGCCTTGGGTCAAGGTTGGTGTTTAATGCAGGGTTAAAGTTGATGGTGTTATAATGATTGACTACATCAGCAATGGTAGCGAGGCTGCCATCATGCATAAACGGACCATTGCTAACGCCGCCGGGCCCTACGATATCCCGCAACGAAGGCGCCCTTGTAATGGTAAGATCGGGTGTGGCAGGCGTAACCAGGTTTCCGAGGACATTGTTGTTTTTGGTGGCTGGATCTATAACAAATTCAGGTGCGCGGTGGCAGCCCTGGCAGCCGGCTCCTACCGGATTACCCGGCGGCGCGGGCGGATCTATAAAGATTGCCTTACCTGCATTTTCTGATGGCGTAAAATTTACGAAAGGAGCGCCCAGCTTAGGTGCTGCCGCGAAGCCGGTATCAAATTTCGAATCGAATGACTGTATGTTACTTACAAACAGCAGCGGGCGTCCTGCATGCGGGCTTCGGTAATGGTGTTGTTGCCGAAGGCAAACGTGTCGTTAGGAATTAATAATCTATAGTATTTTACTTTGTAAAGAAGGAATTTCATATGAATCTATAGTAATGTCCATCTTCAATTCAAAGGGATTATTTGTTTCATTGATTATTCGCGTCCAAAATACAGTATAATTATAAGAGGCGCCATTTGGGTCATTATATTTCATTCCACCTTTTGGTAGGCCGTTTTGTATTGTCAGGCTTCCACCTTTAGAATCAGCATACTCATAATTCCTTACTGAATTTATAGTTTCTATATCAACCGTTTTCGGCGTCGATTTACTGACTTGATTACAGGAAAAGCCCCGACGTTGCAATAATTAATAATATACTTTTTTTCATTTTTTAGAATCTTGTGGGCTGTCAGTGGTCAGCTTGCGTGCAAAGTTCAGGGCATGCTGCTGTGTTAACATTTGTGTTCGTCCCGTAACCGCAGCCCGATAAAATTACTTATGATTAAGATAGGAACCTTAGCTCAATGAAATTACATCTCCCCGAACCGCTGCTGATACCGACCAAACAGATGAGAATTTATTCGTCTGCCAGCATAGCAGCAAACCCTTGTTAGCTGTTCGTTGTTTTTCGACCGCTATATTTCTTCTACTAATTTTTTCACTCTGTCCACTACCTAACTCCAATTTTTGTCTGAATGATCAAGTGTTTCTTGTTTCTTAAAACCATATTGAGGTATCGTAAAAACGGTTTCATTATTGTTCATTTTTGATGCGATATTAAACTATCTAAAAACGTTTGTCCCTTTACTTGTCGTTATTAAGCTAAATAAACTTTGTTGCATTAATTCGCCCCAAGCCCAAGAGCAACCTCCGTAACATTCAAAAGTTGGAATTAAACCAAAGTGCGTAAAGCGAATCTGTGTCTTGTTGTTTATTTCGGTTATTTCAAAAATAATTTTCGTCCCTGTCCATTCACCTTGATTGTCAAAATTAAGTTTACTGTCGGTTACAAGCCAAACCACTTTTTCATTAGGGATAAATTCTACTATTTTTTGTTTTGAAAAATGAACCTCTTTCATCTGATATGAAAATTCGTCATTGACTTTTTCAGTATTTCCTTTAATTTCTCCTTGCCACCAACCTCGAACATTGTTGATAGCTTTAAATACTTCTGGTGGCTTTTGATTGACGAAAAATGTTGTAGTGAAATTACTTGAAGATATCGCTTTTTCATCTTCTGTTTGTGGTTGGTCTTTGCCATTTGGCTCACCTTTCCCAGTTGTTATCAGATTAAATAAACTTCTTTGAATATAGGTATTCCAGGCGTTTTCGCAAATGTCGTAACACTCATATTCGGGAATTAAACCTATTTGAGTGAAATTTATTTGTGTTTTGTTTTCTTTTTCAATTATTTCAAAAATAATTTTATTCCCGGTCCATTCTTTTTTGTTCTTTGTAAAACTAAAATAGTTTTCCATTACTTGCCAAGCTACTTTTTGGTTCGGGACAAACTCAATTATTTTCATTTTGCAAATATGTACATCTTGAAAATGATAAGTCCATTCTTCATTTAATTTGCCGGTATTCCCATCGATTTCTTCGCTCCACCAACCACGAACATTATTGATAGCGTTGAATACGTCTTCTGCTGAATTATCAACTATAAAAGTTGATGTAAAATTTGATGTTGCCATATTTTAGATTCGCTGGTTTGTATTTATTGTGTTTGCCTTATTATGTGTTTTGCGTATCATAAATGTAAATCTGAATTTCTGCATCGTTTGTCAATATTTTTCTTTCAGCCGCACATTGTTGTCCTATTTCTGACTTGAAAGCGATCATAATAGTTTCTACTGCGGCAAAATATAAATTTGCGATTCGGCAAATGCCCGAATGTCCTGTAGTTGAGATTTTTTCTCCCTCATTTATTTCATATTTTAACAACCATGGTAATTGTTTTGCTAACGGAACGTGGATTTAAAAGTAATGCTTTTCAAAAAATCAATATCCTTTAAAATTTTTAAATCAATGTCATTTTTGCTGTACATATTTTTTATTTAAGTAAAACTAATTGCCCTAAATGGTATTGCAAATGTGAAGTTCTGGTAATGATTATATTTAACTTATTTCGATGTGGTTCTTTGGCAAAGTCTTCTTCTGAAACAGCAGAGTGTTTTTCAAACCATTGGTCTGATTTCAAGCTATCAAATTTTTGTTTTAAAACCTCACATTGGTTTGTCCAAAAAGTTCTTAACTCTGCAACCGATGGCATTTGCGTTGCTATATTGTCGGGAGATTTTATAAACGGTTCGTACAATGATGGGTATAGTTCTTCGCCCATACCTAAAAGGATTAGCATATCATCGTGTACTGCAATGAGATGCCCTAATAAATAAATTCCTCTGTTTTTTCCTGTTGCAATTTGTGTTCGCAAAGCATCGTCTGTCAAGTTGTTTAGTAAAGTATCACAACTTTTTACCGAGGCATTCCAACGGTCGAATACCATTTTTAAACTAATTTCTGTTTGTGTCATTTTTTATTTTTTTAATTATTTAAATTTATGATGCAAAAGTAGCGTCTTATTTATTCTTATGAGGTGTGTGAAATAGACAATATGAGGGGTGGATTTGGACAAGATAAATACATATCTTTGCGAAAAAAAAATCAATGGAACGCATTGCAATTTTATTCCCTCAACAACAAAGCGCATTAAGCACTGTTGCTTGTATTATAGGTACTGTAGAAGTGTTTACCAAAGCCAGTGAATATTGGGAAAAGCAAGGCAACAAACAAAAGTATGAATTAATAATTGCTGGTACGGCTACCAAAGAAGAATTCGTAAAAGGTTTAGTAGCCATTAAAGCCGATGCTCATATTTCTACTATTGAAAAGGCAAAATTAATAATTATACCGGCAGCTTTACCCCAAAAAGAAAATTCAGAAAATGTTGAAATGCTTGATTGGATAAAAAAACAATATAAAGTTGGTGCCGAAGTAGCAAGTATGTGTTCGGGTGCATTTATTTTGGCAGAAACGGGTATTTTAGATGGCAGAAGTTGCTCTACTCATTGGTCAATGGCGGATAAGTTTAAAGAAATGTTTCCGAAAGTAGATCTTTTAACTGACAAGTTAATTACTGATGAAAAGGGCATTTATACCAATGGTGGAGCATATTCTTTTTTGAATTTGGTGATATACTTGGTTGAAAAATATTACGATAGGCAAACCGCTATTTATTGCTCCAAAATATTACAGATTGAAATAGACAGAATCAGTCAGTCGCCATTTAGTATTTTTACTGGTCAAAAAACACACGATGATAATGTGGTGTTAGATGCCCAAGATTTTATTGAAAAAAATTATAGTGGTAAAATTTCTATTGAATTGTTGTCAGCTAAATTTAATGTCGGCAGAAGAAACTTTGATAGAAGATTTGTCAAAGCCACAGGTGTTACACCACTTGATTACTTGCAAAGGGTAAAAATTGAAGTCGCAAAAAAGTCGCTAGAAAATACAAGGAAAACTGTCAATGAAGTAATGTGTGATGTCGGCTACAATGATACCAAGGCATTCAGAGAAGTCTTTGGTCGGATAACTGGGATGTCGCCTTTAGATTATAAATCAAAGTATAATAAGTCCTAATGTCGTATTGTTTGGGTGTTGCTATACAGTGTTAAAATATCCCATGGGTGCTTGATATGTCATCGATAAGAATGAGATCTTGTGGGTGGTTGCAGGGCACGATCCTGGCGTGTCACCACGTACCACGGATTAGGTAGCGTTGCCAACCCTGCATGTAAAATCTTGCGCCTTTTCATGGCTGTCCTCAATAATGCCACCTTACAAAAGCTTCCATCGCCGCATATTTTGTGAGGCCGAGTTGGCCGTATAGGTCGGCGGTGGCGGCATTGCGTTCTTCGGCCCGTTGCCAGAATTCGCGGCTATCGCTACCCTGGAATGGTACCATATCTTTTTGCGACTGGTGGATAAAAATACCATAGCGCTTTTTCATCACCTGGTCGGGGCTCATGGGGATGGCCATTTCAATTTGTGTAATATCCCATTCCTGCCAGGCACCTTTGTACAGCCAAACCCAACAGTCGTTTAGCCAGGCGTCGCCTTCGGCTTTGATTCTTTTAAACGATTCAAATACGATATCCAAACATACTTTATGGGTGCCATGCGGATCGGCGAGGTCACCGGCACAGTACACCTGTTGCGGTTGAATTTTCCGTAGCAGGGCTATTGTCTGCAGTACATCTGCTTCGCCCATAGGATTTTTCTGGATAGTGCCGGTTTCGTAAAAAGGCAGGTTCTGGAAATGCCATTGGCCCTCTTTCAAACCCACATACCTACAGGTAGCCGCAGCCTCGCAACGACGGATCAGCCCTTTAATTTGCCGCACCTGCGATGTATCTACCTGGTTGGTTTTTTTATGGTCGATAAAGCTTTTGGCTTCGCTTAATATTTTGGACGAAGTACTGTTATCGATGCCGCTCAGCGCCTCAAAACCTACTGCAAAATCAAGAAACCTGGTTACGAACTCGTCGGTTACCGCAATGTTGCCGCTGGTTTGGTAGGCCACATGTACTTCGTGGCCCTGGTCCTGTAGCCGCATAAATGTGGCGCCCATGCTGATGATATCATCATCCGGGTGCGGGGAGAAAATAAGGCAACGCTTGGGTTGGATATCGCTTCTTTCGGGGTGGCCGGGAATAATGGCACCGGGCTTACCGCCGGGCCAGCCGGTAATACTATCCCGAAGCATGTAAAATACCTGCAGGTTGATATCGTAAGAATCGCCTTTTTCTACGAGCAGGTCGCCGAGGCTGTTGTCGTTATAGTCTTTATTGGTAAGCATCAGCACCGGCTTTCCGGTTCTCAAAGCCATGTTTGCCACGGCTTTTTTTATCATGGTAGGGGTCCATTCTATTTCGCCTGCAAGCCAGGGACTTTTGATCCGGGTTAATTCGGTGGCTGCTTGTTCATCTATTACAAACAGGCAGTCGTTATGCGTTTGCAAGAGGCTGGCGGGTACCTGTTCGGTTACATTTCCTTCTACCGATTTGGCAATGATCGGCGCCTTCATCCCCCATGCCAACAGGATGATTCTTTTTGCTTTCATAATGGTGCTGATACCCATGGTAATTGCCAGCCTTGGTACCCTGGTAATGTTCTGAAAATCTTTGGCATTGGCCATGCGGGTACTGTTCTCGAGCGTCACCAACCGGGCTCTGGAATAGATGCTGCTACCGGGTTCATTAAAGCCGATATGGCCATTGTTACCAATCCCTAATACCTGCAAATCGATGCCACCGGCGGCATCAATTTGTGCTTCATAATCCAGGCAATATTTTTTGATCTCGTCCTTACTCCACTCGCCGTTGGGCAGATGAATATTTTCTGGTTTGATATCTACATGGTTGAAAAGACGGAGGTGCATAAAACTCCAGTAGCTCTGCACAGCATCACGGTCCAGCGGGTAATATTCGTCCAGGTTAAATGCGATTACATTGTGAAAACTGAGGCCTTCCTCCTGATGCAAACGCACCAGCTCCCGGTACAAACTGATAGGGGTGGAGCCGGTGGCCAAACCCAATACGCAGTTTTGATTTACAGACTGTTTGGCCGTGATCAGCTTTGCAATTTCAGAAGCCGCAAACACTGATCCTTCTTTTGGCGTAGGAAAAATTTGTACCGGTATTTTTTCGAATGATTCAACCATGGATAAAAATTATAAATGAAAATAGTAGAATTTATGAAAATATGGGTATGGTTAATTCTTTCCAAGGCTTACAACTTTGGATAGGAAGGTTTATTGTTTGGGTGATTGAGTTAACGGTCATTGACTCATTGACATAATGACTCAAATGACACATTCACGATTTTACCTTTTGACGACTATATTTCTATATTATTCTCCGCTGTAAAATCTTCCTTTTAAACGGTTAAGCGTTTCAAAATAGAAAAATACTTCTCCGCTGAAACCGTAGCTGCGGTTGAGTGCTATCATCTTGTCGGTCAATTCCCGGGTAGATTGGTAGCCATCGCCCAGCGAGGTAAGGATGCCGGGAAATACCCGGTCCCTGAACCGGTCAGTAACCTGACTACGCAGTTCTTTCAAAATGGTCTCGTACGCATCGGCTTTATAGCGATACAACTGTGGAATAATATAATCGGCATAACCACCTTCCAGCCATTTGGGCCAATCTTGCAGGTATTGTTCCTTGCTCCATGGGTAAATACTGGGGGCCCAGGAAACGGTGCACTCAGGCTTTGTTTTCTTTACCAACTGGTACAGCGATTTACCAAAGGCACTCAACTGATCCGCCTTCCATTGAAGCCAAAGGGAGTCTTTGGGATTATTCGGCGGCTTCTTACCACAATGTTGCTTTGCATATAATTTAATGGTGGCAGCATCATAGCCACCTTCTGCTGGCATCGCCGGTAGGCGGTCGTCGCCCTGTATGCCATCGACCTTGTATTTTTGCACCACTTCGGTTACCAGCTCTTTCATAAATTTTTGAACCTGCGGATTGATGCTGTTCCACCAATAAAATCCGTTTTTCTGCAGTAGCCCACCCTTGTTATTTCTACCCGCCCAGGTGGGGTATTTTTTAAGCCAAATGGAACTGGTATCCTTATATCCATACGAAAAGCCAAACTCGAACCAGGCATGTACTTTCAGGCCTGCTTTGTGGCCTTCTTCAATAATTTCTTTGATGGGATCACGGCCAGCGTACACAGCAGATTGCTTTACGCCGGTGTACTTTTTCACGACTTCACTGGGGTACATTGTTACACCGCCATTCCATACCACCACGAAAATAGTATTCAGCCCGTTTTCCTTGCATTGCTGCACCGCTTTGCAGATATTGGCTTTCGACTTCAACACATCGCTGGCCACGTTAGTGATCCAGGTACCACGGATAGGTTCCGGGTTTTGATTTTGGGCCACAACAAATAAGCTGCACAAGGTTACTGCCAGCAGTAAATTAAATTTTCGCATTCCTAAGTTCGTTTTTGTATTCTGAATACCTGTTATGTAAATGATGGGCCGAGGGGTACATGGATTGCGGACTCATAAAATGGGAGAACTCGAAGGTGATGGCCTTGTCGTAACCTGCCTTAGCGGCGGCTTCCAACTTTAGCCGCAGTTTTTCGAACTTGATGGGTAGAAACTTTATGGGCATATCTCTGTCAAAACTCTCTGCATTCGTCCAGCAGTGCATGCCATAAGCATCTGCCAGTTTTTTGTTGATCGTAAAAAAATCACCGAGTTCGTGGTAATCAATATGCCCGTCTTGAAAGGCAACGGTGGTTACGGCACCTTTCACGCCATCGAAAATTTCTTTCCATTCGGCTTCATGTTCCTGCAGCGAAACCGCCTGGTCTTTGGTGATGGAGTTGCTGGCTGCCATCACCGCCTTTTTGCCATCGATCCATGGCGAGATTAAAGTGGGCAGGTTATTGCTTATTTGCCTGCATTGCAGGCCGAGCGTACGAAAAGCATCGATGGCGCCTTTTGTTTTGCGGCTTATTTCCATGCTCATGTACCAGCCCTTAAACGAGGGATGATGGCCGTATCGCTGCCACACTTCATCTATTACAAAGCGATTGTCGTCTATTTCGTGGACCAGGTTGCCCGTGTCCCAATAAATGCCACTATCGTACAAACCAAAATAAAAGTGCATATCATATTTGTCGGCCAGCGACAGGTATAATTCCACCAGGTCTATCGGCGGCGCATAGCAGCCATGTTGTTTCATCAGGTAGGCAGATGGATACGTAATGAACCGCCGGTAACCGCTTCTGATCAGGATCACCGTATCTATACCGGTACGTTTCATGTGCTGGAAATCCAGTTCCCATTCGGCGGCTCCCCAGTTTTGGTGGGGAATATCATGACTGATTTCGTCTATAAATGTTCCGGTGATCAGCATTGCTATTTCATTAATTTTTCCTGAATTAATATTTCTTTCCATTTCATATAACCATCACCATTAAGGTGTAAACCATCGTTGGTGAAACTGCGGCTTAGTTTATTGTTGTTGTCTAAAAAGGAGGGGTACAGGTTTATAAACCTGATTTTTGCAGCCTTGCAATAGGCCATTAATTGGCCGTTAAACCATTGGATATGGGTGTCTTTATTCTGATGATTTTTAAAATCGGTAAATTCATTATTGGTGGGTAAAATACTCTGAACAATAATGATTGTCTTCGGTGATTCGTTTCTGATACGTTCAATAATTTTTTTATAATTGGCCAGGATGATACTGTCTGGTGTATCTCTGGCAATATCGTTGATGCCAATCATGATGAAGATCTTAGTGGGTTTAGAGGAAACGACTTCATCCAGTCTTGCCAATACGCCAAAAGTATTATCGCCGCTGATGCCCCGGTTTTTTACATGGTGGTTGTTCCAAATTTCCGCCCATTCGCCAATATCGGTTATGCTATTGCCCAGGAATATAATTTCATGTTTCGTATCGGGTAGCAGACGGAATAGCGTTGTTTTTTGCACGTAATAAGTACTGTTATAGGTCGTATCTACACTCAACTGAGCACTGGCAATAAAGTGATAGCAGCAACAAATTGAAATGACTAAAATGTGTTTCATCCTAAGGGTAAATATCGTTAAAAATAGGTCGGTTCTATGATCCTGTTGCTGCTGGAACTTGTTCTGGTGTTGGTTCTTCGGGCTTAGTTAATGGTACCAGCCAGGTAACGATAAAGGCAGGAATGGTAGCAATCAATACCCAGATGAAAAATTCCTTGTAACCCAGGACATCGCTCAGCCAGCCGCTAATCATGGAAGGCACCATAAAGCCAAGGTTCATGAGGCCGCTTCCAAATGCATAGTGTGCCATTTTGTACTTCCCTGGAGCAATCTGCTGCATAATGAATAAGATCAACCCTACAAAGCCAAATCCGTAACCAAAATATTCAATGGCAACTGCGCCGCCAATGACATAAAGGTTTTGTGGTAGTGTAACGGCTAAAAATGCATAGGCAACGAAAGGCACGTTAAAGAAGGCACACAATACCAATAGTGTTTTGCGGGTAAGGCCTCTTTTGCTCGCGTAATAACCCGCCGCTATAGAACCCAGCACAAATGAAATGGAGCCAAACACGCCATATAAAAGACCAATATTAGAAGTGGAAAGCCCCAAGCCCCCCTCCGCCCTCGCCGCTTTAAAAAATAACGGTGTGATCTTGATGGCCTGACCTTCTGCGAAACGATACAGAACTATAAAACAAAGGCTGAACCAAATATTTTTCTTTTGAAAAAAAGTGACTACTACATCTTTCAGCGTAGCAAATCCCTCTTTGGCCGAATGTACCGGCTGCGTGTGTCCACCTGTCGGCAGCATCCGCATGTTGTAAAAACCGAGCGCCACCATTATAATACCATATATCACCATGATGATCGTCCAGGCATTTACCACGCCTGTAGTCTTTTCCAATTCGCCGGCAAAATATACCAGCACACCACTCGACATTACCTTGGCAATATTATAAAACGCACCCTGCCATCCCACATAAGCTGCCTGTAGTTTGGGCGTAAGTTCATTCAGGTACACGCCATCCGCTGCCATATCATGCGTGGCACCGCTAAAGGCAATGACCGCCATGATGGTAATCGAAATGGCAAAGAAATAATCGGAATGCAGGCTTAAAGCCACCATTCCAAATAAGGCTCCGGTAAAAATCTGGGTGATATATACAAAGAATTTTTTTGTCTTGAACATCTCCAAAAGTGGGCCCCACAAGGGTTTCAACGTCCATGGAAGCATAATCAGCGAGGTCCAGAAGGCGATTTGGGAATTGGAAACCCCCAGATTCTTGTACATAATAGCACTTGCCTGGGCAAGTGCTACAAATGGTAGGCCCATGGCAAACCAGGTGGTGGGAATCCAAAATGCGGGGTTCCGTTTTTGTGTTGGTTCAATTTGCATACTTGGTCAATATGGATTGTAATCGTTTGGTCTTCAATATCAGGATTGGTGTTTAGCCGAATAAATGTCAGTGTTCCAAGCGTTTTTTCTCCCAAAGCTCAAAATAAAAATCAGAATAAAAATTAAAGATTTCGTGCAATTTATAAAAAGATTTATTAAGTTTGGCTTTTTAATAAAATAATTATTTATGTCACTTGCCAAATTGAACCTGCCACGAATCTTAAAGTATCTTCTCAGCGCAGCGATACTGCTATCATCATTTGCAGCCTGTAAAAAAAGAACCATTGTAACGTACGACCCGGGGATTATAGGTCCGGCTGCACCTTTGTGGGACAGTAACGCTGTACGTGGCGTATGGGTAACCACTGCGGCCAGCACGGCACTAAATTCCCGCACTAATATTCAGGATATGGTGACCAATTGCAAAACGGCCGGCATCAATAACATTTTTGTGGTGGTGTATAATAATGCCCGCACTACCTACCCAAGTACCGTGATGAACAACCTTATTGGCAAACCTATTTTAGAAACATTTGCCGGCCGCGATCCCCTGCTTGAAGTAATACAGGAAGCACATGCTAAGAATATAAAGGTGCATGCCTGGTTTGAATATGGCTTTGCCTCTTCTTATTCTGCTGCCGGCGGGCCAATTGTGGCTGCGAAGCCCACCTGGGCGGCTAAAGATGCCTCAGGTATCTTAACGGTGAAGAACGGTTTCGACTGGTTAAATGGCATCAATCCCGAAGTGCAGCAATACATGATCGACCTGTTTAAGGAAGTAGTAACCAATTATAATGTAGACGGCGTGCAGGGCGATGACCGCTTGCCAGCCATGCCCAGCACCGCTGGGTACGACGCCTACACGGTTGCTTTGTATAAGTCTGAAAATGGTGGTGCCAACCCCCCGGCCTCCTACACCGATGCTGCCTGGACTACCTGGAGGGCTAAAAAACTCAATGCTTTTTTGAAGCGTCTTCGCACTGAAGTTAAAGCCATTAAGCCGGCCGTTCAGTTTACGATGGCGCCTAGTGTCTACCCATTTTCCCTCACCGAATACCTGCAGGACTGGCCTACCTGGGTCGACAGTAGCTGGGTAGACGCTATTTTGCCACAATGCTACCGGTACGATATCGCCTCTTACAACTCCACGCTGGCGCAACAAAAAACGTATTATAAAAATACTGCCATTCCATTTTACCCCGGCGTGTTGTTAAAATCCGGCACGTATACCGCAGCACCTGCTTATCTGTCGCAAATGGTACAATCCAATCGTAGCAGCGGTTTTAAGGGGGAGTGCTTCTTTTTTTACGAAGGTTTAAAAGATGTGCCGACCTGGTTTACCGGTCAGTATCCTTACATAAAATAGAACAGAGGTTTTGATAGAATCACGGATTGGACGGATAGTACGGGTGAACACGGATTTATTTCCAAAAAAGGAAGTGTGGTATTTTAGGGTTTTCTTTTTTACATTTTGATGGAAAAGAGGTGAACCAATTTTAAAGTACTTCACATGTATCCGCCAATATCCGTTCCATCGGCCTGATCCGCGTTTCTGTCCTTCGTTACATTGCACCAAACCCCAAAGCATGAAAAAAATCTTGCTATTCCTTTTTACTTGCTCCTTTGTTTTGGCAGGCGCACAAAACCTCACCCGGTTTGTGGATCCGTTTTTAGGGACTGGCGGTCATGGCCATGTGTATCCTGGTGCCGTTGTGCCCTTTGGTATGGTGCAGCTAAGCCCGGACAACGGCGATGAAGGCTGGGACTGGTGCGCAGGGTATCATTATAGCAGCACTCATATTGCTGGGTTTAGTCATACACATTTAAGTGGTACCGGTATCGGCGACTGGTGTGATATCTCCGTTTTGCCCTTAACCGACACCAGCGAGGTTCGACAATCCAAAATAAAAATCCCTTTTTCCCACAATAACGAAACGGCAAAACCGGGCTATTACCAGGTGCAACTTAACAATGGCATCGGCTGCGAATTAACGGCTGCAGAAAGAACCGGCTTTCACCAATACACCTTTCCCGGATCAACCGGTTGGCTGCGTTTCGATATGGGTTTCGCCATTAACTGGGACAAAAGCACAGCTGGAATGTTGCAACTAAAAGATGCTTATACGCTTGTTGGCTATCGGTACAGCACCGGTTGGGCCAAGGGCCAGAAAGTCTATTTTGCAGCGAAGTTTTCAAGCCCGGTTGCGGCGCATATTTTTATTGATGATTCTATTCACAACTCCGACGCAGCCTTTGGTGACCAGGTAAAAATTGCTTTGCAATTTAATACCTCAAAGCCGCTGCTGGTAAAAGTTTCGCTAAGTAGTGTAAGTGCCGGAAAAGCTCTGCTCGAATTGGAAAAATCGAACCGGACAAGTTTCCAATCCACTGTTACAGCCGCCAATAATTTGTGGGAAAAAGAGTTGCAGAAAATATGTATTGATACCAGCAGCAACACCGACTTCGCCACCCGCTTTTACACCGCCCTTTACCATACCTGCCTGGCACCGGTTATCAGCAACGATGCCGATGGCGAATACCAAACGCACGATAACAAGATGTTGTTTTTTACGAAGGGCAAAAACAAGTATACGGTGTTTTCACAATGGGATGTATTCCGGGCATTGAATCCCTTGTTTACCATTACCCAACCCACCCGCCTGCCCGACATGATCAACAGTATGCTGCAACTATACAAAGACAACGGCTTGCTGCCCGTATGGGACCTCAGCACCTGGGAAGCCAACACGATGACCGGCTATCACAGTGTTCCAATTATTGCCGATGCGATGCTCAAAAACATTAAAGGCTTTGATTATACTACCGCTTATGAAGCCATGCTGAAAAGTGCTAACCAAAAGCAGCGTGGAACTCCTGAATATATACGCTACGGCTATCTGCCACAGGACTTGCACGGCTGGAGCGTAACCATCACTTTGGAGTATGCTTACGACGATTGGTGTATTGCCCAGGTAGCCAGAAAACTGGGTAAAATGGCCGACTACCAGCGCTTCTCCAAACGGGCTTTGAGCTACAAAAATCTATTTGATAAGCAAACCGGGTTTATGCGGGCCAAAGACAGTGCCGGTAAATTTATCGAGCCCTTTGATCCTTTACTATCCGAGCATGGCTTTGATGGGCAATATGTAGAAGGCACCGCCTGGCAGCATAGTTTTTTTGTTCCGCATGATGTGGCTGGATTGGCCACATTGTATGGCGGCAAAGAGAAACTGGTGCAAAAAATTGACAACTTATTTACGGCACCTTCCGAACTGCATGGAGAAAATGTTTCAGCTGATGTAAGTGGGCTTATAGGCCAATATGCACATGGCAACGAACCCAGCCACCATATCATTTACATGTACACCGCTTTGGGCCATCCCGAAAAGGCTGCAAAATGGCTGCGGGTAGTAGCAGACAGCATTTATAAATCGGGGCCCGATGGCCTCAGCGGCAACGATGATTGCGGTCAAATGAGTGCCTGGTACATCTGGAGCAGCCTGGGCATGTACCCCATGAACCCGGCCAGCGGCGAATACGTTTTTGGCTATCCGTTGGTGAACAAAGTTACCCTTCAATTACCCGGAAATAAAACCTTGAAACTTCTGGTACATCGCTTTAAAAAGACCGGGGAGCCAGCCAGGATATTTAAGGTGCGATTCAATAAAAAAAATCTACCTGTTTTGTCGATTCGCCATGCACTATTAATGAAAGGCGGCCTTTTAGAGATGGATGTGTATGAGTAAGGTTAAGTGCTTGTTTTTATTGCTGTTTCCAACCAAACCAGGTACTCGTTCAATTTCGTCGCCAGAAAGAAGGGAAGCGTTAGTAAAAAATATACTTTACCCGCTGCAGTTGTAATTTTTTTAATGCTTTTTTTTGCTGCACAAAAGCGTATGGCCATATTGTGGGGTGCCGTGTCCATATACATGTGTAGTGATCGTTATGTTCCTGGGGCCCCCGATTTAACTTCTACCGGTATCAGTTTGCCATTGTATGGGTAAATGAAATCTACCTCAGCCTGCGATTGTTTTTTCTCCCGCACCCAAAAATGCAGTTCGCTTAATGTATTGTATTGAGACCCCAACAGTTCCTGGCCCAGGAGGTGTACAATCATTATCCCAATGTAAACAGTATCCGGGCCTTTTGTTGTGATAATATCTTTTTGGATGCCCAATAGATAGCTCATAATGCCGGAATCTAAAACCTGTAGCCGGGGCGATTTTTTTTATCGGGTATCAAAGGCAACATAGCACTAGTATTGGGATAGATTAAATTGGCAAGCAAGGCTTTTTCCAATGTGTGCAACGCTTCGCCAATCTCTCTCTTTCCATACCACGATTTGCCAAAACCTTCAAAAATAATTCTCCTGCCCGCTTCCAGAAATATTAATTTTATCACATGCCTGATATAGTTTGTTTGCGAGTCATTTTTGGCATATTTTTCAACATCATCGAGGTAAGCCTGTACCAGTGAATTATAAATACCACCGAGGTCTGTGAGGTTTTTTGTGGTGGCATATTCGTTTACAATTTCCGGCATTCCGCCTATCACCGCACACCAATGAAATAAACCAAGCAGTTTCTCGAAGGCAAAATCCGGAAACGGTATTTTGTTGAATTGCTCAATGGCTGCTGTTTCATCGGTAGCTTTCAAAAACTCGTGGAAAGTTACAGGCTTTAGTACCAGGCATTCTACACGGCCAACAGGAAAGCTAATATTCCTATCAAACAGGCTCTCTAATAATGATCCGGCTGCGATAACATGGATGCCCGGCTCTTCTTCATAAAAATAACGGAGGATGTTCAAGGCTTCCGGCACTTCCTGTATCTCATCGATAAAGAGAAGGGTAGTTTTGTCTTTGTTGTACGCGATATTCTTATCAAGAAAAAGCGTTTGTATCAGAATATTCAGGCTGGTAAAGTCATCAAATGGCTTTCTGTCTGTGGCCAATTCAAGAATCAGGTACAAATACTGGTCAAAACTTTTGGAAAATGGTTTTACCAACGCGGTTTTACCAACCTGCCGGGCACCTCTTAATACCAAAGGCTTCCTGCTCTTTTTTTGTGCCCAATCCTGCAAATGGGTAGTGATATTTCGTTCGAATATGTCTCACGTGTACCCTATTTTTTATGTACTTGTCCGAAAGTCAGGGCAATTTTCGGCAAAATATGTCCGAAAGTCAGGGCAATTATATTAAAACTTGTCCGAAAGTCAGGGCATTTTCAATTAAAACTTGTCCGAAAGTCAGGGCAATTTTATTTTGACAACTTTTAGGCTAGCTTTCCGAAGTAGCAAATCAGGTTTTCCAAAACCACTTTTTTCGTACAAAGAATACCATTATAAGTGATGCTGAACCGGTAAACAGTATGTCTTTCACCAATCACTCCAGGGATTCGGGGGCAAGCTGCTGTATTATAATGATTTTTTCATAACGGCAAAGTTTGGCAGCCTCCATTAGCATGAAAACAGAAGTTGATAAGTGAGAAAAAGGGTTTCTTACGCTGACGGACAATATTTTGACGCCACTACCCTGCAACTCAAGCCCAATAATATATTACTTTTGGGCAGCTAAAATTAATGAAAATGAATACCACCGATATAAATACAGCCTTGATTGATAGCTACTTTTCACTGCTAAAAAGCCTTAGCCCGAACAATAAATTGGAACTGATAGCAAGGCTTTCAACGTCAATGAAAACGGCCAAAAAGAACAGGGACCATTCCTGGAAATCTTTGTTTGGCTCTATGGTTCTTGACCAATCGGCCGATGAATTTGTAACAGAATTGAAAAAGGACAGAAAGTTTTTAGAGAAATCAATTGATTTGTGAAAAAATATCTTTTAGACACCAATATTTGCGCATACTTCCTCAATGGAAAATTCAACCTTGACGTAAAAATTGACGCGGCGGGATTTGAACATTGTTGTGTGTCTGAAATAACAATTGCAGAGTTAAAATACGGGATTGCAAAAAGTATTCACCAGGAAAGGAATAGAAAAGCCCTTGAAACTTTTCAATCAAAATTTGCCATTGTGCCGATATTCCCTGCACTTGACGTTTATGCAACAGAAAAGGCAAGGCTAAAAACTAAAGGCAAAATTTTAGATGATTTTGATTTACTTATAGGCGCAACAGCCATTTTCAATAGTCTCATTTTGGTAACGAAAAACGTTAGCGACTTTGATCGATTAGAGGCAATATCCATTGAAGATTGGACAACTGAATGACAACCAATAAGCAGCTAATTATAATCAATAGGGCGTTACGCCTTACATCGCTATATCCCGCCCCAATCAGGTTTTCCAAAACCACTTTTTTCGTACAAAAAATACGGTTACCAGCGATACCACACCGGTAAACAAAACGCCTTTCAGCAATCCCATCCAGGCATTCTGGTGTAGGCTGTCCCAATAACTTTGGGTATATGTAAGCGATAGAAGCGGCAGGAGCAATAAAGCACCGGCAACATAGGCCACCATGGGGTTTTTGCCATTAAGCGCTAAGTAACGAACCGGCCGCGACACATACTTTAACCTCGCCAATACTGAAAAAGAAATGAGCATAAAAAAGGCCAGACCAGTGGTTACAAAATAGTAGCTGTAGGTAGAATGGTCTTTTTTTATGCCACCCTCATACGCTTCAAAACATAAGCCCAGCGACAGCAGGTAAATACCTGCTTCACTAAATTGGCGTAATAATTTTTCTTGCTGTTTTTTTGCCAGCCAATACATCAGCAGGCACAAGAACATGGTCACTATAAAATTGACCAGCAACATCCTCGTAAACAGGCCTGCCAGGTTACACCCAACGATTAATAGGGAAAGGATAGCGGCCAGTACTTTCTCTTTTGATTTTTTTGCTTCAGGCTCCTGCAGGGTCTTGTTTGCCTGCATACTTTTTAAAATCCACTCCCCGGCGCAAGTGGCAGGGAGCACAATGAACAGGTATTTTAGAAAGTAAAATTGATACAGCCAGTCAATTTGAAAACTACCTATATGATTAAAGTTAAAAAATGCTTTGGCCCACCCATCCGCGGGCTCTTTGGCGGCGAGAAAGATGGCCATGATAAATGGCAACAGGCCTAATCGCAGTAACGGCTTTTCCCTTGTAACCCAATAGATTATTGTGCCAAAAAAAGCCATGTTTGCGAGTACGATAATGATAATATCGCTTTTATAAAAGCTAAACCCGGCGCCATCATGGAATGGCAATTTCCAAAGCAGCACGATAGCCGCAAGAAAAGCGAAGGCTTTCACTACAATAAAAACTTTGCTACCTGCTAATTTCCTGGTTTCATAAAACTGAAAAAATAATAATACAAAAGCCAATATCGATAGCAAATGATCGGAGAAAACTGGCGCTGACGACATCACCCATGCCTTCATGTGTTCGGTAAACAAGGCAAAAAAAGCTAGCAGTGCAAACCGTTTAAAAGCAATGCCGGTGACAACCACGATACTGCTTTTGGCAAGTACATGTTTTTGCAACGATAGCGGTATGGCGGCTCCCATACTAAACAGGAAAAAAGGAAACACCAGGTCTACCCAGGTAATACCAGGTAGTGCCGGGTTAAACTCGTGGATCGGCGGCGGCACCTGCGCATGATACATCCAGGCAGGCATGGTATCGCCAAAAGCAATACTGCCGCTCAATACCATGGCAAGTATGGCAAATCCCCGAAGGGCATCCAGGCTTTCGTTTCTTATGTTCATAGAGTAGGTTCAAAATACAACAGCAACGAACTTGTCGCTGCCGTTTATGGTTTTTCGGATAGTAAGAATGTTTAAAGTCTAAGCGAACCGGCCAACAAAGTGCCTTCCACCTATTGGCCAGTTACATAATGACTTGTTACCCAATGACCAATTTTACCATCCCGGATTTTGCACCAACGACGGCACTTTATCCAGTTCGCTTTGCGGAATCGGACAAAGGATATGTTGGTTGGTGTTGAAAATCCGAAGTTCCCTTTTTAATCGCGTAGCATCTGCATTGGGCCAGCTGACCGGCACTTTGTACACTGCGTCAAAAACCGGTGGCGGAGCTGGGTTATCAAACACCAGACCTTTACCAGCTACCAGGCTCATGCGACTAATTGGCTGGCCATAAATCTGCATAGCCATTACTTTGGCTGCATAGGCACCGTTATCCCAGCGGCGCATGTCTGCCATATGAATGCCCTCGTTGGCAAATTCCACGGTCTTTTCACGCCTTACCAATTGTTTTAATGCGGCAGCATTGGCAAGGGTTGCAGCGTCTACATTGGGCATGCCGGCTCGGCCCCGAACCTTGTTAATTGATGCGGCTACATCCGCTGCTGGCGCGCCGCTTTCCAGTTTCGCTTCGGCATTCAGCAGCAAGATTTCTGAAAAGCGCATATATACCCAACCCACTTTAAACAGGTTGCCCGCCGTTCCGTTTACATCTCTGTCCTGCACATATTTACGCCAAAGGTTACCGCAGCCATTGAGGCGTGGACCAAAAATGTTAGCGCTGTCCTGGTTAGCGGTGGAGGTTGGGGAGATGGCGTTGGTGGCAGTATTATAAGAAAAAATAGTAGCGTTGATGGGCGTAAACACATTGCTGGTAAAGCCTTGAACAATCACCGTATCACCGGGTACAATTACCGTCTGCTTCATTCGTGGGTCGCGGCTGCGGGCAGGTTGTGCTGGATCGTATAACGGCGATTGGTCAATAGTTTTGCCGTCGGTACATTCAAATAAGTCCACCAAAAATTGCGATGGAAAATGGCTGGATTGTCCCCCCTGATTTCGGGAACCCTGCACCAGGTTAAGGTAGGTGAAAGAGCCGCCATCAGCATCCCCAAACGGGTAGATAAACATGATTTCATTATTGGCATTGGCTGTTTGCCCCGCCTTGCGAAACAGGTTCTGAAACGATGGGTTTAAGCCATAGGGCGAATTGGCGATAATATCATTGGTAAGCGATAGTACTTCGGTGTACCGCCTATCCACCATGGCAATACGGGCAGCAGTACCCAGTGCCACACCGCGACTTACACGGCCCTGTTCAGCCGGAAGCCAGGGCAGGATAGGAGCGGCTGCTTTCAGGTCAGCCACCAGGAAGTCTACGATATCTTTTCTTGGCTTGCGTGTAGCGTTGAAGAAATCGCTTTGCTCCAGTGGGCCTGTAAAAAAAGGTACATCACCAAAATAAATCATCAGATACCAGTAAGCAGATGCGCGTAACACCTTTGCCTCGGCCTGCACTTTCGCGTACTCGGTTGGGTCCATGGCATCCTGCGCCCTGGTCATGTTAAACAGGAGGCTGTTGGCGCGCTGTATTACCTGGTAAAAGCCTGCCCACAATTCACGTATGGTTCCGTCTGTTGGCGAGTAGGCACCCGAGCCGATGGTTCCGTTGAGACCGCGCTCCAAACCGAGTTCGGTATGCAGGTCCATTTTGGCATAGTAGGTAGTTGGATTACCGAAGCCTGGGCTGATCGTACGTGCACCATAGGCACTGTACACACCTGTTAGCGCCTGCTGTACCTGTGTAGAGGTAGTATAAAATGCTTCGGAGGTAATCGTATCCAGCGGCAGTTTATTCAGGTATTTTTTGCAGGATGTGACGCCGGTTAGCAGGGCTGCCAATCCTGGTATCAATAAATATTTCTTGTAATTCATGGTCATAATTTTTTTAAAGTGAGTAGGATTAAAACCTGATGTTTACACCACCAGTGATGGTTCTCATAATAGGGTAGAAAGCGCCGCTGGTATTGCTGATCTCCGGATCGAAACCTGGCTCGTAATGAGAAACCGTCAATGGATTTACTACACTTATATAAAACCGGCACTGCTGCAAGGCTGCTTTATCCATCAGTTTCTTAGGCAGGTTATAGCCGAGCGTAATATGCTTCACCCGCATAAAAGCGCCATTCTTTAACCAATAGGTACTTTGGGTATAGTTGCCATTACCGCCCGAGTATAACCTTGGGTATTTGGCACCGGGGTTCGATGGTGTCCACCTGTCCAGAATAGGAGTAAGGCCCGAGGCGATCCAGTTGCCAGCGTTAAAGGGCTCTACGCCTACGCCGCTGATATAGTTGTCTCTTTTGCCAACACCGTAGATAAATACGCTCAGGTCAAAATCGGCATAACTCAAATTAATATCCGTGCTGTATTCATAGCGTGGAAAGTTATTGCCGGTAAGCATACGGTCACTGGCATTGATCACGCCATCTTTATTCATATCTACAAACCGGATATCTCCTGCCCCTGTGGTACGGGTTCCGTTCGAAGGAGAGCTGAAATTGTCGCCGGTTTGGTACAGGCCATTCGCTGTATACAGGTTGTAGGAGTTAATCGGAAATCCGCCCCGGGCAATAAGACCTGCCGAGGTTACAATGTCCTGCCCCTTTGTGTCCAGCACCTTGTTAGTTACATCCGATAAATTTCCGGTAACGCTATAGGTAAATTTCCCGACCTTGTTTTTATAATTTGCCGAAAATTCCCAACCTTTATTGATCATAGAGCCAGCGTTGGTAGGTATGGAAGATACATTGCTTACAAAACCTACATATAACGGACTGGGAACATCTATCACCATATCCGTTACTTTTTTCTCGTAATAATCAAACGTGATATTAAGTTTGTTCTTTAACAAAATAAGATCGATACCCACATTCGTTTGCTTTGATTTTTCCCAGCTTAAGGATACATTCTGAACATTATTCAATGAGAAGCCACGACTAATCAGGTTGTTGAAATAATAGGCTGTGCCGGGATCGAGGGTGGAAGTAAATGGATAGTTGGAACCAATTTCCTGGTTACCCAGTTCGCCGTAGGAAGCCCTTATTTTTGCAAAATTGATGGCTTTGATATTTTGGAAGAACCCTTCTTTTGAAATTACCCAACCAGCACTTACACCCGGGAAGAAACCATGCTGCTGATCGAATGCCTGGCTAAACCTTGAAGTACCGTCGTAGCGTCCGGTAAGTTCCAGCAGGTAGCGGCCTTCGTAATCGTAATTTATCCGTCCAAAGTAACCGGCTACAGCACTTTCGCTGGCGCCGCCACCCACCTGCGGTTGCAGCGACGAAGTGGCTAGGTTTAAGTAAGGCCTGTCGGGATATTGCAGGCCAAAGCGGGTAGCCGACACGTTTTCAATATAATTGTCTACGGCCTGGAAACCGCCTTGTAACTTGATATTGTGTTTACCTGCAATGGAAAAATTGTAGCTGGCCGATGCAAAATATTGGTTAGAGTTAAAGCGGTTGTTGGAGTAGTTAATACTCGAGTCGCCAATGGCTGCTGAATAGTTAAGTTTACCCGTAAGTGGGTTGGCCGTGTACACATCGTAGGTACGGCCCGGCCTCACCGATTGGGTGTATGAGGTCCGGTTATTATAGGCCACTTCTACTACCAGGTTTTTGATGAGTTCGGCACGCAACCCAAAACGCATAGAGAGCGTGGGCGTCTCCGTAGTTTGCGTATTAGAGGCCTCTGCCATGGCGATAGGATTGATGGAGTTCGACTGTCCGGCATCGCCGTATTTTCCTTCCTCAAATTTTCCTGGAAAATTTCGCGCCATGGTGATGGCACGTTGAATAATACTTGTAGGAGCCATGCCTGCAGGCACTTTGTTGGTGGCTTTCGTGTAAAAAATATCGGAGGTAAATTTTATTCTTTTGGTCACATTGACATCTCCATTGATACGCAGGTCGTATTTGGTAAAAGAGTTATTTAAAACCAGGCCCTGCTGGTTTAAATAAGTGCCCGAAGCCAGGAACGATGCCTTATCGCTGCCACCGCTCATGATCAGGTTGTGGTTCTGCATGAGACCGGTATTCTGGAAAATAAGGTCCTTCCAGTCGGTATTAAATACAGTGAAATTATTGGGCGCAGTAGTTTTGTACAAATCAATGGTAGCCTGGGAATAAGGCAAAACGGTAGAGCCGGTATTAGCCACAGCTTCATTATTCAACAGCATATTATCTACCGCGGATAAAGTCTCCGGCATGTTGGTGGGCTGCTGCAGGCTCATAAAGCCATTATAGGCAACCATAGTTTTTCCCGATTGTCCTCTTTTGGTTTTTACCAGGATCACACCGTTGGTAGCCCGTACGCCATAAACAGCCGTTGAGGCGGCATCTTTTAATATAGAAATGCTTTCGATAATATTGGGGTCAATGTCGTTGAGGCTTACACCTTCCACACCATCTACAATGATAAGGGGCGCACTGCTGTTGTTAATAGAACCTACACCACGGATATTGATTTGTCCACCATCGCCGCCCGGCTGACCGCTGCCCTGCCGTACGGTAACGCCTGGTGCAAAGCCTTGTAACGCCATGCTGGTAGAAGCCAATGGTCGCTTTAGCAACTGGTCGCCTTTTAGTACCGAAACGGCGCTGGTAAGGTTGGCTTTTTTCTGCGAGCCATAACCAATTATCACTACATCCTGCAAATCTTTTGCAGATTCTGTAAGGGAAATGTTCATGGCTCCGGTGCCAGCTACCACTTCTTTATTAGCGTACCCTGCACTGGTGATAATGAGGGTCTGCCCTTTGTTTGCGGTGATGGTGAAATCGCCGGTGGCAGAGGCCAGGGTGCTGCGTTTGGTGCCCTTCACCTGGATGGTGGCAGCCTCAATGGGGTTGCCGGTGTTATTGTCCGTAATTTTTCCGGTTACTTTTATTTCCTGTGCCAGCAGTAACTGGCCGGTGCCCAGCAGCAGCAACAGAAGTAATTGTAGTTTTCTCATATGGCTTGTTTTGTTTTGAATGATGGTCGTTATTTAAAATCTCCGTGGTGATTTATGGGCTTCAGGCTAAAAGGATCCAACGTTTTGTCCAGTAATACAGCCAACTCTGATCTCGTAATGCCGCGTTTGAAATCAAATAATGGCAGGCCCCAGGCTTCCCATTTTGATGCTATTTCTTTAGTGAATTGTGATCGATTTTTATTGGTAAAACCCAATTTTTTTTGCTGGCCTGTATTAAAAATGGTGGCAATAGCTGTGGCTACAGAAAGGGCTTGTCCGGACGACGGTACCACTTTGCCAAACGGTTTAAACCCATCTGTAAATTTTTTTTTATCAACCAAAGAATCTGGGTAAAACCAGGTTTGGTTCGCCCACTGAAACGGTATGCCCGTGCCTTTTAAGATACCGGTAGCGCCTATCTTTTGGATGGATTGAAAATGAGGATGGGCAATGCCTGCATCCCTGTATGGCATTAACAAGGCGTTATTATCCAGCAACGCTTGCTGTACTTTTCTTACCGGTACCTGCCTTGGCTGCTGTCCGCTTTTTACTGATAAGGCAGCCAAAATACCGGCAGCCTGCCCGGTGAGCAATACTACTGGCTGGAGGCGCGTGGTGCCATTTACCACATTGCTTACGCTGATACTTTTTTCGCAAACGATGAGGCCGTTCATTTTCTCCGGTATCAGGCTGCCGAGAGGAATATTGTACGAAGGGATGGGGTAAAACTCCAGGTGTTGTGGCGCAGCAGGATTTTTTTTGTGGTGATGATCGATGGGATAGTCACCTACTGCAATGCCCGTCCGGTAATAGTTTTGGTCAAAAGGTTCGGCAATATGGTTAATAGTTAATCTAGCCAAACCCTTTACCCGCCTGCTTTCCCGGTAATAGGGCATGATGGCAAGGCCATCTGTGGTATTAAACTCATCGATAGCTACACCAAGATTTTTAAAGCCGAGTTGATGCTGAATAAAATATACAAATCGTAATGTTTGCTGTTTGGCTTTTCTCAGTTCCACAATTTGTTGTTCGTGGCTAAGGCCTATAGTGTTGATGTAAATATCGTTGCCGTACGTAGGCCAGTTGATCATGTATTTGCCATTGGGCAATTTGGCATAGTCCAGCATTTTTTGAGCATCTACATTGGGCGCTTTGCGGGATGTGTTTTTGTAGAAGTCCGTACAGGCACCATCAAACTCATCTGGCGTATAGGCTGCAGGCTTTTCAATGGTTTGGTCGGTACCTGCGCCAAAATCTTTTAAAATGGCCACATAGGTAAGGTCCTGGATAATGTCGTTTGATGTGGTTACGCCTACATTTTCACCGGTGGTAGCACCGTCTTCCATACCCAAACTAAAAGGCACTTTTGCCGAAGCCAAAACGTCGCCCAACTCGGTAGCTTCTATTACCTGCTTCGCATAAATAGTGGTAGTGTCGTTTGTTTTGAGATTGAGGAAGCGGGCACCGGTAACCTGGTCTCGTTGTACGATGGCCGAAAGAAAACGCAATTCGTATTGCACAGTAAGCGCTGTTGCTGCTGCCGCCATGGCTTTAAAAATGCTATCTGCTACATGTGGTTCAAAATGGGTGTTACTGATCCAGCCGGTGGCAACTTTTTGGGCACCGCCGTATACTTGGTAAATGGCATTTCTAAACTCGTTCCAGATGCCGGAAGGGAGGTTGTGGTTGCCATCGATGGCACTTACGCCAGCCGTTGAAAGCATGCCGCCCAGCCAGGTGCTTTCTTCGGCGATAATCGTTGGCACACCCATCCTGGCACTTTGAATACCAGCCGCAGTTCCGCCTGTGCCGCCACCAATCACTAGTATGTCGGTCCGTATTACCGGGCCTGCAAAAGCATTTGTTGCTAACAGTAAAAAAAACAGGAATATGGTTGATGTTATTTTCAATACGATATGAATTAATCTTTTATTTCCAGCGTTTTCCAAACCTGATACAAAGCCCTTGGTACGTGAAAACAGCCTTTCCACTTTGCGCCTTTTGCGGTTAACAATACTTCGCCCCGGCGGTTGAGGTAGCCAAACCATTCGCCGCCATAGGTATCGTCCCTAAAATGCTTCCAGGTATAGTCGTGTACTTTCAGAAACCAGTCGGCGCAACGTTGATCGCCAGTAAGGGTGTAGGCTTTGGCCAGGGCCACCAGCGTTTCTACATGCACCCACCATAGCTTTTGATCCCACTCCAGTTGCGGCGGTGGGTAGTTTTTTACATCGAGGAAATAAAAGATGCCGCCGAATTCCTTATCCCAACCATACTCGAGGCTTTGGAGCATAATATTTTTGGCTTTTTCTATAAGGGTGGTATCGTTAAGGCGCGTGCCGAGATCCATGATGAACCACATGGATTCGATGCTATGACCTGGGTTTACTACCCGGCCTTCGAAGCTGTCGCAAAAGCTACCGTCTTCGAATACATTTTCCAATATCAATCCGATTTCAGGCTGGTAAAAAACTTCCATCACTTCATGAATAACATCGGGGATAAAGCTGTTTACCTTTTCGGTTCCAATAATATGCTCCAACTCGAGGGAGAGGTTGCAGAGAATCATCGGCAGCGAAAAATTCTTGATGTTGCGGGTACCTGGATAGGCTTTATTATAAACACCTTTCCAATTGTCTTTCCGCCTGATGATGTTTTCGAAAGTATCGAGGGCAATTTTTTTATACTGGTCGTTGGGCGTGGCTTTATCCAGCGACGCAAAGGCCATGGTGGCAAAGCAGTCGGCGAAAATATTATAGGGCTGCACCAGCGGCTTTCCATCGGCAGTAAGCGCAAAGTACCAGTTGCCTGCTTCGTCACGACCGTGTTTTTCGAGAAATCCGGCACCATGTTCAGCCATTTTCAGCCATGCTGGATTTTGTTGTACATAGTTATACATAAAGCTGAAGCACCACACTTCACGGCCCTGCAGCCACATAAACTTGTCGGTATCGTACACGTTTCCCGTCCGGTCGAGCGATGTATTGAAACCACCATTTACCATATCCGCACTATGGTTAAGCCAAAATGGGAGTACGTTATTCAACAACTCATTTTTGTATATCCTGGCATAGGGTGCCAGCGAAATTTTTGAAGGCAATGGGTGCTCGGCTGCGATATTTGCCACGGCTTCTACCATATAAATAATATTAATTACAAAGTTCAGGTACAATATTATTTAAATTTTTTAACTTCCTGTACTTTTATAAAAGATTTATTTTGTTTTGCAGGACGCCATTTACTTCACTGTAAGTTCATCAGTTATCATTTCTTAATTATCTTAGCCGGATGGCGCAGCACAATTTTGAAGTTTTTTCGAACGACAATCCACCCGGTGGCGTGGCTTACAAAAACAAAGAATTAAAAAAGGCGATTATCATCCAGATTGATAAGGCCGGCGATACCACTATTAACGACCTGGCGAAGGAGCTGGCCATCAGCACCCCCAAAATTACCAGCCTGGTTAATGAGCTGATAGAGGAGGGCTTGCTGCAGGAGGAGGGTAAAACGGATTCTACAGGCGGACGTAAAGCCAGTATTTATGGGCTCGTGAGCAATGCCTGCTATTTTATTGGGGTAGATGTAAAACGTTTTGGTATCAATATCGGGCTGCTCGATTTTAAGAAACACCTGGTATCCATTAAAGAAAATGTTCCCTACACGCTGGAGAATACTGCCCAATCGCTCAACGATCTTATTGGCTGCATCGAAGATTTTATTAAGGAACAAAAATTGGGAAAGGATAAGATCCTGGGTATTGGAATTAATTTATCTGGCAGGATTAATAACATTACTGGCTACAGCTATAGCTTTTTTCATTTTCACGAAGAGCCACTGAGCGAAACGATACAAAAAGAATTGGGCATCCCCACTTTCCTGGAAAATGATAGCCGTGCCATGGCCTATGGTGAGTTTTGCAGCGGGGTAGTGGCAGGCGAAAAGAACGTTCTTTTTGTAAACCTCGATTACGGTACCGGCCTTGGCGTATTGGTCGATGGCAAGCTATATTATGGTAAGTCGGGCTTTAGTGGTGAATTTGGACATATTCCATTTTTTTACAATGAGATTATTTGCCAGTGTGGCAAAAAAGGATGCCTTGAGACCGAGGTGTCCGGCGTGGCGCTGATCCGTATGTTTAAGGAAAAAATTGCGGCGGGATCAACATCCAGCTTGCTGAAAAAAAATAAAAATATAGACGATATAAAACTGGCCGACCTGGTGGAAGCCGCACTCAATGAGGATGTACTGGTGATAGAGCTCCTGGCGGAATTCAGTGATAAACTGGGCCGGGCCATGGCGGTGCTCATTAATTTGTTCAATCCCGAACTGGTGGTTCTGGGCGGCACGATAGCCAAAACCGGTGATTATGTTCGCCTGCCAGGCCGCAGTGCCCTCAACAAATATTCGTTGAGCCTGGTAAACAGTGATACCCAATTTAAACTATCCAAACTCGGCGATAAGGCCGGCGTAATGGGCGGCTGTTTAATAGCGAGGAATAAGATTTTATCGTAGATGGATGGCAATGGATGGGTTGCGAAATTATATCGGTGATATCTGCCAAAAGAGTGATATTAATTTCAAACCTGGAAAGTCTACTACAAAAAAATGGAAGCGTTGAAGCTTCCATTTTTTATTACTGATGGGTATTGACGTTAATTCTTCAGCACTTTGTACACGATCGGTTTCTGGTTGTTGTCGGTATCTTTAATGGTGACCATAAAGAGGCCTGTAGGAATATTACTAAGTGATAAGGACAGGTTATTTTCGCCTGTTGTCACTATTTTCTGCATGTTTAATAGTATGGCGCCTGTGGCATTGGTAATCGTAATGACAACTGATTTAGTAGCAGGGCTTTTAATGTTAATGGCCAGATTGTCCTGTACCGGGTTGGTTAAAATGGTGGCAGAAAGCAGGTTTAAGCCATTTGCATTTAGTACATTTCTTATGGACGAATAGCTGGCTTTACCATCTTTATCCACCTGCTTAAGGCGATAAAAGCTTTTGCCAGTCAGCAGTTTTGCATCTTCCAACTGGTAATTAAGTTGTGTGGCACTATTGCCATTTATAGCCTTCGTACGTACATAGGCCACCTGCGAAAAGTTGATGCCGTCAATGGATTTTTCTACCGAAAAGCCAGCATTGTTGGCTTCAGTTAAGGTATTCCATTCTATCAGCACCGACTTGTTACGGATGGTGGCCGAAAAATTACCCAGGGTTATAGGCAGTTCCTGGTCACTTGCCCTTGTAGCTTCCAGGCCATTATTGGTAGAGACATAAAAAACAGTATAGCCATCGCCTTCAAACTTATAAGCTGCATCGCCCGTACCATTTGCATTGGTAACATATGCTTCAGGCGCCCCTAAAGAGTCAATACCATAGGTTGTTGGGTTTAATTCATCGGTAACATTTATCATTTTCATTTTGGTGCCGGCATAAGAGTTATTGCCGCCCGAAAAAATGAGGTATTTGTTACCCATGGGGCTGGTTACAAATCGCATACCACCATAGCCAACAGACGCTTGGCCATTGCCCACACCATCAACAACACTAGTTACCAGCGTACCACTGCGTACACCACTGCTTACTGGCCCAACAGATATTTTCCTGGCCGGAAATCCTCCACCGTTTATCCATAAATCCGAAGTAAGGCTGTTACTAACTGGATCTATCGCCCTGTTGGCCCATTGCTGGTTGGTGGTAGGAGAGGATGTCATCGTGATTTTGCTTTCAACAAAAAAGTTGATTCCGTTAAAGGTATTGAGCATGTAAATATTGAATGCATTACTGGTAGTGCCAGCCCCACTTGCATACAAAATGGTGTTTGTACCAGTGCCGGACAAGCCAAACGAATCACCACATCGCTCAGTACAGGTGATGGTGGCACAAAGTGTTGGTACTGCAGCCTGGTCGGCCCATCGCCAGATATAACATGAACCTGCACCCGTAGCTAAAGAAATAGCATAGATAACACCAGCTGATGTAACCCTTACTTTGCTGAACCGATAGGTATCTAAAGTGCTAGGAACAACAAGGGTACCTTCCTGGGCTCCTGTTGCTGCGTTTATAACATAAATGGCGCTGCTACGTTTGGCAACCAATAATTTATCTGTAGCAGGATTGTAATCGATGCTGTTTACGTCGTTGCCATTAGCTGTAAACCAGGTGTAGTCTGTTGCATTAGCAAGTTTTTGCCAGGTACTGGTAAATGGCTGGGCTGTTACAATGGCGAAAATGGACAGTGCCATCCCGAGGGCGTATAATTTTTTCATGTAAATAAATTTAGTTTGTTTACAAAGAAACTAAATTTATTTAGTAAGTAGGTAACTTTTTAGAATTATTTTATTATTTAAAAGCGATCAGCTCTATTTGATATGTTTAACCTCGGGGGAAGAGTACGATAATTGGTATATGAACTCTTGTTCCGGAATGGAGACCTGGGCGCATTTTAGATAGAATAAGGCAAAGATAAAGGCTACAATGTTGTTTTTAAGAGCCCGGCTTATCTTCTGATCCTATAACGATCTGTAAGCTATCCTTGAACTTTTGTGGCCGGTTTAAAGCATTCATCGCTGCAAAATCTCATAGATCCAGGATCGTGGTGCCGGGTATTGAATGGGTTGCTTCCAAGCTTCCGGTCCATTTAATTGATTTTTCCTGGCGTATCGGGCGTGTAACCAAAAATCTACCAAAGATTGTCTGGCAAAAGCCACCGATTAAATGTGTAATGGGCGCGCAAACGTTTTATTTCTTCTCTCACTGAATAAATCTGAATCGCTATCTCAACACCGTTGTATAGTAGCTAAATTCAAAGGGTCACCTCTTTTAATTTAAAAAATATAAACCAGACATTCTTATTTTTGCGCTCCTTGTGATTATGAAAAAAATATATCCGTCATACGCGATTACAACGTTAGTCATTTTGTTTTGTGGCTGTAATAACTCGCAACAGCAGGCGTTTGCGGATAAAAAAGACAGCACCATTTCTTGTGAAAGCAGATTGCCTTCACGGTTTGCAACCGCTTCCGGTGATACTGTATCGATCGTTCGGGGTAACACTTCACATGATGGTATGGTTTTTATAAAAGGCGGAGATTTTCTAATGGGTGCAACAGATAATGAAGGCAGGCCTGATGAGTATCCGCAACATCCAGTTAAGGTGGATGGGTTTTGGATGGATGCTTCAGAAGTTACAAACGCTCAGTATCAAAAATTTGTTGATGCCACAGGCTATGTAACCACTGCCGAAAAAAAACCAGATTGGGAAGAAATTAAAAAGCAGTTACCACCAGGTACCCCCAAACCCGCTGACAGTTTATTAGTGGCCGCGTCACTGGTATTTACGCCACCTGCACATGCTGTTCCGTTAAACGATGTGTCGCAATGGTGGAGTTGGACAAAAGGAGCCAGTTGGAAACATCCACAAGGCGATGGCAGTACAATTGCGGGAAAAGGAAATTATCCTGTGGTACATATTAGTTGGTACGACGCAACTGCCTTTTGCAAATGGGCAGGCAAACGATTGCCAACCGAAGCAGAATGGGAGTTTGCTGGCAGAGGAGGGAAAGTAAACGAAAAATATTTCTGGGGAAACGAAGATATAGAAGCAGGAAAGCCAAAAGCGAATACCTGGCAGGGGAACTTTCCTGATAAAAATACTAAATGGGATCAATATGAAAAAGCCGCTCCTGTAAAGTCATATCAGCCCAATAACTATGGTTTATATGACATGGCCGGCAATGTTTGGGAGTGGTGCGCCGATTGGTATGGTGACAATTATTACAAATCCTTAGCGGGAAAATCAACCGTAAATCCAACCGGTCCTTTGCAAAGTAACGACCCCATGGAGCCAACCGTTCCGAAAAAAGTAGTGCGTGGCGGTTCCTTCTTATGCAATGCATCTTATTGCAAAGGCTATCGTGTAACTGCAAGAATGAAAACCTCCCCGGATACCGGGCTGGAACATACTGGTTTCCGGTGCGTGGCGGGAAAGTGAATAGGTCCGATCTCTTCAGAATGATAGGGACAGTAGTGGCAACTTCTTCTGCAGCATTTTCCGGCCCTTACTTGTTGCAAACAGAGTGAGGCAGCTGAAACGGATGACCTGCTCCCATTTTCAGTCCAGGGTAATGGCACATAAAGCAAATAGATCGATTGACTGTATTCAAGCCCGGCCAAATATAAAAATCACTGATGATTATCTCTGATAGTGCTTGCCCGCCCACAAACAAGGATTTTGAAGTATGCCCAGTAAAACTGGTGTGGTTTTAGGGTGAGCTGCAGTTGTGTTATCGGGGAAAAGTGATCAGTAATATTGTCAATTTTTGTTCTATCCGAGATAAGATCCGTTCAAAAAGGGAGGTATTGATCGTAGTATAATAGGATTTAATGAGCTCAATGATTTCGAGAACAGGCTGAAAAGAAACAGGTCATATCATATTTTATCTAACCATCCTTCGCTAAAACCTGCCATTTGAAGGCCTTTTACTACATAGGTGCATTTTTTCATTATAGTCCATATCAATTCCGTATTATAGTTTTCGATCATTATAACTATGGGGCCCTGGTTCAATCCAAATCTCCATGGAGAAACCCAGCCATTGGTATTGGTACCCTTCTCCGGAAAGGTCGGATTGAAACTGGCATCAAATCCATACAATTTATGGGGTTTTAAATTTAATTTTTCGATGGCATGCCGAATGGTTCCAAGTACTATTTCAGGTGCGAATGGAAGAGAGGCTACAACAGCCCAGGGAGAAACAGTGCCGTCATCCGGGCCATAAGGTGCACCCCTTGCGATATAATTGTAAAAGACCCTTTGCCTGCCATCGATTCTTAATTTTTTTTCTCCCGGGCCGTCACTTGCAGTTAAGCCCCAGCAATATTCTCCATAATTTTTAAACTGAAGTTTATTTTCAATCGCATATAGCCGGTGAATATAAGTCGCACGCCTGCTGTTTTCAAAATAATCAAAGCCTGCTGTTTTATTAAATGCATCATGTATTCCCCGAAAATCTATCCACATATGGGAGAACTGGTGTATGAACAAGGGCCCGGCATATAAATAAGATGTATCATACACTTTTGAAACCTTAAAAGTATCGGTCCATGTTTTATAAGCTTCTGGTTTAATGGGAAATGTTGGGGAACCCAGTGCCAATACGTACATGATCATAGCTTCGCTATAATTATCATCCCATCGGTAAGAAAGAAAACCTGACCGGGGTTTCCAACCATGGCATATGGTATCCCCATTATTCAGTGCCCATTGCCAGTCAATCCTTCGATAAAGTTTATCTGCCAGGTCTCTTATTTCTGTTTCTTCTCTGTTCTTCTTTTTAAAATAGCTGGCAGCACACAAGGCGCCGGCAATAAACAACGAGGTATCGATAGTAGATAATTCGCATTTCCATTCTCTTTCACCATTATTCATTTTCAGAAAATGATAATAAAATCCTTTATAGCCTGTAGCATTTGCCTGTTTTCCCTGCTGGCTATCATAAAAGAATCTCAAAATCTTAAGGACCCTTTCAATCGCATTTTTTCTGGAAAGCAATTTTTTTTCGACACCAATTATATAGGCTGTAATTGCCATGCCGGTAACAGCTATACTTGACGGAAAGCCGGGTTCGGTTTTATCCGCAACCAGCCCTGTTACAGGATTGACTTCGTTTAAAAAGTAATCAAAAGTTTCGGTTAGTAATTTTTTGAGCATCTCCTTATCAGTTCCTTGTGGATCTGTTACAGGAGAATTCCTGTTTTTTTTATGTTCCATCATTTATTAAAAAATATTTAGCAGAGCCGCTGAAAAAATTAAATTATGTGCAGCATTTGACTGAAAATATAAGTGATATAAATTAAACGAGAATGCCCCTAATTCGCAACTGCCTTTAGAAATAAGCCCCGTATCCGCACCCAGTGTGGATTAGGGGCTTATGGCAATGTCACTCGGATGAGTGATATTGCTGTTGAAATAATAAGATATGCAAGTTCAGGTTAAATCAGCACATTATCAAAGCTTCGGCGGCATCAATTTTATGGAAGCCGATTATAAGCGGTTGGGGTTTGAAAGTTTGATAACACAGCATTTGGGATTGCGTAGTGTAAAAGCAACGTACAGTTTTTCTGACATCATACGGAGCCTTAATTATATGTTTAGTATTGGTGGGGATGTGCTGGACGATCTCAATATTGTACGGGATCAAATGCAAGACCATCCGGACATCAAGATTTGTTCACCTGATACCGTAGAATATGTAAGCGAGCTGCTACGTATGCCCCCTTTGCTGATTAAAACGCTAACTGGTGTAACCCATCAGGTAAACGAACACAAAGGCTTTAATGCATTACTGGCAGCCATAAACCTTAAAGGGGGCACCCTTAATACCACCGATAGTTACACCATGGACTACGATGGTCATATAGTAGAAAATACAAAAAAAGATGCCAGCTGTAATTACAAACAGAGCTACAGCTATTACCCAGTAGTATGCAGTATTAACAAACTGCCGGTACACATGCAAAACCGTAATGGCAATACTCCCGAAAGTTATGGGCAGCTACCTATAATCACTACTGCCATGGCCACTTGTAGCAAAGCAGGGGTACAGGTAAAAAAGTTTCGGGCCGATGCCTGCTGCTACGAACAAGACACCATTGTTTACCTGGAAAACGAGAAGATAACCTATTATATACGGGCCGAAATGAATACCGGGCTACGTATAGCATTACAAGATGAGCAGGATTGGCAACCAGCAATAATTGGCAACCGAAAAGTAGAAGTGTGCAGTATAGAAGAAAAGCTTTTTAACAGCAAAAAATGCCGCCGTGTGGTGGCTTACCGTTATAAAACCAAAGGCCAGTTAACTATCGACCAAACAGATGGTTACTACTATAGTGCCGTACTTACCAACGATACTGCCGAAGCATTGGACTGTATTAAATTTTACAACCAACGTGGTTGCGAAGGCGAACACCATTTTAAAGAACTCGACGAAGACTTTGGGTGGAACAAGTTACCTTTTAATAACATGGAAATGAACACCATCTATATGTACCTCACCACGATAGCCTACCTGTTGTTTAATATCTTTAAAAAGCAATATGCCGAAAAGCTGAATTTTATAACACCACAGATGCGTATCAAAAAATTCACACTCCACTTTGTAACCCTCACCGCCAAATGGATCAGAACGGCACGTAGGGATGTACTCAAAATATTTACCCACAAAAACTACAAGCCTCTATATGCCACCTAAGGAAATAATTTATGGGGTATTAACAGCCAAAGAAATATTGGGTAGGGGATTTTATGCAAACGCAGCAAAAAAAAGGCCGCATGCGACCAAAAATCAAATCACGAAACCATTCGTATACCAGCAGTGAGTCAAATGATCAAAAATGAGAGGCAGTTGCGAACTTTGGGAGAATGTATGATGGCAAATCTTTTTCATATATTGCCGGTATTCTAAACAGCATTTGCAGTAGCAACAATAACGAAACTGAATAGTTTACTTTTTTTGCGACTGATTGTTATTTCGATATCCTGGTGATGCGAGCTGTTATTATTCAAATAGAGGAGTTTAAAATGTTGATAATCAATACTGCCGTTGTGTTCATTTTTAATTAATCCTACAACAATACATTTACAGGGGTTATAACCTGAAATATCGGCAACATATTCGATAAATAATTGAACCAGGAAAATAGATTATAATTACGGCTTACCTAATTTTCTAATCAAATGGGCACATCCAAAAAAGTGCTTATTAAAATACCAGTTACGGGTACTTAATTCTACAAAGGCTATTTTTCATTATATTTAATGTGTTGATAATCAATTATTAAAATGTGGTACCAAATTTTGAGCTTATGGTGGGTACATTTTTATTTTAGAATTGCTAGCTTTGGAATATCCGCAACAATTTGATAAAACCTGTGCAGTTAAATTTAAGCTACGTTCACAAAAGGATGCTACAAGGTATCTACGATAGGTGGTCCAAATCCGCAAATAATTATAAACCTAATTAAAAAACAATCATGAAAACTTTTAAACAAAAATCAGCAAAAAATATTTTTTCAGTAGGTATAATATTCTTTTTTGTTTTCTCTTTCGCTTCCTGCGCTAACAAAATACCTTTTCAAACATCTTCTGTAGTCCCTGCCGCTGAAGGATCAGTAAAAGTGAAAAAGGATGAGAACAATAATTACAGTATTGATTTGAATGTAATTCGCCTCGCCGACCCTAAACGACTAGAACCGTCAAAAAGTACCTACGTAGTTTGGATAGAAACGGCCGAAAACGGTTCCAAAAATATTGGGAGTTTGAACACGTCAAGTGGCATGCTTTCGAAAACACTAAAAAGCTCTTTAAAAACGGTGTCGCCTTTTAAACCAGTAAGTTTATTCATAACAGCTGAAGATAACGCCGATATTCAATATCCAGGCACTCAGGTGGTGTTGAGGACTGATCATTTTTAGCAACACTTGTGTTTATTGGGAATAATCACATATTTTCCTCCTGAGAAAAAACAAGTAATATGTAAGCTATTATTACAATGCAAGTAAACTCAGACAACAGGATAAAAAGGAACTTAAGGTCTCATCAATTGAACATACAAAACAACTGTTGCTGAACACCTGGAAGATTTAATAATCAGGTGACGAGTGTAGTAGCGCATCTAAACGAAGAGGACAGCCACAAAGATGGTATTGACGATAAGCGTTGAATGCACGAAGCCCTCTTGGAGGAATGCAGCCGATTCCGGTGACCGCTCATGGCGATACAATTCAAGCAGCATTAGAAAAGTGCATTGGGGAAATTAAAAAGCTCGCTTGAGACTCGTATGGGACGATTGCAGAATCATTAAGAAATTGGCGGATATAGAATTTGCTTTTAATGCTATTGTTTGTTTTTAGCCCGTTCTAAATTGAATGTTATTTTACATTTCGCTCTAATTATTTTGTAATTTTTCGACTTGCTGATTACTCATTCCGGTACATGATGACTGAAGAACCTCTCGGGTAGCCGCATTGTCTTTCCGCTTACTTTCAGCACCATATTTTAACCCAGAGCCTTTGGTAAACTCGTCAGCATAATATCGGATGACTGATAACTACTAAATCCACATTTCTAACACCCGTTCTGGTCAGCCATAGGTAATTTCAAACATTGGAAATAACTGTGTCTACAACTCGTTGGGCTTCACCAATCATCTGTTGCAGATGATCCTTGCTTAAAAAGCTTTCGGCATAAATCTTATAAATGTCTTCTGTGCCGGATGGTCGTGCTGCAAACCAACCATTTTGAGTAGTGACTTTCAAGCCGCCGATCGCGGCACCATTTCCTGGCGCTTTTGTGAGTAGATCAATGATCTTTTCGCCGGCAAAATCTTTTTGTTTGATCATATCGGGTGACAGTTTACTTAGCTTTTCTTTTTGTTCGCGGGTTGCTTTCGCTTCAACGCGGTCATAAAAAGGTTTTCCGAATTCTTTTGTAAGTTCATTATACAGGATGCCGGGGTCTTTACCCATTTTTGCAGTGATCTCGGCTGCAAGCAATGCAGGTATAATGCCATCTTTATCAGTTGTCCAAACGCTCCCATCCAATCTTGAAAAAGATGCGCCTGCACTTTCTTCCCCACCGAAGCAAAGTGACGAATCCAGCAATCCATCCACAAACCATTTAAAACCAACCGGAACATCGTCAATCTTTCTTTTTAGTTTGGCTGCAATGCGATCAATGAGGTGGGTAGTGACAACCGTTTTACCAATAGCCGATTCTTTATTCCAATCCGGGCGGTGCTGTAACAGGTAAGAAACTGCCACGGATAAATAATGATTGGGGTTTAAGAGTCCTGAACTTTTAGTAACAATACCATGGCGGTCATGATCGGTATCACAGGCAAAACAAATATCATAATTGCCCTTTTTTGCAATCAGTCTTTGCATCGCGTACGGAGATGAAGGATCCATACGGATTTGGCCGTCCCAGTCTACGGTCATAAAGCTAAAAGTAGGGTCAACCAATTTGTTAACAACCGTAAGATTGAGTTTGTATCGATCCGCAATGGCTTGCCAGTAATGAACACCGGCACCGCCTAAAGGATCAACACCAATGCTAATTTTCGAATCCCGGATCAGTTTCATGTCGATAACATTCCCGAGATCACTGATATAAGTATTTAGAAAATCATATCGATGGGTTGTAGCAGCAGCCAATGCTTTTTTAAACGAAGTTCTTTTAACTGATTGACAATTCTTTCGAAGCAATTCGTTCGCTTTTTCTTCTATCCAATTCGTAACGGTACCGGACGCAGGTCCGCCATTAGGAGGATTGTATTTAAACCCACCATCATCCGGAGGATTGTGAGATGGCGTAATCACAATACCATCTGCCAAACCTGTGCATCGTTGTTTATTGTATTGTAAGATGGCATGGGAAATCGTTGGTGTGGGTGTATACTCATCGTTTGTCGCAATCATGACTTCAACATTATTTGCGGCCAACACCTCCATCGTGGTAGCAAAAGCGGGTGCAGACAAGGCATGCGTATCAAACCCTACATACATGGGGCCGTCAATATTTTGCTCTTTACGGTAAAAACAAATGGCTTGCGTGATAGCAAGAATATGATTTTCATTAAAGGAATTGTTGAAGGATGATCCCCGGTGACCTGAAGTACCGAATGCGACCCGCTCAATGGGAATTTGAACATCAGGTATGCCCGAAAAATAAGCTGTAACAAGCCTGGGAACATTTACTAACATCTGTGGTTCTGCCGGTTTTCCGGCATGCGGATCTATTATCATCTATATTTCTATTTATTGCCGTTTTCAATCGCGGCCACTTTTGCCAGCCTGCGATTGTGTCTTACAGCACCGCTAAATGTAGCATTCAGGAAAATATTTACCAGATCGCCAGCGAAGGAATGAGTAATAACACGGCCGCCAAGGCAGATAATATTCATATTATCATCTTCAACACCCTGTTGTGCCGAAAATTTTTCTGTAATCAGGCAGCCTCGTACGCCGGCAACTTTGTTTACTGCAATACAGGCTCCGACTCCGCTGCCACAAACTGCTATACCACGTCCCACTGTACCATTTGCTACGGCATCAGCCAGGGGAATTACAAAATCAGGGTAGTCATCATCGTTCTTCAACTCATCGTCGCCAAAGTCTATTACTTCGTTGTTGGTATCGATCAGCATTTTTACGAGATATACTTTCAGGTCAAACCCACCATGATCTGCTGCGATGCCTATCGGTAATCGTTTACCGGTCGCATTTTCTCCATCTTTAATCATCGTTATTTCATTTACAAACCTATTTATGGCGGCTGCTACGCTTAAATTTAAACTGCATTATTGATCAGCTTCTGCCGGCAATAATGCCGCAGCGTTTTTATCGATAAACCAATATAAACTACCGTCTTTAGCTTTGATTATCTGTGCAGGAAATTTATCTGGCTGCCGGGCACCACTCAAAATAGTCTTTAAAATTGCTGCCTTACTTTCTCCCACTACAAGGAAAATAATATTATGAGCGTTATTAATTAAACCAGGTGTCATAGTAATGCGGAACATATTCTGTTCTGCTACGTACACCTCTTTAATCAGCCTTGTATTTTCAAACACAACATCAGTTCCTGGAAATAATGAGGCAGTGTGGCCATTTTCGCCAAGGCCAAGAAGAATCAGGTCAAAGCGGGGTATAGCTTCTCCAAAGAATTTCTTTATTATGATTTCATATGCTTCAGCGGCCCTGGCTGGCGCTACATCTACAGGAATCGGGTTGATATTTATCGCTGGTATATCAATATGATCAAGCAATAAAGTCTTCGCCATATTTGCGTTGTTTTGTTTGTCATTTGCTGGCACACAACGTTCATCTCCCCAAAAGATATAGGTATTTTTCCATGGCATCCGTTCACTGTAGGTGGGTTCAGCAAGAAGGCTATATAAATTCTCCGGAGTTTGCCCGCCGGAAAGTGAAAGCGTGAATCTGCCTTTTTCCGCAACTGATTTTTCCGCAAGTGCAATGATGAATGCTGCTGCTGCCTTTGTAATAGCATCTTCAGTTTGGAACACTTCCAGCTTATATGTTAGTTGTGGTGTCATTTGTTATCGGGCGGCATTACAACCCAGCTGTGGCCGTCTTTAGCAATAAGTGCTTCGGCATCTTCAGGTCCCTGCATGCCAGCTGCGTAGTTTGGAAAATTTACGGACGGATTATTATCCCAGGTATTGATGATGGGCATCAACGCTTTCCATGCAGATTCTACCTGATCCGCACGCATAAACAGCGTAGAGTCACCTTCCATTATATCCAGCAGTAAAGTTTCATAGGCTTCTGGTGTCCCCGATGTATAAGAGTCATCATAGTTGAATTTCATATCAACCGGATAAAGTAGCATTTTAAGGCCGGGGCGCTTTGCCTGGAATTGCAGCTGAATGCCCATATGCGGTTGAATATGCAGCATCAGTGTATTTGTCTGCCAGTGTCCCCTTGCTTCCGCGGGAAACGATTGATGGGGTACTGGTTTGAATTTAATAGTAATAATAGAAATGGTCTCGTTCAACCGCTTGCCAGTGCGCAAATAGAAAGGCACATCCTGCCAGCGCCAATTATCAATAAATAATTTTACGGCTGCAAATGTCTCTTTGTTTGATTCTTGATTTACATCAGGTTCCTGGCGGTAACCAACTACTTTTTTGCCTTGTATCCACCCCGCGCCATACTGGCCACGAACGGAATATTCATACACTTCATCGAGATGAATTTTTCGCAGCGCATTCAACACATCAACTTTCCGGTTACGTACTTCATCAGCTTCAAAAGAAACAGGTGGTTCCATTGAAATTAAACAAAGCAGTTGCAAAAGATGGTTCTGTATCATGTCACGTAAGGCACCGGCAGTCTCATAATAGTTTCCCCTGTTCTCTACACCCAATTGTTCCGCTACGGTTATCTGCACGCTGTCGATATAATTTCGGTTCCAAATGGGTTCAAACATTGCATTGGCAAAACGGAAAGCCAATATATTCTGCACAGTCTCTTTACCTAGGTAATGATCAATACGGTAGATCTGCGATTCATCAAAAATTGTGTGCAGCATGTCGTTCAGGTGTTTGGCACTTTCGAGGTCATGGCCAAAAGGTTTTTCAACAACAATGCGGCTTTTCTGTTTATTTTTTGCAAGGCCGGAAGCCGCTATTTTGCTGGCAATTTCTTCAAATGAATTGGGCGGCACTGCCAGGTAGAATAACCTGTTTACGGTAACCTTCCATTCTTTTTCAAAAGCTTTTATCTGCTTTTCTACTGCAGCGTAGGTTGAGCTTTTATTAAATTCCCCTGCCTGGTAATTGAGATATTTTGCAAACCGGTCCCATTCGGCTTTTTTAGTTTTTCCCCTACGAGAAAATTTGTCCACGCCTTCATGTAAACGCTTATTAAAAGCTTCACCTGTAAGTTTTGTACGGCTCACACCAATTAAGGCAAATTGGTCCGGCACCCAATTATCAAGGTACAGATTATAAATGGCCGGTATTAGTTTGCGCCAGGTAAGATCGCCGGTTGCACCGAGGATGATGATGACAGTTGGGCCAGGTTTAATTGTTGGTGTTGATTCCATATTAACTATTATTTGGGTTCCATTGTGTGTGAAAAATTCCTTCCTTATCGATGCGCTCATAAGTATGAGCACCAAAATAATCACGCTGAGCCTGTAGTAAATTTGCCGGCAACCAGGCACTACGGTAGCTGTCGTAATAAGCCAGTGACATCATCATGGCAGGCAAGGGAATACCGTTCTCCACAGCTTCCCGGACTATATCACGAATTCCCTTTTCCGAATGCTGTAATTTTTTAGCCAGTACATTGTTTATCATCAGATTCGGCAAGCCTGGTTCCTCCGAAAAAGCGATATGGATATCTTCCAGCAAAGCAGCCCGGATAATACAACCTCCTCGCCAGATCTTTGCGATATTTTCCAATTTGAGATCATATTCATATTTTTTAGAGGCAGCCTGCAAAAGGGCCATTCCCTGTGCGTACACTGTAATCATCGAAAAATATAGTGCCTGCTCCAACGTCGCGACCAAGTTAGTCTTTTCGGCAGTCAATTTAATATCAGGTCCCTGCAGTTTTTGGGAAGCGACTTCCCGTTCCTTTTTTAACCCCGACATATCCCGCATGGCAACAGCAATATCGATAACCGGGATGGGAACCTGCAAATTTATAGCGTCTTCTGAGGTCCAGCCGCCTGTGCCTTTTTGTTTTGCACTGTCGAGGATCATATCAACAAGACTGTTGTTGATGAGGTCATCCTTCTGCGAAAAAATATCAGCCGTTATCTCAATTAAAAATGACTGGAGCATTCCCCTGTTCCAGTCTGAAAATAAATGATGCAGTTCCTCATTATTCAATTTGCCAAAGGACTTTAATAAATGATACGCCTCTGCAATTACCTGCATAATTCCGTATTCAATACCATTATGCACCATTTTTACATAATGCCCTGCAGAGCCGGGACCAAGCCAGGTTACACAAGGTTCGTTACTCACTTTTGCCGAAATTGATTCCAACATAGGTCCCACTCGGGCATAAGTCTCTTTTGGTCCGCCCGGCATGATGCTTGGCCCGTAACGTGCCCCCGACTCCCCTCCCGAAATACCAACGCCCATAAAATGGATAGCTGAGCTGGCCAATGATTTAATGCGGTTATCGGTATCCGTAAAATGGGAATTACCGCAATCCATCAACAGGTCATCTTCCGATAAAAAAGGCTTTAATTCATTGATAACATCATCTACAATTTTCCCGGCAGGCACCAACATCATAATCACTTTAGGAGTCTTCAATGCCTTTAGAAATTCATCCAGATTTGAAGTCGCAAATATTTTGTCATTTCCGGCTTCTTTATTAAGTGTTTCAACCTGGGAATTATTTTTATCAAACCCAATAACGCTATATCCATGATCGCTCATATTGTATACCAGGTTGCGCCCCATGGTACCGAGGCCAATCATTCCATAGTCGAATTTTTGTACTGTCATTTTTTTTGTTTGAAGGTGATTATTTTCCACAAGATACTGAATGAAATGTACGATAAGCTAAACCAATAACCTTCCTTAGTTTGGCGTTTTGTGCCAACCTTTAACTCCCACTTTTATTTTTGGTTAACGGCTGGGGTATCATACGAAGGTCCGTGCTTCGCTGTTCTTCATATTCCTCAGGGAAGCTTGGATTTGCGCTTCCCTGTTCAGTTTTCTTTGGAGGTGTTACAGTTTCCTTTTCCATAGCCTCACTATTTTCGGATGACTCGTCAATAGTATTCTTTTTCATGTTCTATCAGTTTAAATGATATCTCAACTAAGGGTATCGTTTGTATTACTGTGAAATCAAAGCTTTCGCTCTATTTACCACATGCTCCGCGGTGAAGCCATATTCTTTCATCAATTCTTCAGCTGGCGCTGATTCTCCAAATCCGTTAATTCCAATTATATCGCCTTCGTCGGTTATATATTTATGCCAGCCTAATGGCGATCCTGCTTCTACTGCCAATCTTTTCCGCAATGTCTGTGGAAATATTTTTTCTTTATAAGCCTTATCCTGCTTTTCAAATAATTCCCAGGATGGCATACTAACAATCCTTGCAGCTATGTTTTGTTCTTTTAATTGTTGCTGTGCTGCCAACAACAACTGAACTTCCGAACCCGTACCAATTAAGATAATGTCGGGTTTTGTTGCCGGTTCCGAGAGGATATAGGCGCCCTTTTCCAGCTCAACAGCCTGGGTATATTTTTCCTGATCAATTACTGGAATTCCCTGACGGGTTAGAATTAATGCGACGGGGCCGCCGGAATGTTCAAGTGCTACCCGCCAGGCTTGAACGGTTTCGTTGGCATCTGCCGGCCGGATTACTGTGACGTTTGGAACAGAACGTAAACCGATCAATTGTTCTACAGGCTGATGGGTGGTACCGTCTTCACCCAAAGCGATACTATCATGGGTAAAAACATATACCGTACGAATTTTCATAATGGCCGCCAACCGGATGGGTGGCCGCATATAATCAGAAAATATCAGAAAAGTGGCACCGTAAGGAATGATGAATTTACTGAGCGCTAATCCATTCAAGATAGCACCCATGGCATGTTCCCTGATGCCAAAATGAAAATTTCGTCCTTCATGATTTTCAGCTGAAAATGATTGGTATTTATCCAGATTGGTATCAGTCGACGGAGCAAGATCGGCGGAGCCCCCAATTAAATTTGGCAGATATTCGGCTATTGCATTTAATACTTTGCCAGATGCTTTACGTGTCGCCATTTCCTGGCCTGGCTTAAATACCGGCAAGTTTTGCTTCCACCCTTCGGGTAATTTGCCGGTGCTGAACAACTCGTATTCATTAGCTAGTGCAGTATATTTTTCTTTGTAACTTTTATAAAGATCGTTCCATTCCTTTTCTTTATCTAGTCCTTTCTTACCTGCTTCACGATAATAATTTAATACGTCGTCAGGCACTACAAAATATTTATCGGGATCAAAACCGAAATTTTCTTTTACAAGTTTCACTTCCGGTTCGCCTAACGGAGAACCGTGAGCAGCGGCGGTGTTTTCTTTATTGGGGCTGCCATAACCAATATGGGTCCGCACTTTTATCAGGGAAGGCCGATCAGTTTCTTTTTGCGCATTTTTTACTGCTCCTGATAGCGCCTCCAGATCATTCCCATCTGCAAGTACCTGTACATGCCACCCATAAGCTTCAAAGCGCTGCGCCAGGTCTTCATCAAATGTCACATTCGTATTTCCCTCAATAGTTATATGGTTATCGTCATACAAATAGATCATGTTGCCTAACTGAAGATGACCGGCTATCGAAGCGGCTTCAGAACTAATTCCTTCCATCATGTCGCCGTCGCTGCAAATAGTGTAAATCTTATAGTTGAATAGGTCAAATCCAGGTTTATTATACCGCGCTGCCAGGTATTTTTGTGCAATGGCAAACCCCACACCGTTGGCAAATCCTTGTCCTAAGGGGCCGGTCGTTACTTCAATACCCGGTGTCAGTCCGTATTCAGGATGGCCTGCCGTTTTACTGTGCAATTGCCGGAATTTTTTTATATCGTCCAGCGTGATGGAATAGCCTGTCAGGTATAAAAAACTATACTGCAGCATGCAGGCATGGCCGCAGGATAAAATAAACCGGTCCCTGTTTGCCCATTCAGTATTTTGGGGGTTGTAGTTCATGCTTTCCGCCCATAGCACATGGCCAATTGGCGCAAGCCCCATAGGTGTACCGGGATGCCCGGAATTTGCTTTTTGTACTGCATCCGCAGCGAGTATGCGAACAGTATTGATCCCGACCTGCTCAATCGTTTCTGTTGTGCGTTCCATGCCAATCATTTAAGCGTTTTTCTATAGTGAATAATTGTCCATCAAAGACTATTCCAAATCTACATTGTATTCGCCAGCTCTGGCTGCTGCATCTAGTTTAGCACGTCTGTACAATAACTGCTGGGCTTCTTTCACATTGGTTTCCTGCCCTTTCCATATATCTAAAGCGGGTTGCTGAATAGCTCTTGCAAAAGAATACGTCACTATCCAGGGCAGTTGGCTTTTAAAATTTTTATTGATTGCATTCAAATGTGCCGAAGCTTCCTGTGGTGACTGCCCGCCGGATAAAAATGCAATCGCCGGCATAGCCGCCGGAACGGATGCCAGCAAACAATTTACGGTGGCAGCAGCCACATCATCCATACTATTTTGAGTATCACAGCCAGTTCCAGCTGTTATCATATTCGGCTTTAATATCATCCCCTCCAAATCAATTTTAAATTGAAACAACTGGTAAAAAAGCATTTTCAAAACCCGCTCTGTTACATCATAACATTGTTGTATGGTATGATTGCCAGTCATTAGCACCTCCGGCTCTACAATGGGCACAACGCCAGCTTCCTGGCATAGTGCTGCATATCGGGCAAGTGCGTGTAGGTTCGCTTTGATGCATGCGGTAGTTGGAGCATCGTCGCCGATTGATATAACACCCCGCCACTTGGCAAAACGAGCACCCATCTTTTTATATTCCTGCAAACGTTCACGCAAACCATCCAGCCCTTCTGTAACTTTTTCATTGGGAAAACCTGCCATCGCTTTGGCCCCAGAATCAACTTTTACCCCCGGTATAATCCCTGCATTAATTAAGAAATCTGCGAAAGGAACACCATCTTTTGTTTGCTGCCTGATGGTTTCATCATACAATATCGCACCGCCAATGCTTTCATTTAAACCGGGAGTTGTAACAATGAGTTCACGATAGCTACGCCGCATCTCCACTGTTTGCGGAATGCCTTCGGCTGCAAAACGTTTATTACAGGTCCCGGTACTTTCATCCATTGCCAGCAACCCTTTGTTCCCGGCAAAGAGTTGGTATATAGTTTCTTTTAATATTTTATGATCCATTTTATTTTTTTTAATAGTTTCGGGCTAGTATAATAACGATGTTAAAGACGCCATCTTTTTTGACTTCTGGTTATGGGAGCTTATATACCCATCTTTGATTACGAATACACTAAATCCCACAATACAACTTTATAGATTGCAGCGGGACAATTACTCTAATGTCTCCGCAAGATTACTTGCTTCGATAAAAATCTTTTTTACGTCCGGCAGTTTCTTCCGTATGTTTTTTTCCAGCCTTAACACTGCCTTTGTAAGGTCTCCGCTAGTCAAATCTGTTTTAAATTTTACATCAAGGGCAAGCAGCAATTCATCAGGCCCCATCTGCATTGTAAGTGGGCTGTTTAGTTTTATCACATCCCGGTCAGCATCAACAATATCATAGATTATTTTTATTTTCTCTTTGGTAGCGCTTTCCCCAATTAACAGATGCCTGCTTTCAATAATTAAAATGATGGCTACAAACGCAAGCACCAATCCTATCAATATGGATGCCGCACCGTCTAAAACTGGTAAATGAAAATAGTGGCTGAAAAACACGCCGCAAAAGGCAATAAACAGGCCGGCAAGTGCTGCGCCATTTTCGAAAATGATCACGAAAGAAGCAGGATCTTTACTGGCACGTAACTTGTGCCAAATATTTGCTGAACCATTTGCCTTTGTAAATTTTCGCAAGGGGATCACAAGTGACAAACCTTCAAACACAGCTGAACACCCGAGAACAATATAATTCCAGGTAGGATCGGCAGAAGCTACCGGATGCTTGATATGCATAACGCCTTCGTAAGCTGACATGCCACCACCCAAACCAAATATCAGCACGGACACGATAAGGGTATAAAAATATAGTTCCTGTCCGTAGCCAAACGGATGCATTTCGTCTGCAGGCTTTTTACTTTTACGAATGCCCCACAGTAGTAACAATTCGTTACTTGAGTCGACGGTGCTGTGTATTCCTTCTGAAAGCATTGCCGAACTGCCTGTAACTGAGGCAGCAATAAACTTGACTACTGCAACAGCAATATTAGCTGCCAATGCACCATACAGGCCTATTTTTGATCTTTCCTGCATAAATATCTTTTTATCAAAAAAAACCTATTCAGATAGTTTGCAATCGTTACATTAAATTACTACCGTATACCTTGTTTATTTTTCTGTTGCCATTAATTTTGTGTTATCGGGTAACAAGACTTATGTCTTTGCATCTGCGGCCTTCCATTTCCAATTTAGAATTTCCGGTAAATCCTTGCCCTGTTCATCTACATAATGCTTGTGCTCAATCAGCTTGTCTTTCAATTGCTGTTTTAAATAGTCGCCTTTGCTACCTAATTGTGGCAGACGATCAATTACATCAATCACCAAATGAAAACGGTCAATGTCGTTTTGAACGCGCAGATCAAAAGGCGTTGTAATGGTTCCTTCTTCTTTATAACCTCTTACATGAAGATTGCGGTTTGCCCTGCGATACGTGAGCCGATGGACCAGCCATGGATAACCATGAAAATTAAAAATGATATGCTTGTCTTTGGTAAAAATAGAATCATAATCTTCATCGCTCAACCCATGCGGATGCTCTGAACAAGATTGCAGTTTCATAAGATCAACCACATTTACCACCCGTATTTTTAGTTCCGGAAGATGTTCCTGCAATATCGAAACAGCTGCCAATAATTCCAAGGTCGGCGTATCGCCGCAGCAGGCCATAACCACATCGGGTTCTACTCCCTGATCGTTACTTGCCCATTGCCAGATACCGATGCCTTCGGTACAATGCACTACCGCTTCATCCATCGTAAGCCATTGTGGAAGCGGATGTTTGCCTGCTACTACTACGTTTACATAATGCTTACTTCTGAGGCAATGATCAAATACCGATAGCAGACAATTGGCATCCGGTGGTAGGTAAACCCTTACCACATCTGCTTTCTTATTAATCACATGATCGAGAAAGCCGGGATCCTGGTGCGTAAAGCCATTGTGATCCTGCTGCCACACATGCGATGCAAGCACGTAATTCAGCGATGCGATCTTTCTTCTCCAGGGTAATTCGGACGTTACTTTCAACCACTTCGCATGCTGACTAAACATAGAATCAACGATGCGTATAAATGCTTCGTAGCAGTTGAATAATCCATGCCTTCCCGTTAGCAAATATCCCTCCAGCCATCCTTCACACTGGTGTTCACTCAGCATGGAATCATGTACCTGCCCGGTTGGTGCTAAAAATTCATCATTTTTTTCTTCTCTTCCTTCCCATTGCCTGTTGGTGGTTTCGAATACTGCGCCCAATAAATTAGAAATGGTTTCATCAGGACCGAACACACGAAAATTATGCTGAGGATGATTCAACGCAGCTACGTCTCTCAGAAACTTTCCAAGTATCATGGTATCCTGGCCCATTACTCCACCCGGTGATGGAACATGCAGTGCGTGCTTATGAAAATCCGGCATGATCAAATCATGCAATAATACCCCGCCGTTGGCGTGCGGATTGGAGCCCATTCTACGGTTGCCGGTCGGCGCTAACGCTGCCAGCTCGGGAAAGAGCTTTCCATTTTCGTCGAAGAGTTCTTCTGCTTTATAGCTTTTCATCCAGCGTTCCAATAGTTCAACATGTTGCGGATGCTCTGCATCAACCAATATGGGGACCTGGTGTGAATGGAAAGTTCCTTCATTGGGAACACCATCTACTTCTTTTGGCCCGGTCCAACCTTTGGGAGACCGTAAGATGATCATGGGCCAGCGTGGCCTCGTATTATCGTTGGCATCCCTTGCCCTGCCTTGTATGCGGTGGATTTCTTCAATGGCTTTATCAACTGCTGCTGCCATTAATTGGTGCATGGTCGCCGGATCATCACCCTCAACAAAATAAGTTATCCAGCCACAGCCTCTGTAAAATTGTTCCAATTCTTCATGCTCTATCCTTGCCAATATAGTTGGGTTACTGATTTTATACCCATTCAAATGCAAAATGGGGAGAACGGCGCCATCAGTAATAGCGTTAAGAAATTTGTTTGAATGCCAGGCTGTTGCTAACGGTCCAGTTTCTGCTTCACCATCCCCTATGATGCAGGCAACAATTAGGCTTGGGTTGTCGAACGCAGCTCCAAAAGCATGACTCAACGAATAACCCAATTCACCGCCTTCGTGAATAGAGCCTGGCGTGGTAGGCGCCACATGGCTTGAAATGCCGCCGGGAAAAGAAAACTGTTTAAATAATTTTTTGAGGCCTGCTTCATCCTGCGTAACATTTGGATATACTTCCGTCCAGGTGCCTTCCAGGTACACATTGCCAACCAATGCCGGCCCACCATGCCCGGGGCCTGCGATATAAAACATATCAAGATCGTATTTTTTAATAACACGATTCAGGTGCACATAAATAAAATTCTGGCCCGGTGTAGTACCCCAATGCCCGACCACCAGGGGTTTTACATGCGCTAATTGTAGCGGCTCTTTTAAAAGCGGGTTATCATACAAATAAATCTGCCCTACAGATAAATAATTTGCTGCCCGCCAGTAAGCATTTATTTTGCGTAGTAATTCTGGCGACAGGGTGTCGGTGTCCGTATCAATAAATTCGGTGTGCATATTTTTTTTATATTTTTTTATGTTCGTTTTACTTTTGACATACCTGTATTTATGACAACAACGGTGGTTCTTATAACCAGGTGGTCTTCAAATACCATGTACAGTAGTGCTAACTAATAGCTTAAGCCTTCTATAGGTATAGGAAAGATAAAGTCCACGAAGACGTTGTGATGTGCTTTAGATACATGCTCTTTAAAAGACTTCATACTTCGATGCATTACGGCAGTATATTCCGCTCCCAACTTTGCTACAATTTTTTCGATATCCAATAATTCAACTTTAATAGCCGCAGATCTTTCTTTCGTATTTACGGGCAAATCCTTATCCAGTTCCATCATATTCTTTTCGAATACTTTATCAGCGTCTTCATAAAATGAAGTGAGCAGCGGATCACAGGAATATGTTTTTATGTGAGAAAATTTGATCGCCGATCTTTTTTCCGCCTCATCCAATTTGCCGTCAATACTAGCCGCAAGCAAGGTGATATATACTGGAAACTTAAGAAGCACCTGATAATCCTGTGTATTGAGATTTGTAAGGGGAAGCATATCCTATGTTTTTTGAGATTACAAATTAATATTCCTTAATGGTTCTGAACGGCTATTTATTTTCTTTTTCAATGTTGATATGGCGTACAATCTCTACCGAACACTTCGCATGCAATGCCACTGCCTGCGACACTGAACCGAGCAAAAAGCGCTCAATAGCTCCAAGACCATGTGAACCAACCACTATCAAATTAGCTCCAAATGCTTCTGCTTCTTTTAAAATGACATGTTTCGGAGATCCGTTAATGACCGATGTTGTAATCTTTAAAGATGGATGCATCTTTTGCAATATATCAGCAGCAGATGTAACGGCATCTTCTGCTGATTTTTTTGCCATGTTATCTATTTCCTCATAATAACCCGCAAGACCGCCCATCGGTGCTGCAGTCGACATTACTATAGTTGAATTCATGAAAGCCGATATGATGCGTAGTTCCGTATCCGGTGCGAATAATCTTCCTGCAAATTCTTTTATTGCCTGGTTATTATACGCAGATCCATCTGTTGCCAATAATATTTTCATGATTTTTGTTTTTATTCATAGAATATCTTCAGTGATTTCTCAGTCGCCCAACTATGGTATCAAGAGACGCCTTCAATTGAGTAATTTAAAATATCGCAAACTATTTTTGCAATTATCAATTCTTCATTCGTATTAATAACACGAACCTTTACGCTGCTTGTTTGGGTGGACACAACAGGTTCATTGCTCATGTTTTTTATTTCATCTAATTCAATTCCGAGAAACTCAAGCCCGTCGCAAATTTTACTTCTTACTTCAGGGGAGTGCTCACCAATACCGCCTGTAAAGACCAACAAATCAACACCTCCGAGTGCTGCTCCAAATGCACCTATCCATTTTTTTGTTTGATAGCAAAAAACTCCAATGGCTTCTCTAGCACGCTCGTCAATATCTTCAATTTCCATTAGCTCTCTCATATCAGAACTTGTTTCTGAGATACCCAGCAAACCGGATTCCTGATTGATTAAATGATTAAATTTTTCCGGCGTAAGATGCTCATGCTGCATTAAATACCAGGCAACACCGGGATCAAGATCGCCGCAACGTGTGCCCATTGGTAATCCGGAAGTTGGGGTAAATCCCATGCTGGTATCCACACTTTTGCCATCTTTAACAGCAGCAAGACTTGCCCCATTTCCAAGATGTGCCAAAATTATTTTGCCTTTTGCAGCTGCTTTTCCTTCTATCCGTTCAAGTTCTTGCATCAGGTAAGCATAAGAAAGACCATGAAATCCGTATCGCTGAATTCCCATTTCATAATATCTGCGCGGAATAGTTAATAATTTAGCAACAACCGGCATAGCTGCATGAAAGGACGTATCGAAACAAGCCACCTGTTTTAATGTAGGGTAACGCTTACCAAACGTTTCTATCAGCTTAATTTCTACCGGCAAATGTTCTGGATCAAAGGCAGTGATCTTTTTTAATTCAACCAAAAGATCCGCTGTAATTAATTCAGGTTCGGTGTGTTTCATACCATGAACGAGGCGATGACCTATCGCTGTAACTGAATCAAAGTCTTCTTGCTTTTCCAGCCATGTAATCAAATGATTCGCCGCCTGATCGTGGGTGGCAGCGTCGAGATCAACCTTGTTTTTTTGTTGGTCAATCGTATAGGCAAAATTCAGTGTGGCTTTATTTGTACCGATATTTTCTATCTCCCCCGTAAACACCTGGTCCAACGAACTACCGGCCACTTTAAATAAAGCAAACTTTATACTGGACGAGCCTGCGTTGATGGCTAATATCATTCTATAGTATTTATTCAGATTATCTTTCTTCGGGCACTGTCCGTGTCATTACCCTGAGTGCATTAATTCACTATTTTCCTACTCCATTGCTGGGTGTAGCTTATTTATCTTTTTATTCTAGCGTATCTTTCGAATGGTGACCACCAAAATGCAAAGCGAGCCATTGTGAATTGGCCAACGATTACGACAACCAGCCAGTTAAACATTTTGGAATTTTAAATACAATGTCGCAATGGCCAGTATCTGGCTGGTGGAAAATTCTTTACTCAAGTGTTAATCCCAGATCAGCTAGTGCTTTAGCTGTGGATAGATGATTTCTATGCCAGATGCTTTTGATGCCCAAATTTGCTGCAACATCTGTAAACATTTGCACGTCATCAATATATACTATTTCATCGGCGGGTACCTGTGCTCCATTGAGCGCCAGCCTGAAAATGGCGGCATCTGGTTTTCTTACGCGAACATAGCAGGAGGATATAAAAAAGTCGATAAATTGGTTCAGTTTAAATTTATGTATTCTGTATTCATTCAATTCCCTTGCTTCATTGCTTACAACTACTAATTTTAATTTGTAAACTTCCTTCAACTTTTTTACCAGGTCGATCATTTTTGTATGAGCTGTCGTTAACGAGAACAGGAAATCCTTAAACTGGGCGGGGGTAAAATCCCGTTTCTGGTAAAATACTACCCGGTTAAGATATTCATCCAGGGTGATCCGACCTTCCTCGTAAACAGCAAAAAGTAACTTGTGGCGCTGATTCATTTCTTCATAATCCAAATGAAAGATTTCTGCAGCTTGTTTTCTGAATTCATGTCCCCATCCATCAGAGAGCAGCACACCGCCAATATCTAGGAATAATGTGGTGATTTTACTTTCAAGCATACCTATTGTTGATTTTTTACCTGGAGTTGCAAAAAAACTACGTTGTTTGCCAGGAGTATCGGGATGGTTTTATAATTTGGAATTGCACGGGCTGTATAGTTATCTGTATATCTCTTTGTAAAAAGTCTTGTAAAATAAAATTGTTCGTCGCAGGTGTTTTTACTGTTGGGCATTTTTATATGTTCACTATTCGTGCCATCTTCTGCCGCTGCCTGAAACCAGACCTGTAATTTATGTTTATTTATTACATTCAAAGAAATTGAAGGTATAAATGGATAGCCGTTCTCCATGTAATATGCGGAGGGCAAAATACCGGTGACGTAAATGCGTTCCTACCTTTTTCGCGGTCTTTATATCTCCCGTTGGCTATTCGATTGTTATAGCGTGCATTGAATACAGTCACCACCTGGCGTTCCATTGCGTTGCATAATGATTGAGCGTCTCCAGCATCCCAACCAGGGTCCTCACCATGTTCCTGTCCGCCACCCAATGAAAGGAAACTTTCGGCGTTCGCACTTTTACCTATAAGCTATCGGGATTTTAGCCCAGCCCATTAAGCGAAATCTGGCTATTTTTAATTTTTACACAATCGTTTTTGACCCAGATGACCTTACGGGTTTTATACCTGCTAGCCTGCTTTTTTTTCAACAGGGTGTTTGCTGCACCTGTGGATAATACTTTATACCAGTTCGGGCGAATCGATATCAGCAGCGGGTATTCGAACAACCAGATCAACTGCATTTATAAAGACAAACAGGGTTTTATGTGGTTTGGCACCATGAGCGGACTGAACCGCTACGATGGCTACCATTTTAAAATATTCAAACATAGCCAGCAGGATACTATGACGATTAACGATGACTTTGTTACCCGAATATTTGAAGGACCGGATGACAAGCTCTGGATCGAAACCCGGTATGGGCTTAATATCTATGATCCGGCTGCTGAAAAATTTGACCGGGACCCGAGTGATTTTTTGAAAAAATCAGGCATCGGAAATGGTGCTCCTGCAACAGGCATTGCAAAAGATTCGAAAGGTAACTTTTGGTTTTATGGAACTGATGGGCTTTTTCTGTACGAGCCCAAAGCGAAGACCACCACTGCTTTTACGCATAAGCCGAATGACAATTTTTCTATCAGCGCCGGCGGTATTGCGGCTTTCAAAGAAGACGGTAAAGGGAATTTATGGATTTTGTTCCAGGACGGTACGCTCGAAATGATGGAAGGCATTTCTAAGAAAATTTTTAGCCGTAACAGCGAGCTTAGAAAAGTATATTCTAATGCCCCGATTTACTACAAACTGTTTATTGATGCCGATAATGATGTATGGATCTATACTGCCAATAATCCCAGGGGTGTGGTGTTGTTCCGGCCACAACTTAATACCGTGGAGCATTTCAGCTAGGAAGAGGGGATAGGTTACTATTTGCACCCCCTCTATTGTCAATTTTAGCATGCTTGGTTAACATTTCGATGCCCAATCAGAAACAATCGCCTACCTTGTTTTTTTACTAAAGGTTCTAATTTGGCATTCGCAAAGGTTGCCATGGAACTGTATCCCAAAGTGCAAATTTGCAACATCAAAAAACGAAGTAGCCGAATTATGAGAAGCACCCGATTTTATATTATCCTCGCCGCAATGCATGTATGTACAATGGCATCATACGCAAGGAAGGAGTCGACCAACTACACTAAACTAGACGACGGTATTACCATCCGCCTTAACCATAATGGTACCCGCCTCATAAAAATAGAACCTGTCACAGACAAGATCATCCATGTAACAGCCAGTCCATCTGAATCTTTTTCTACGGCCAAAAGCCTAATGCTGGATGAAAAGATCCGCCAGCCGGTACAATGGCGGGTGGAAGAAACGGCGGATGCGGTGATGGTGTATACCGCAGCAATCAGTGCTAAAGTATTGCTGACTACCGGTGAAATTTCGTTCAGCGATAAAAATGGCCGGCCGCTGCTACAGGAGCCAAAAGGCGGCGGCAAAATCTATACTGCTGTTAATGTAGATGGCGATCAAACATTTGCCCTGCGCCAGGCTTTTGAAACCACCGATGAAGAAGCCTTTTACGGCCTTGGCCAGCACCAGGAAGGGGCCATGAATTATAAAAACAGCCAGGTGAGCCTGGTAAATTATAATACTGGTGTCGCGATACCATTTCTGGTAAGCAATAAAAACTATGGCATTTTGTGGGATAACTATTCCATCACAAAGGTGATGGACAGCCGCAGTTTTGAACCGCTGTCTACCATGAAATTGTTTTCAGCAACTGGCGAACAGGGCTGGCTTACCGCCACTTATTTCAGCAAAGCCGACCCATCAAAACTGCTTATTGAAAGGCCGGAATCTGTAATCGATTACAGCTTTATTCCCGACCTGGTGAAGTTTCCGGCTGAGATAAAGCTGGAAGATGTAACCGTTAAATGGGAAGGGTCAATTGCCACTGGCTTTACCGGAGAACACAGCTTTTACATGCGTAGCAGTGGCTACACCAAAATATGGATCGATGGAAAGTTAATGGCCGATAAATGGCGGCAGGGCTGGAATCCGGGCACCGTACAATTTAAAGTGCCGATGGAAAAAGACCACAAATACAGTTTTCGCATAGAATGGAATCCCGACGGCGGGCAATCGTATATCGATTGCAACTGGTTACCACCGCTTCAAGGCCACGATAACAACGAGTACGCTTTCCGGTCGGAAGCCGGCCCGCAGATTGACTACTACTTTTTACGAGGCGAAAACCTTGATGAAGTGATTGGCGGCTATCGGGAGTTGACGGGTAAGGCCACGCTGATACCCAAATGGGCCCTCGGTTTCTGGCAGAGCCGCGAACGCTACAAAACCCAGGAAGAGATACTCAACACCGTCGCCGAATTCCGGAAGCGCAAAATTCCACTGGATAATATTGTAGAAGACTGGAGCTATTGGGAACAGGATAAATGGGGCAGCCAGGAGTTTGATAAAAGCCGTTTTCCGGATGCGGCTGGTATGATAAAAACCCTGCATGAAAAATACAATACGCAGTTTATGATCTCGGTGTGGCCTAAGTTTTACGAAACCACCGACAATTTTAAATTCCTCGATAAAAACGGCTGGATGTACAAAGGCAATATCGCCAACCAAAACCGCGACTGGATTGGTAAGGGATACATCTCTAGTTTCTACGACGCCTTTAACCCCAAAGCCCGGGAAGCGCTCTGGAATATGATGAACAAAAGCCTGTACAGCAAAGGTGTGGATGCCTGGTGGATGGACGCCACAGAACCAGACATTCATAGCAACCTGAATGTGGCCCAACGTAAACAGCTCATGGGGCCAACAGCAATCGGTTCTTCCACCCAGTTTTTCAATGCTTACCCCTTGCAACACTCTAAAGGGGTGTACGAAGGGCAGCGCAACACCAACCCGGATAAAAGGGTATTCATACTTACCCGCAGTGCCTACGCAGGTATGCAACGCTATGCCGCCGCCACCTGGAGTGGTGATATCGGCAGCCGCTGGGAAGATTTTAAAAATCAGGTGCCCGCTGGTATCAATTTTAGCATGAGTGGCATGCCCTGGTGGACCAGCGATATTGGTGGCTTCTCCGTAGAAAAACGTTTTGAAAAACCAAAAGCCGCAGACATGGAGGAATGGCAGGAAATGCAGACGCGTTGGTACCAGTTCGGTGCATTTTGTCCTTTGTTCCGGGTGCATGGTCAGTTTCCTTTCAGGGAAATGTACAATATATCAGGTGAGGGAGAGCCCGCTTATAAAAGCATGTTGTATTACGATAAAATGCGGTATTATTTAATGCCCTATATCTATAGCCTGGCTCAGAAAACCTACCATGAAAATTATACCATTATGCGCGGCCTTCCAATGGATTTCGGAAGGGATGCAGCGGTAAAAAATATAGGCGACCAATACATGTTTGGTCCGGCATTTTTGATCAACCCTGTTACCGACTATAAAGCCCGTACCAGGAGCCTTTACTTACCTGCCGGCACTGGCTGGTACGACTTTGCAACCGGATCCTACCATGCAGGCGGGCAAAGGATTGTAGCCGATGCGCCATATGAAAGAATGCCCATTTTTATATGCGAAGGAAGCATTGTGCCAACAGGCCCTGAATTACAATATGTAGCGGAAAAACCAGCCACTACCATCACCCTTTTTGTATACACCGGCAGCGACGGCAGCTTTAAAATGTATGAAGATGAAGGCACGAATTATAACTACGAAAAAGGCAGCTTCAGTACGATACCATTCAACTACAACGAAGCGAATAAAACCCTGACGATTGGAGAGAGGGCCGGCAGTTTCAATGGGATGCTGCAACAACGAAATTTTAAAATTATATGGGTAAATAAAAACACCCCAAAACCATTTGACCCTAACGCTAAACCAGATGCTTCAGTCAACTACACCGGACAAAAACTATCCGTTAAAATAAGATAATAGAAGGGCTCGCCGTACCACGAAAACGCATTTGCATCTGCTTCCCTTCCCCATCCCAAAAGGTGGTCGAAGACCGGATGATGCCAGCCGCTTGTATGGGACGGAACGGTCCGAATCCTTGTGAATTCCTCGAGCTAAAGCATCCATCATCACTTGTGCCTCACCCAATTATACCAAACCAAATCGACTTCATTTTGCTAACCAAACAATTGTTACTAATGAAACCAAAGCAACATAAACTACCTTTAAAATAAGATAAAAAATGGCTTTGCCCCACTCCGCGAGGAGAGGGGTTGGGGTGAGGCGGACCGGTCGGAATCACTCCGACAACTCCAACTTAATGCACTGCCTGTAAACTCAAGTAACCAATAAGTCATACTCGTCAACTCAATTCTTCCAAACCAAAACGACTTCATTTAGCTAACCAAAACAATTGCTACTAATGAAAACAAAACAACAAAAAAACAAAAACTGGGTATTGCTCCTGGCATTCTTTGCCATGCTGGCTTTCTCTCCCCAGGGCTTTGCCCAAAACACAGCCCGGAAAATTACCGGAAAGATAGTATCGCAGGCAACAGGTAAGGCGGTGCCGGGCGCTACCGTGTCTGTACAAGGTACTAAGAATACCATCGCTGCCGATGCCAATGGAAGCTGGCATATATGAGCACAGTTGGCCGTGGCATCGTGTATGTGGAATCCGATGTTATCGTACCCATAACCCTGCAATCTTTCTTCGGCTTTTTAAACAATCGCAACCAGGCAGGCCTGCAATGGAATACTGTTACAGAGATCAACAATGGTTATTTTACCGTAGAACGAAGTGCAGCTGGCAGAATATTTTCGGGTGTTGGTTCCGTTACTTCAAAGGCAGTGAATGGAAACAGCATTGCTTTATTAAATTATTCATTTAATGATGATCTCAGTGGGATGAAAGGCGTTGTCTATTACCGGTTAAAGCAAGTAGATAAGGATGGCAAATTCAGGTACAGCGGCATTATAAGTGTGCAGATAAAGCAGGGCCATGCTGAAACGATTGGCATATATCCCAATCCGGCAACCAACAGTAATATGAATAGGCAGGCAGCGTTGGGTGCCAGCCAGACGGTAATAATAAGAATCACCAGTATGCTGGGTAACAGCGTGTATAACGGGCTACCAATTGTGCTGCCAGCCGGGACCAGTACCTTTTCTTTAAGCAACGTTCCCCACCTTTCAAGCGGTACTTATATTGTTGAATTGTATAGCGAAAATAGCGGGGCCGTCATCGCCAGGAATAAAGTGAGTATCCGGTAAAATGGCCGATATTTCAAAATTATTCATTGGCATGGAAATGTTGAAATAAATGGCAGGCAGGAAGTCAAAGTAATATCATGATAAAAAAAATAGTTGCCGGCGTAACGTCCTTCTTTATTATTGCAAATTCGCTGGCGGCACAGGATACACAGGGCTTTTTTATAAACGGGCACCGGGCTAAGAAAGCGGTTATTCCCAGGGCAAAAAAAGGCAGGAATATTATGGGTGATGCGACGGTACAGGTTGAGATAAATGATGCGGATACGATAGCATCCGTTAGCCCATACCTGTTTGGCAACAATACCAATCCTTACATGACTCAGATTGTAACGGAGCCGGAACTTATGCGGCAATTACAATTGTTATCACCCAACGTGCTCAGGTTTCCCGGCGGTAATATCAGTAACGAGTACTATTGGGACAAGGAGCCTGGAAACAAGCCGGCCGATGTGCCAGACACCATACTGTTTGGTGATAACCGGAGGCTGCGCAAAAGCAAAGCCTGGACTGGAAAGGATAGCCGGCCTCAATCATTATCGCTTGAAAATTATTACAAGCTTTTACAGCAAACAAACAGCGCCGGTTCAATTTGTGTCAATGCGGGGTATGCCCGATACGGGATGGGTACAAATCCCATTGCAACAGCGGCCCACTACGCCGCAGATTGGGTGCGCTACGATAATAGTCGCACCCGGTTTTGGGAAGTAGGAAATGAAGACTATGGCACCTGGCAGGCAGGTTATAAAATTGATACTGTCAAAAATAAAGACGGTCAGCCCGGGTTAACAAATGGCGAATTGTACGGCCGGATTTTTTTAGCTTTCAGTGATTCGATGCATGCCGCAGCCAGGGAGACCGGCGCTACTATTTATATCGGCGCGACGCTTATTGAAGCTGCTAAGAATATCCATGAAAGTGATATCAACCGCGGCTGGAATGAAGGGTTCTTCCGGTCTGCAAAAAATGCGGCAGATTTTTTTGTGGTGCATAGTTACTTCACTCCCTATCAGCAAAATTCAACGCCGGATGCCATTCTGAATACTGCTAACACCGTAACAGGAAGGATCATGGAGTATTTGAAAGCCATGACTGCGCAATACGGAACGGAGATGAAACCGGTGGCCTTAACTGAGTGGAATATTTTTGCCGAACGCTCAAAGCAACAAACCTCCTATGTGAACGGAATGCATGCTGCCATCGTGTTGGGTGAAATGGCGACCCATCGGTATAGCATGGCCTGTCGCTGGGATTTGGCAAATGGCTATGCCAATGGCAATGACCACGGCATGTTTAGCAAAGGCGATGAACCCGGCATTCCAAAATGGAGCGCCAGGCCTGCGTTCTACTACATGTACTATTTTCAGCATTTTTTTGGCGACCAGGTTATAATATCATCTTCGAATGATAAAAATGTATTGGTGTATGCGTCTACTTTTAGCGATGGAAAAAAAGGCGTTGTGCTGATCAATAAGGACAGTACTGCAAAAATAGTTTCCTTGCATTTTAATCATTCAAAACAAAAAGGACAATGCTATAGCTACACCTTAACCGGCGGAAATGACAATGGCTTGTTTTCACAACAAGTTTTGGTGAATGGAGTGGCGCCGATGCTACCTGCAGGCGGGCCGCCGGATTTTGAAAACATAGCTGCGGTATCCTCATCCTATAAAGAAAAAATAACCCTACTGCTGCCTGCCATGGCTGTGCAGTATATCCTGATAACAGATTAGCAAAGTAGCCAGCTTACAAACGACTTGAAATACATGAACAAAAACATGAGGAACAACAAATTAAGAAACTTGCTATACTTGCTGCCGATTTTGGTGAGCATGGCAAATAGTCAACCGGCTGCTTCCGGCAGAGAACACCTGCTCATGGACTTCGGCTGGAGATTTGCTTTTGGCCATCCCTACGATGTTAAAAAGGATTTTAATAATGGCAGTTCCTATTTTTCCTATATCACTAAAGCAGGTTACGGTGATGGTGCAGCAGCAGCGAATTTTGATGACCGTACCTGGCGGTTGCTGGACCTTCCCCATGATTGGGCCGTAGAACAACCGTTTAGCAATAAAGCCAGTTTCAGTCATGGTTTCAAGGCCATCGGCCGCAATTTTCCCGAAGCCAGTGTGGGGTGGTATCGCAAGGTATTTACGATTCCAGCTTCGGATTTAGGCAGGCGTATTCATATTGCTTTTGATGGCGTTTTTCGCAATAGCATTGTATGGGTCAATGGCCATTACCTCGGTACCGAAGCCTCCGGGTATTCGGGTTTTGAATACGATATCACCGATTACCTGAACTATGGCGGCGAGAATACGGTAGCAGTTCGTGCCGACGTAACGATGGAAGAAGGCTGGTTCTATGAAGGTGCGGGCATCTATCGCCATGTATGGCTTAACAAAACAGATCAGATGCATGTGCCAGTCGATGGAACTTTTGTAACCACCGGGGTGAAGGGAACCACGGCTACCATTACTGCCCATGCCACAGTAAAGAACGACAACAAAAATTCTAAACAATGTACCGTTGTTCAAACAGTTGCAGACAAAGATGGCAAGGTGCTGGCTACGCAAACTATGCCCGGATTGGAGTTGCAGCCATTCGAAGAAAAGGACATTACCAGCATGTTTACCCTGGAAAACCCGAAGCTTTGGGATATTGAAAACCCATACTTACATCAGCTTATAACCACCATTAAAGATGGCGATCGTGAACTGGACCGCTATACCACCAGCTTTGGTATCCGAACCATCCGTTTCGATGCCAACGAAGGATTTTTTCTGAATGGAAAACATGTAAAAATTAAAGGAACCAATAACCACCAGGACCATGCTGGGGTTGGTGCCGCTATGCCGGATGAACTACAGGACTTTAGAATCAGGGCACTGAAAGCGATGGGCAGCAATGCCTATCGTTGCTCGCATAATCCACCTACACCAGAGCTACTGGATGCCTGCGATAGATTGGGAATGTTTATAATAGATGAAAACAGGCTTACCGGAATTACGCAACACCACCTTGGTGATTTAAAAAGAATGATGCTGCGTGACAGAAACCATCCATCCATCATTAGCTGGAGCATTGGTAATGAAGAATGGGGCATAGAGAACAGTATACAAGGGGCCCGGATAGCCGGTACCATGCAGGCTTACGCCAAAACCATTGATACGACCAGACCTATAACTTATGCGTTTAGTGGCGGCATCAGCCAGGGGATTTCTACCACTATTGATTTGCTGGGATATAATTATGTCATGAATAAAAATACGGATGAGCACCATAAGAAATTTCCTGCACAACTGAGCTGGGGTACCGAAGAGGGATCCACGGTAGCTACCAGGGGCGAATATGCGGACGATAAGGATAAACATTTCAGGGCTGCTTACGATATGCCGCAACAGAAAACATTCCTCAGTATCGAACAAGGTTGGAAATGGTATGCAGAGCGGCCATATTTAGCGGGCATGTTTATCTGGACAGGCTTTGATTACCGTGGAGAACCTACACCATACGGTTGGCCATCTATTTATTCTCTATTTGGTATGATGGATGGCTGTGGCTTTCCGAAGGACGATGCGTATTACCTGAAAGCGTGGTGGATGGATAAGCCGATGGTGCACATTTTACCGCATTGGAACTGGGCAGGAAAGGAAGGACAGCCGATCGCAGTGTGGGCCTATAGTAATTGCGATGAAGTGGAATTGTTCCTGAATAAAAAAAGCCTCGGTAAAAAGTCAATGCCTCAAAATTCGCACCTGGAATGGCTGGTAGCATATGCACCCGGAGTATTGGAGGCGATAGGTTATAAGAAAGGTGTAAAAATTACTACAGACAGGGTTGAAACAACTGTTAATGCAGTAAGTGTTCATCTTACTGCAAACACACAAACTATTCCTGCAAATAAGGCAGGCATTGCGATGATTACGGTCGATGTATTAGATAAAAATAATCGTCATGTACCAACCGCAAACAATGAAGTAGCCTTTTCAATTGAAGGTCCGGGTAAAATAATAGGTGTGGGAAATGGTGCTCCCGCCTCTTTGGAGGCAGATAAATACCTGCCAGCTATAAAGGCTATCCAAATTGAGCACCTGAAAGAAAAGGTAGTTGCAGACCTAAATGTTTCAGCTGAAACAGCAAGTAATTATGATGATGCAAAATGGGATGACGCATTTAAGGATGAGCGTACGCAGGAATTTGGCGAGACAGTGAAAGCATTGGTGTATCGTGGCAGTTTTACGATGCCAGATTTAAAAGGTGATGAAACCATTTCGTTTTTTTATAACAGCCTTGGCAGGGAGCAGTCGATTTATATCAATGGAAAGAAAATTGCCGATAATTTAAAACAGAACGGGAAGGGCAATGCATTTGTGTTAACGACTTCTGACGTTCATGCGGGCCGCAACAGTATCGCTATCGCCGCTACACCGCTGCTTAAAAAGCAAAGCTGGGATAATATCAATATGAATCCAGGTTTGTTCCAGGTTGTATCACCTGCCGCCCAATGGAAACGTAGTTTGTTCAACGGCCTGGCACAAGTAATTGTTCAATCCACAGGCGGTGAGGGCGACATCCTTATCACTGCTACCTCAAATGGTTTAAAACAGGCAACCCTTACAATCACAGCTTCACCGGCTAATACCCGGCCTGCAGTTACCCAATAGATAGAATATGAACATGTATAAATCTGGTTGTATTGCAACCGTCCTTGCTACTTTCGCTGTATCCCTTTTTGCCCAGCAAAAAGCAACAATTTTTAGCCTGGCGTCTCCGGATAATAAAGTAGTCGTAATCGTAAACGTCGGCCAGGTAATATCCTGGTCTGTTAACCATCAGGCCGATAGTATCATCACGCCTTCGCCTATTTCTTTGCAATTGGAAAATGGTGAAATACTCGGTGCTGCTCCGATTATCGTTTCCACAAAAAGGGAGACCATCAATGAATCTTTCAAGGCCAATTTTTATAAAAAGGCAATGGTAAACAATTATTGCAATCAGCTAACCATCAACTGCAAAGCCGGATACGGCCTCGTTTTCAGGGCTTATAATGATGGAATGGCGTACCGTTTTTTTACCACCAGGAAAGATAGCCTCCTGATCAACAATGAGCAGGCTGTTTTTAATTTTGAAAAAGATGCTGTTTGCTACCTGCCCTTTGTAAGAGACCTCCGGGGCAGTGAACAATTTGTCCAATCCTACGAAGCATTATATGATGAGATACCTGTATCAAAAATGGTGAAAGATTCACTGGCATTTTTACCGATACTTGCTACGGCGGGCCACGGTAAAAAAGCAGTTATTCTTGAAGCCGATGTAGAAGACTATCCAGGTATGTTTGTTACCTCGGGCAATCGCGGCGTAAAAGGTTTGTTTGCCCAATATCCACTAACTGTTTTTCAGGGTGGGTATAATAAGCTGAATACAATGGTCGGCAAACGGGCAGGGTTTATAGCAAAGACCAATGGCACACGAATGTTCCCCTGGCGGACTGTGGTCATCAGCGAAAATGACAAAGACCTGCTCAACAACGATATGATTCAGAAGCTATCCCCACCAAGCCGTATTGCTGATGTCAGTTGGATAAAGCCCGGAAAGGTAGCCTGGGATTGGTGGAACGACTGGAACATTACCCATGTGGATTTTAAGGCAGGTATCAATACGCCTACCTATAAATATTATATTGATTTTGCCGCAAAAAATCACCTGGAATATATCATACTTGATGAAGGCTGGAGCGACGATATGGACCTGATGAAACCGACTGCTGTAGTAAACGTACCCGAGCTGGTGGCCTATGGTAAGCAAAAAAATGTGGGTATTATTCTGTGGGCTTCCTGGTACGCAGTAGATCAGAAAATGGATGAGGCTTTCAGGCATTATTCCGCTATGGGTATCAAAGGATTTAAAGTAGATTTCATGGATCGGGATGATCAAAAAATGGTGGCTTCCTTATATGAGATATCTAAAAATGCGTCGGAGTATAAATTGCTGTTGGATTTTCATGGAACGTACAAGCCAACCGGTTTGCAAAAGACTTTTCCGAATGTACTCAATTTTGAAGGCGTAAAAGGCCTGGAAAATAGCAAGTGGACGCCAGCAGATGATGTGCCACATTATGATGTAACAATACCCTTTATCCGGATGGTAGCTGGCCCCATGGACTATACACCTGGTGCCATGCGCAATGCTACAAAAAGTTATTTCAGGCCAAATAATTCTTTACCCATGAGCCAGGGTACAAGGTGTCACCAACTGGCGATGTATGTCGTATTTGAAGCGCCATTACAAATGCTAGCGGATAACCCCACGGCCTATATGAAAGAACAGGAGTGTACAGATTTCATCGCACAAATCCCTACCACGTTTGATGAAACCGTTGCACTTTCCGGTAAGGTTGGGGCGCATGTGATGTTGGCCCGTAAAAACAGGTCTACATGGTATGCAGGTGCAATGGGAAGCTGGGATGCGCAAGATCTGGTATTTGACTGTTCCTTTTTAGGACCCGGTACCTACGAAGCAGAGATTTTTATGGATGGCGTCAATGCTGATAGGGATGCTACCGACTATAAAAAGGAAGTTATAGCTGTGTCCGCTACAGATAAACTAAAGGTTCACCTGTCAAATGGCGGAGGCTGGGCTGCAAGAATTTATAAAAAATAGAAAAGTTTTGACAATCGGTTATAGATTTAAAAATCATGAAAGTTATTATACAAAGTAGAAGAACATTCCGGTTGACCATGATGGCGATATCATGCAGTCTGTTACAACAGGTACAGGCCCAGCAAACGACTATTCAGTATCTATCTGGCAAAGATAAAGACCACACTATCAACTGGGATTTTATGTGCAGCGCTGGCCGTAATAGCGGTAAATGGTCCACCATTCCAGTGCCCTCCAATTGGGAGATGCAGGGTTTTGGAAGCTATATGTATTCCAGGGACAATGATAACCCGGAGCAGGGTTTTTACAAGCACCAATTCAAGCTTTCCCCGCAGGTTAAAGGCAAGAAGATCATCATTGTTTTTGAAGCTAGCATGACTGATACAGAAGTGAAAATTAATGGCGTATCCGCAGGCCCGGTTCACCAGGGCGGCTTCTATGAGTTTAAATACGATATCAGTAGTTTGGTAAAATTTGGCACCGACAACACACTTGAAGTAAAAGTGAGCCGCCACTCAGCCAATGAATCCATTAACCACGCCGAACGGCAGTCCGATTTTTGGTTATTTGGCGGCATCTTCCGACCTGTGTACCTGCAGATATTACCCCCCAATTTTATTGATCGCGTAGCACTGGACGCAAAAGCAAATGGTGATTTTAATATGCAGGTTTTTGCCAATGTCAACTCTGGCCAAACAATAGAAGCGCAAGTAGCTGACCTGGCTGGAAAGCCGGTAGATAAAGCCTTTCAGCTAATGCCGGGCGATAGTATGCTCCACCATCATTTTGGCGGTATTAAGTTGTGGAACCCGGAGCAGCCGAATTTGTACCAGGTGATTGTTTCGATAAAACAGGGTGCCAAAACGATTCATGAATACAAACAGCGCTTCGGTTTCCGAACCACAGAACTGCGGCTGCATGACGGCTTTTATGTGAACGATAAAAAGGTAATATTCAAAGGTGTTTGCCGCCACAGCGAATGGCCCGAGAGCGGGCGTACGCTTAGCCGCGCCATTCACCTGATTGATATTGCAGCGATCAAAGGCATGAACATGAATGCGGTTCGGATGAGCCATTATCCGCCCGACAAGGAGTTTTTAGACTTGTGCGATAGCCTCGGTTTATTTGTATTGGATGAATTAACCGGCTGGCAGAAAGCTTATGATACCGTGACGGCTGTAAGATTGGTAAAAGAACTGGTAGTAAGAGATGTCAACCATCCGAGCATCGTGATCTGGGATAACGGCAACGAAGGCGGTTGGAACAGATCGGTAGATCGTGATTATGATTTGTACGATCCGCAGAAGCGCCTGGTGATTCATCCCTGGGAAAAGATATACGGCACCAATACCAAACACTATCCCGATTTTAAATTGCTCAACCAGCTATTGGCAGAGAAGGAAGTGTTTTTTCCGACAGAATTTATGCATGGATTATTTGATGGCGGGCATGGTGCTTCACTCAGCGATTTCTGGAGCACCATGATGAAAAGCCCGATCAGTGCTGGTGGCTTTCTATGGTCCTTGCATGATGAAGGCGTGGTGCGGGCCGACAGGCATGACAGTATCGATGTGCAGGGCAATTTAGCGCCGGACGGCATTGTCGGGCCTCACCGGGAGAAAGAAGGCAGCTATTATGCCATCAAAGAAATATGGAGTCCGGTGCAGATTGAGACAAAAAAATTGCCAATAAATTTCGACGGCACGATCCCCGTTTCCAATCACTATATCTACACCAACCTGAACAAATGCAGGTTCGAATGGAAGTTGGTGCAGTTCCCTGGTGCAAAAGATAAAACTACGAATGCCAGGGTTATTTCAAAAGGGGTGGCAGCAACTGTATCTATGGAACCAAACGAAAGCGGTTCTATTAAAATTAATATGGGCAATGCTTTCAGCAAAGCGGATGCCTTTTACCTGTCAGCATACGATTGGAACAACAATGAAATTTTTGCCTGGAGCTGGGCAATTCAGCCACCAAAGAAGATAGGAGCAACTTCCAATGCAGTCGTTGTTAACACGGCCATTACCACAAAAGACGCAGGGGGTATTTTTGATATCAACTGCGATGGCATCACCTATCATTTCGACAAATCAACCGGCTTTCTCACCAGTGTTGTTAATGCAGCGACTACCATTTCGCTAAGTAACGGCCCATCGTTTGCGGGCGTGTCGCTGGTGCTTGAATCATTTAAACATTCGCAGCAGGGCAATCAGTTTATCGTTGAGCCTGTGTACCAGGACTCCAATCATTTTACCGTAAAATGGATCTTTGAAAAAGGCAAACTTCCACGACTTAGTTATCAGTACAGTATGGAAAAAGCCCATGATTTTGCAGGCATCACTTTTAATTACCCCGAAGAAAAAATTACCGGCATGAAATGGCTGGGACGCGGGCCGTATCATGTGTGGAAGAACAGGCTGGAAGGGTTGAAACTGGGCGTGTGGCAGAAAGATTATAACGATGCTATCACCGGCGAAAGATGGATCTATCCTGAGTTTAAAGGCTGGCATTCGGAAGTGTATTGGGCCACGGTTCAAAATAAAGAATCCAACTTTACCATTTACACCACAGAAGAAAATAGCTACTGGCAAATGCTCGAGCCAGCCAAGCCGGCAGGTGCTAAAAATACCAATACCAGCCCGGCATTTCCTGGTAATACCATTGGTTTTTTCAACGCCATCAGCCCGATTGGCACCAAGTTTAATAAGCCTGAAACGATGGGTCCGCAGGCACAAAAAAATCCGCCTTCTGTCACCCGGGTGAGCGGTACTTTACTTTTCGATTTCGGCGTTAAATAATGCAATGCTATGATGAAATTACTTGCCAGCCTGCTGGTGGTTTCTGGAATAACTAACCTTGTGGCTGCACAAATAAATACTGCTGCTAAAAAACTTTTATCTCCTAAAGACCTGCCCGGAAAAGGTATCGTCCAATACGATTTTTTTTATGCTGGTGAAGCCAAAACCCAGGATATGTATATTGTAAAAAAAGGTGAAATCGTATGGGCTTATCACGATACCGCAAAGGGCGAAATAAGTGATGCCATTTTAATGACCAACGGAAATGTATTGTTTGCGCACCAGTACGGTATCACCTTAATAAACGCCACTAAGAAAATACTTTGGCATTACGATGCACCCAAAGGTCATGAAATACATACGGCACAGCCTATTGGCAAAAAGCATATTCTGTACGTGGAAAATGGGGATACGGGCAGGGTAAAAGTAGTTCACATCCTAACCGGTGAAACGGTAAAGGAGTTTATGATCCCCATTGGTAATTCAAAAAGCGTACACGGCCAGTTTCGCCACGCTAGGCTTACAAAGAAAGGTACGTTGCTGGTAAGCCATATGGATATGGGTTTGGTAAATGAATACAATTTTGACGGACAGTTAATCAACTCCGTAAAAGTACCTGACATATGGGGCGCCGAACCGTTGGATAATGGAAATTTTTTGGTGAACTGTAAGGGTAGTGTCAAAGAAATGACTCCTGCAGGTGATACGGCATGGATATTACCTTACACCGATTTGCCGGATTATGTTTTTAATTCACCGCAGCTTGCCATTCGCAGGCCCAATGGAAATATCGTTTTCAATACCTGGTTTAGTCAATGGAACGGAAAGACTGACAGTACCAACCTGCCCGTGCAGTTTGTAGAAGTAACACCCGATAAAAAAATAACCTGGGCATTGCGTTCGTGGACCGCTCCACAGAATTTAGGCCCTGCTACCATCATCCAGTTTTTAGATGATAGGCGAATTTCAGAACATGTGTTCTTTGGTAAAATAAAATAAGCAATAGCTGTAAAAAAAACAAGTATGATGATGATCAGGAAGAAAATTCTCTTAGCAAATATGGGGGCACTGCTAGCCTTTGCAGCCGCTGCACAAAGCGGAACTATTACTTTAGCCAATGATGCAAAAATCAATTCCCTTATCAAGAAAATGACGCTGCAGGAAAAGGTCAACATGATACATGGCAACTCCTCTTTTACCAGTGCTGGCGTTCCGCGGTTGGGTATACCCGAACTGGTTACTAGTGATGGCCCCCATGGCGTAAGGCTGGAACATGGTCGTGGCTGGGGCAATAGTCAGAATGTAAATGATTCCGGCACCTATTTGCCGGTAGGTATCGCACTGGCTGCTACCTGGAATACCAAACTCGGATTTGAATTCGGCGAGGTATTAGGCAGTGAAGCAAAATACAGGGGCAAGGATGTAATTCTGGGGCCCGGCATCAATATTATGCGGTCGCCGTTAAATGGTAGAAATTTTGAATACCAAAGTGAGGATCCCTACCTGGTGTCCCGGCTTGCAGTTGGTTATATCAAAGGCGTACAAAGTCAGGGTGTAGCTGCCTGTGTCAAACATTTCCTGGCCAATAATGAAGAGGTAGACCGGGGCAGTGTAGATGTGCAAATGAGTGAACGGGCACTTCGTGAAATTTACCTGCCGGGATTTAAGTCAGCCGTAACCGAAGCCGGCGTGCTCACCGTGATGGGCGCATACAATAAATTCAGGGGTCAGTTTTGTGTACACAACGATTACCTGGTTAATGAAGTGCTAAAGGGTGAATTCGGTTTCAAAGGATTAGTGATGAGCGATTGGGGCGGCGTACACGACACCAAAGAAGCGCTCCTCAATGGCACCGATCTTGAAATGGGTACCGATCTTGTTTTAGGTGGTAACGGCGTTTCCCAAAACAGGTGTCGGCAAAGCAGCCAATACTGTGTACGACCGGTTTTTTATGGCCAACCCGGCCTATGAATTGTTTCAAAACGGTACGGTGCCCATGTCTGTGCTGGACGATAAGGTCCGTCGTATTTTACGGGTGATGTTTGCTGCCAGCACCATTACCAAAACATCGCCCGGTGAGTATGGATCGGAAGCGCATATTGCCGTTGCAAAAAAGGTGGCAGAAGAATCCATCGTGTTATTAAAAAATGACAACCATCTTTTGCCATTGAACTTGTCATCGGTAAAATCGATAGCAGTTATCGGTAACAATGCCATCCGCAAACAAAGTATGGGCGGCGGTAGTTCGCAGGTAAAAGCTTTGTATGAAATCACACCGCTGGAGGGCCTTAAAAATGTAGCAGGAGGCATCAGTATCAATTACGCCGAAGGGTATAATACTTACCGAAATGCCAAGGCAAATGATGAGTTGATCAACGAAGCCGTAGCAGCAGCAAAGAACGCGGATGTGGCCATTATTGTGGGCGGCTGGACACATGGCTACGACTATAACAAATGGAGTGATAATGCTTTTGATGCAGAGGGTGCCGATAAATCCGATATGCAATTGCCTTTTGGCCAGGATGAATTGATAAAGGCAGTTCTTAAAGCAAACCCCAATACCATCCTGGTGTTGATGGGTGGCGGCCCGGTGGATATGACACAATGGGTAAACAATACAAAAGCCATATTGGCAACCTGGTATGGTGGAATGGAAGGGGGCACAGCCCTTGCCGATGTTCTTTTTGGTAAGGTAAATCCTTCGGGAAAGCTGCCGGTAACTTTCCCCAAATTACTGGAAGATGTACCTGCGCATAAGCTGGGCGATTTTCCCGGAAAGAATGGGGTAGCAGTTTACAGGGAAGATATTTTTGTCGGATACCGCTACTACGATACCTACAAAATAGCACCCCAATTTGCATTTGGCCATGGTTTGTCCTACACCAGTTTTGCATATCGCGATTTGAAACTTGCTAATGACGCTTCGGGTAATGTTACCGCCACATTTACCGTTACCAATACCGGGAAAACCTATGGCGGAGAAATTGCGCAGTTGTATGTTCACAAAGAACAATCAAAAATTACAAGAGCTGAAAAAGAACTAAAAGGTTTTGAAAAAGTTTTCCTAAAGCCCGGCGAAACCAGGCAGGTGCAACTTCAGTTGCATAAGGATGCTTTTCAATATTATGATGAGGCTAAGAAAGTCTGGGCTACTGAGAAAGGCACTTACACCATACAGGTGGGTGGCTCGTCGGCGTCGATAGCCATCAGTAAATCATTTGATTTATAACCAATGAGATCCCGGGCATTACGTTTATCCGCGAGTTCAAAGCCCTTTATGGCGCAATGGAAAGTCCGCGGCGCGGAGGGGAATAAGATATTGACCGGCAATTATTACGCCTACGAATTGCAGGGCCTTTACGAATTTAGCGATAAGCCCAACGATAAAGTGAGTGAAAAGAAGTTGCGGATAAAGTCGTTTTCCTGGTTAGTGATGCACCTGCATCGGCTAATACCATCAACCCTAACTTACCCGTAAGTTCACCGATATATCAAAAGGTTTCAGCGATGCAACCAACGGGACGGCGGAAAACCTGGTGCCGCTGGCAAACTGTCGCAAAAGCCTCACCCACCCTCCGGTAGTACTGGTTAGTTTTCGCAGCGGAAAGGGCAAGCCAGTGGTGGCAAAGCTATTAATACCAGGCAGGCTGGCAAAAGGGTTTGGACCAAATGGACCATATGGTATTCGTTATGATGAGGTAGCGGTACAATTGGTGCTCAATATGTTGGCTTTGGCGAACACAAATTGAGAAGACACAGCGATATTTACGGACTGAGTTGTCTATTTTGCACCAGTATTAAAATATGTTAGCATGATTGACTCTAACCGTATTTGGAAATCTGTGGTAGTTGTGTCTTTATTTGCTGCTTCCGCCTGCAGACCCTCCCATATTTATAAAACTTCTGTGATTCAGGGAGACAGCTATCACAGTATTTACGACGATAAGACCTTATCGATCGATAATTCTTCCATCCTGATGCCCTATAACCGTTTTATCGATCCGGTGGGAACGGTGATACGTTTCGGTGATCCGGGTCTGGAAAATCACAGCCTGGACTGTGTATTATTACCGGGCAATAAAGTGCTGGCCGTGGAAGATCGGTATGGCCTGGCCTTAATAGATGTTCAAAATAATTTGCTCCTTTTTCATCTTGATTATGAGGCTGCTTATAAGGGATTAATGAGTACCTATTCAGGTATAAAGGTGCTAGAAGATGGTGAGGCTGTTCACGTTTTATGGGGTGCATCAGATCCAGGTTCAAAAGCCTCTTACATTTTAGATGCTGTGTGGGATGGTAAAAAAGCAAGCATTAATAATTCATTTTCGCTTATTGGTATGGCACCATCGCCGATGGCTTTACCAAACGATATAGCGATCAATAAAGAAGCTGGTGAAAATTATTTGTATGTTGTATTAAATGGAAACAGTCAACTTACTAAAATCCGGATGCATGATAAAAAAGTGATCTGGACAACTGCTACAGGAATGGCGCCATTTGGTATCGCCATCGCAGGATCGAATGCCTATGTAACTAATTGGGCAGGGCCCGTTCCCACTGATGCAGCGAAAGAAACAGCCGGTATTCCTTACGGGAAAGTGTACATCGATCCTGCAACAGGCGCTACATCTTCCGGCACTGTTAGCGTAATCAACCTTGAAACAGGGAAGCCAGCAACTGAAATTGAAGTTGGTTTACATCCCAACGCAATACTTACAAGCAAAGATCAAAAGTTTGTATATGTGGCAAACGGCAACAGCGATAATGTAGCTGTTATTAATACCGCAAATCATAAAGTTGTTGAAATGATCTCTGTAAGATTAATGGGAGAAAATAATTCTTTCACCGGAGACTCTCCCAACGCATTGGCTATAGATAATGATGGTAATACTTTGTATGTTTCAAACGGTATGGATAACGCAATTGCTGTTATTAAGCTGGGTGTGCAGGCTTCTTTGCAGGGTCAGGGTAAATCAATGGTGCAGGGGTTTATACCTACGGAAGCCTACCCGGCCGGCCTTGTATTAAATGACTCAAAATTGTATGTTGCCAATTTAGAGGGCGAAGGCGCAAGAGCACCCACGAAAGGAAACTTTAGTATTCACCAGCAGGAAGCAACCGTCTCTATTATTCCTCTGCCCGATCATAAAAACCTGCGCACGTATACAGCAAGAGTGGAAGCCGCAAATCTTATGTTCCGCACAAAGATAACGGCGTTGTTGCCACGCAAGGGAGTAGGGCCCTTGCCGGTACCCCAGCGAATCGGGGAGCCCTCCCTTTTTAAGCATGTTGTCTACATCATTAAGGAAAATAAAACATATGACCAGGTTTTGGGTGATATGAAAGAAGGTGACGGACTCGAATCTTTGTGCATCTATGGAAACCTGGTTACACCAAACCAACATAAATTGGTAAAAGAGTATTCCTTACTGGATAACTATTATGCCGCCGGAAAATCTTCTGCCGAGGGCCATTCCTGGACAGATGCCGCAATTGTTACGGACTATATTGAGAAGAATGTTCGTGCCTGGTTTCGCAGTTACCCGCATGTGTTAGCAGATGCACTTGTGTATAATAAGCAGGGTTTTCTCTGGAACAATGCGTTGGATCATGGTAAAACGGTGCGGGTATATGGAGAGGCGTGTACGCCAATATTACCAGCTAATGCTACCTGGACAAATATCTATCGGTCATACACCGCTGGCAAGCCTGTAACGTTTGAAAACACGACCACCATATCAAGACTGCAACCAATTTTATCAGCGACCTATCCTTGTTATGACGGGCAAAAATTAAATGACCAAATACGTGCAGATGCATTTATCAAAGAATTTAATGAGTACGAAAAATTGCAGGGAGACCAGTTGCCTCAATTAATGATATTGGCGCTTCCTGCTGATCATTCGGCCGCCTTGAGGGGCGGATATCCAACACCGAGGGCGATGGTGGCAGATAATGATCTTGCGCTGGGAAGAATCATTGAAACATTAACGAAAAGCCGTTTTTGGGATTCAACCGTTGTGTTTGTTACAGAAGATGATTCACAAACAGGGTGGGATCATGTCTCGGCGTACAGAACCACCGGCCTGGTTATCAGCCCTTATTCCCGGTTGCAAAAAACAGTACACACCAATTACAATCAAGTGTCGATGGTTCGTACTATTGAACAGATATTGGGCATCCCGCCCATGAATATTATGGATGCAACCGCGGCTCCGATGTTTGATTGCTTCAATACCCTTTCTGACAAAACATCCTATGCTTCCCTCAAAAATAATATTCCCCTGAATGAGATGAATACAAATGCCACTTCATTAAATGGTAAGGCTAAAAAGTTCACGCTTTTATCGGCCTCCCCGGAGTTTGATCATGTTGATGGAGGAGATGATGACTTGCTGAATCGTATCCTCTGGTTTGCTTCAAAAGGCAATACGCCTTACCCACGAAATATGACGCTTCCTAAAAAAGAGCGGAAGGATGAGGACGACTAATAATGGAGGAACAATCGTTGCTTACCATGTTCGAACATATCTCAGCGATGCTGTAATTGTGAACTACTGCTTCCGTCTGCCCTGGTAGTGCAAAACTCAATGTAATCTGCAGCCCTTCATCCGCCGATGCTACTACTCTGTCTTTAGGTAAATTTGAAATTCCGTTCCTTTGTCTAGCTGGCTTTTCACCAATGTCTTTCCTCCAGCATTACTAACAATTTCTTTTACTAAATACAATCCTATGCCTGAACCTTCAATGGCGTTTTCTAATCGGTAATACTTTGAAAATATTGCTTCCAATTTACTTTCGTCAATGCCTATTCCATTATCTTTTACTGATATGACTATAAAGTCACCTTTCTTGTAGGTAGTAACAACAATTTTAGGTTGTCGTTCTGCGGACTTAAATTTTATGGCATTGTTTATCAGGTTATAAACGATGGTTCTTAATTTTCGTCGGGAAAAGGTGATTTCAGAGATGTTAATATCACTTATAACTATTGCATTTGCAGCAATAATATTATCATTGAGTGTAAGCCGGACATCTTCTAATATATGTTCAAAATTTAGAAGTTCCTCCTGGGTTTTATATTTATGCTCCTCCTTTCTTACTTCAGTTAATTCTTTAATCAGCTTATGCATTTTCGTTAATGCACTGTCAACAATTTTTATAAGTGACTGGAATTCCTTTTCATCATTTGGGCTCACATTTTTAAATAACTCTATTGCCAATACTAAATTGGCAAGCGGATTTTTTATGTCATGGGAAATAGTATCTAATAAAATTTCATGGTCGGCTACTAGTTTTTCTTGTTCTTTTAAGTCATTTATCCGCATGGTTATTTCAACAAAAGTCATAATTACACCATCTATCTTGTTCTTTTTCATAACCACATAGGGTATGATATTCATTTGGTACCAACGCAAGTCAGTAGTTTGAATTTCCTTTTCAAGGATTTTTTTACTTTCAATAACCTGCTGGATATTATCTAATATAGATGGGAAACGGAAATTATCTTTTATATCAGCTATAGATTTGCCAATATCATTGGCAGACAGACTGAACTGTTTCATAGCAGGAGGTGTAAATTTCTGTAATTTCAATTCACCATCAACAAACAATTGTGGAATTATCGTGTTCCCAAAATAATTTTCCAATTCATCATTGTGTTCTATGAGCTCTTTTATTAGTTGATTTTTATCAGGCATTTTCTCATTATTTTATAGTCAATTTTTGACGTCGTGGGGTGTTCATTGGGTTGCAGCTTAAGGTAACGCTTAGCGACGGGCTGGCTTGTTATAATTGTCAGCCCGTAACCAAGGCACATATTGTTACCAAAGGTGAAGTTAATTACTAAAGCCAAATTTATAACCACCTGCTGGCAGTACTGCTGGTATTGATTTGTAGCCGCTTGTTCTTCCGTGAGCCAGCCTATTGCCAAACCTGCTATTGTAGGTAGCCTACACAATTAAAGATGGACTTTATATTTGTCCAACACTTCCTGAAGTTGATCCCATTGGAAATGGGTATCGTACTTTTCTCCTAATTTAGTAATTTGTTGCTGCGTAGGTATGTTGCCACCTATAAATAAATTGGTTAGCTGCTCCATAAATTGTTCATGACCGGCAGGAATATATAGTTCTATAAATCTGGCATCAACATTACCGCTATTCCAAAAGCAATGAACACTTCCTCTGGGTCTTAGATGCCATCCACCTGCAGTTACCTTATATATTTCATCAACGACTTTAATCGTCACTGTCCCCTCTAACACAATGCATACTTCATCAAATGTTTTGTGAAAGTGGGGAATAGAACCTAAATAATTCGGTTTCAGAGTTATCTCAGAACTTCCTAAATTTCCAAATGTCTGCGATTTGTCCAATTTAAAAACAATGCTATTGTCTCCCATATTGCCTTTCTTTCCTTCTCCAACAGGGATAAAAACAGACATACGTTTCGCTTTAGGGTTAGCCCGCGCTGCATGAGGTAACAAAACGCTACCAGTCATTGCCACAGCTAATAATCGCATCACATCTCTTCTGTTTAAAGAATTTGAAGTCATTTGAAAGATTTGGGGTTTGCGACCATCGTTTACAGCCTGGTGATTCGGGGAAATTGAAAATCGTTAGCCCGGAACCGCAGCCCAATAAAAATACAAAGGATGAAGCTAATAAACAAAGCCCAACAAAATTACGTCTGCCGAAGCGGCTCCTGAGGGCGATGAAATGCTGAAACTCATAACGCCCGGCCCTGCACTTTCAATGTCTGCCCCCATTGACAGAGCACCTGATCCATGGCCGCCGTGCCTACATAGCTTTTGGACACGCAAGATTGGATTTTCGGCGATAAAGCGAGGACCGCACCGGTGGCAACTTCGACAACAGGTACTGCCAGCGTGGTGTTCAGTGGGCGGTAAAAGCGGCTGCCCAGCAAGCAGGTATTCTCAAAGACGTGCACACCCATATGTTGCTGCACACCGACGCCACTCATGCTTGATGGAAGATGGGAAAAATATCGTAATGGTGCAAAAGCTGCTGCGCCATGAAACTTTTGAGATTACCATGGAGTTGACTCAGAGTCCGCTGGATAAAGATTTTGCGCTATGCCGGCGCAGTGGGTTCTTTTTTGGAATACATAAATAACGAGTTAGCAGCGCCTGTTCAATGGCGGATGATGGACACACCGCACGGTGCCGGATCACAAGATTAAAAAGAAGCTGCCACAAACGTTCTGGAATTTGCAACGTCAAGGAATTCATTGAACTCCAGTCCGGTAAAATGCCGAAATAAAAACAGCTTAATGAGGATAAAAACAAAAGCCGGATCGTATTCGTTTGCCGGCATTATGGTGATAACGACATATACCTAGTGATACATTTTCAAGCCCCGCTGTAGTAATAGTTGTGTTAGCGCTTTGGGCTGCATCCTTTTCATCAAGCTTCTATTGCCCTCTCATTCCTAAGCGTTTTGTAAGTTATCAGGTATAGATTCTATTTAAATTCTCAAAGACTTTTCTTATTAAAACACAAGCTATACTTTCGAATAAAAATAAACACGGGAAGGAGTGCTGTTAGCGCTATAATAATTAAAGCAACGTATGCTTTTAGGCCCAGGATTAGTAACAAACTGATTAAGAGCAGCTGAAAACCCAACCCAAAAATAGATAACATGGTCATGAACCAATTGGGTATCAATTTTCCTGAAAATGCAGAAAAGTCAAGCCTGTAAATCAATTCATCAAATCCTCCATATAAAAAACGATACAGCTTGTAGGTCAACGTCACATATTTCTGTTGTTCTCCCGGAAAAGCTGTAGGGACTTCTTTTTCAAAAATTCTACTTGTTGTATCTCCCGCCTTTTTCGAACGAAGTATTGCATAATAATAATTGTAGAGGGTACCCTGTAACTGCATACATATAAAAGCTAAAATGCCAGGGAGAATATGCGTATCACTGATATAAGTAATCACCGTAAAAAGGAGCAGATTCAATACGATATCAGCAATGGAATCTAAAAACCTGCCAGTGTAAGATGGTGTATTTTTTATTCTTGCAAGTTCGCCATCTGCGGCATCCAGTATAGACTTACATACTAAAAATATTCCCGCTGCCCAGTAAATTTCATTCAGCATTAAAGTCAGCGCTATTAAACCTGATACAACGAAAGATAGGGTGACATCTATTGGGGTATAACGGGTATGCTGGAGAGATCTTGCAATAATTTTAGCAATCGGTCGTCCGTAATCGGATAGATCAATAAACCTATGTTCTCTGGGTAGTTTTGACATCTGCAAATTACTTTCTCGGCTGACGAAGTAAGTATGAAACAATTTAAAATCCTAATTGTTCCTGACTTTTTGCAGATTGTTCGTTTATTTGTTGTATGGTGTTTAGTACCAAACCGACTTAGTCGCTGAGCTGGTAAGATTTCTGCAAAAATTGAATGGTATGGGTTGCCGTTTTTTTCAAATCAGTCATCTGTAATTTAACAAGCGTTGCAATGTTTTGGTAATAGGTGTAGTCATTATAGAACTGTCCCAATGTTGGAGGATCATGTGTTAATAAAAAATCAGGCATAAATTTGTTCAGAGAATCGACCAGCTGCTTTTGTTCCACCGGGCTGATACTCCTGCCTACGGTTTCCAGGATAGGCTGCAGGTTGAATAAGCCGGCCATGTTGCGCTGCATACCTATCATTAAATCTCCCAATACTTTTTCATTAATAAGAGCGGTTTTTACTTTAGAGTCGTATCGTAGAACACTGTCTACAGCAGCCTTGTTTTTTATAAGAAGCATACCCCCGGAAGATTTAACCTGCTGTAGCGTTGCGTCGGTATAAATAAAATCTTCATATCCTGCTAGCGAAAACTGTATTCCCATGATCGTTTTGAGCGCCCCGGGATGCTGGAGTTTGTAAAAATACTTTCTGCCGCTATCCATTCTTGGTATGATTCTATCGTAATATTTCAGGACGTAGGACAGCGTTGCGGTATCTTTTTTTATATCGCTGATGATGCCTTCAATATACTCTTTTTCTTTTTTGTTCTCCGTAATATGTTCTCTCAGGCTTTCTGCAAAAAAGCCCATGGTCACTGCAAGAAATATCATCAGGAATTCCAGAAAATATTCTTTAAACTTTTTGTGGCCTGCATGTGGATGATGATGAACTTCCATTTAAATAAATTTTGTAACAGAGGCAATATAAATTGATTTTAATTTTTCTTGCTAAGAAAAGTTAAAAGGGATCAGCTTTTTTGTTCTGTTAACTCATTCAGGCCAGGCGTCAAACTCCGCCCCGGGGGTCTACACACTACGCTTCTTTCACCAATTCAGAAACCGCTGATAAAAAATGACCTTCGGAAATAAATGCCGTCAACCATCATTATACCGATTCTGGCATAACGAAATATGACGAAGAAGAAAGATGAAAATTGAACGGTGCGGCTACTGCTCATTGAATGCTGGCGACAGCAGCATCGTGGGCACCGAAACCAATTTGGTACATACCAGCGTTCAAAATTTAGAGTAGCCAATCTTTCCCGAACTGTCATTTAACACTGATAATTCGGGCTATGCCTTTGGCGGGCTTCCATTTAGTCAAAAGCGGGCGCAGCAGTGAAACTGGAAAAACACTACGCCCTAACTAAACCGTCCCTAAAACAAAGAGGTGAATATGAGCCGCTAAATGCTGCTACTCTTATTTGCCATTTTTTTATATCAGCATTTCCTGTTACTGATTCTTTATAATCAGCGTAGCACCTGCCCCAACAGTTACCGTAGTTCCGGGATTGGCAGTTACACTTTTAGCCGATGATGTGCCAGTTACAATTACTGCACCGCTGGTGATCGTGACATTGGTATTGATATCGGGCACTTTCCCGCTGCAGCCCCAGTTAAGTGGGTTGCTCCAGTCAGTAGACGAACCGCCGTTCCACTTGTTGCCAATACTGATGGCTACCGTTTTTGAAAGCGTACTGCCGCTTACCAGGCAAACATATTTACTGCCTGTAGCGCTTGCTGGTACATTGAGTAACCGAAGCGTATCCGTTGTTACTCCGCTGTAATTAATTCCGTTGACAATATTGATATTACCGGTGTCAGTAGCCAGTTTCCATTGGTAGCTACTGCCTTTCATGCTGCTTATCAATATGGCATTGCTACCGGGGCAAATGTTTACTGTGTCTACTGTTACATCAGGTATCACCATAAAATTATTGGCCGAAGTAACCGAAGCTGTGGTGGCATTAACGGTAATGGTGCCTGTAACCGCATTATTCGGCACCAACGCTGTTACTGCACTGTCGGACAGAATCGCAAAGCCACCGGCATTGGTGCCATTAAACTGTATCGTATTTACATTATTAAATCCAAAACCTTTGATGGTAACCAGTGTACCGACAGGTGCTTCAGTAGGCGAAAAGCCGCTGATATTAATGCAGCTACCTGCTACTGGCTGAAAACCTGTTGCCACATCGTTATCTGTGCCGTTGCCTAAATACGGTGTGTACCTCACGGTCATGGGCGTTATTTTTCCTGCAACAGTATTGGCCGCCACGCTGCCGTACCAGTTGCAGTTGGCATTTACCACCTGGCTGTTAAAGCCATTGTTGATGGATAGATTGCCGACTGTAAAACTGTTGTTATTAATGTTTACAATGGCACCGCCGGGTATCAAACCATAGCCCATGGCAGCGGTATTCCCAGCGCCGGTTGCCAGGTCAATAAACGCTATTGATTGGTTGAAACCTGCAACTGCATTGTTACTGATCGTCATCTCAGAATTGGCAGCCATTGTAGCCGCACTTCCATCAGTGCGTACAAGGATGCCCGAAGGGTAAAGGGTAACGGTGGTATCGGCTGGCAAGGTTACTGCGTTGGTGCCGGTGAAAAAGACATCGTTGTTGGTGATGGTCGTTTTTTTAGAAGGGCCGGGGTAGATTTCAATGCCTGCAATACCGGTAGTAGGGATGGTAGCGAAATTACCACTAACCATTAATTTATTATTGGAGCAAATCACATTGGCGCCCGCCACTGTTGAACTATTCGAAATCAGTAATAGCCTTGGAATGGATACGGTCCGTCCTGTAGCATTGTGCGTTATTTCGTTGCCTGAAATGGTTACATTATTGCTGCCAGCATTGGAACCAAAGGTCCTGGAATACACCATGCCCACGTCAACAAAATTGAGGATCTTATTGCCTGTAATGGTCATGTTGGTATTTTGGTTGTAGGATGGTACCACGGTGATGCCTGTCAAGGCATTGATGAAATAATTATTGCTCACTACACCTGTGTTGAACCGGTTGCAGCCACCGAGTCCGATCCGTATACCATCGCCGTAATTTCCACTGTAATTAAAGCTGTTGGTGGTGCCAAAATTGGGACCCGCCAAAAATGCGGCACTCTGTCTGAGGGCTGTGCCGCCATTCAATACAAAAGCATTTCCTGTAATATTTACCCCGTTGAATCCTGCCACAAAAACCGAAGTGCCAAACAAGGTATCTGTTTTTTCAAAGCGGTTGTTCAGCACATTCATACCCTGGTTGGGTGGGTTGGCTGTGGAGCGGCCGGTCATGTTCATTCCCGTGGTACCGCCAATTATAAACTTATTATTCTGTACGGTTATGTTGTTATAGGTCACAGCTCCGTCTCTTGAATTAATGGCGGTATCGGTACCCGACGAAAGCGTAAAACCCTTGATGGTAATATTGCTTGCACCAATATTGTACTTAGCACCGTATAAAACACTGGCCCGGTTTTGCGTGGCATTCGCCAGCAAGGGATTTACTGCGTCGTTGGGGCTGGTGGTATAATTGGAGCCAAGAATAGTGACAGATTTATTGATTGACCAGGTTGCAGGATAGTGAAAATAATTTCCGGCATCCACAAAAATAGTATCACCATCGCTGGCCCTTGATATGGCATAGGGAAGGGAATAAAAAGGGGCGTTGGCTGCACCGGAACTATTGTCGTTTCCCAGATCGGTCGTGTATAGGTCTCCGGTAAATGAACTGTCGTTTACATATAGCACATGCGGTGTAAATAAGCTGTTGTCGTACTTGTACAGTTCCCTGCCTGCAGCCGCAGTATTGGCAGTAAAATAAACTGGGTTGCCGGGTATCATCAGTGCTGGCGTGGAACTGGCGCTACCACTTGCAATATCGGCCACCATAGCGGTGTTGGTACCTGTGCCATCACTCATCCATAGTTCATTGCCAGAGCTGGTATCGCCAATAGCACTAAATACGATGCGGTTGTTTGCCACCGCAAGGCTTGCCGGTGTGCTGCCTGTAGTGCCCGGGTAAATATCTTTTACAAGTGTGGCTATGCTGCCGTCATATTTCCAAAGTTCGTTACCTGTTGCTGCAGTAGTGGCGGAAAAATACAACTGATTGTTCAGCACGGTAAACCAGTTGGGGTTACTGCCTGCAGCACCTGCATTGATGTCGGCGGCCAACATGGTGCCACCTGCTGTGCCATCGGATTTCCATAGTTCAGTTCCGTTGGTATTATCCGCCCCTGTAAAGTAGAACGTTGAGCCAACGGCGGCATTAGGCGGGTAGTTATTATTACCTGCAGTAGTGCCAATTGTTTTTAAAGCAACAGTGCCTGTGTCGGTTCCATTGCTCTTCCACAATACGTTACCAGTGCCAGGCTCCACCAGCATGATGTACAGATTATTTCCGGCCGGCATCAGTCTGCTGGCCACATATCGGGCGGTGGTAAAATCTTTAAGGAGGTAGGTGCCACCGGTAGTTCCGTCGCTGCGCCAAAGCTGGTCGGTGCTGTTTCCATCGTACAGGATAAAAAACAAAATATTATTAACCGTTGTAAACAGTGTTACCTGTGCGTCGGTATTTGCCCATACACCAAAGTCATATACCAACTGCATGGCGCCCGGTGTTCCATCGGTTTTTTTCAGCAGTAAATGATTATTCGTGCTTCTTACGCTGTAGACCACATCGTTATTTAGTTGGGCCATATCCATTACTACTTTTCGATTCTGGTTGCTGGAGTAGGTAGCCGGCTGAAATCTTTCCAAAGCTTTTGTGCCTGCCTGCGTACCATCGCTCACCCACACTTCACCATAGAAATTCAGGTTGTCTCCTGCAAAAATAATTTTATTACCAAGTGCTGTCAGCTTGCTGGCACTGGTACTCAGATAGGTCGTATCGGTCAGGTTTAATTTTATGGTTCCTGCCCAGGTGCCATCGGTACGGTAGAGGCCTTTGTCGGTATCGACGTCATCGTCTTCGGCATTAAAAAAGACATAAGCCGGTGTTTTCACAATTTCTGCAGGGATACTGCCAGTGGTGCCTGGATATATGTCTTTAAGTAATAGCGGATTTTGCGAAAACGAAAAGCTGGCAATGCATAAACATGCAAAAGCAAATAGAGTTTTTGTCATTTGTTTCGTGGATTAGAAAGCATTGGGAATGAATCAGTTTTAAAAATTGGTTGTCGGTATTATTTATCAGCCAAAAATACGCCCAGAATAACTCCAGGACAATACCAATAAAAAGGTATGTGATGAGCTGATCCCCAGCCTCGCATAGTTGGCCGTCCTTACTACGCTGCTTTCCATTCCAAAGCCACTAACTCAGCGCTGGCGATGTTTCCACGCAGCGGCACGGTT